>DATITA010000126.1:0-3438 GCA_035468355.1 Candidatus Dormiibacterota bacterium
CAACGATCTCCTGCGGGTCATCCACGTCGCTGATGAGCCATTCCGAATCCGGGTCGTCAGGGTCCTCGGGCGGCTCGGGGCCGCCCGCCAGCACGCACCCGAACCACCAGTCCTCGACGAGGATCAGGTGCTTGACCAGCCCGAGCCGCGTTGTGCGCGAGGGCAGCAGGCGACGTGACAGCTGCTCGCGGTCGAGACCGTCGAGCTTGATTAGGATGGTGTCGCGATAGCTGTCGAGGAACGCGATCAGCGTTTCCCGCTCATCGAGGTCGGTCGGCGGGTTCTCGCGCGTGTCCGGCATGGAGAGGACGTCGCTCATCGGACAGATGGTAGCCGCCGTGCGCGGGTGCCCAAGTACACTCAAACCATGGGTGAGCTGGCGACGCGCGCACAGGAGGTCAAGGCCCGGGCAGCCGATCTGCTCGGCCATCTTTGACCTGGACGCGAAACGGGCGCGCCTGCAGCAGCTCGACACGGAGATCAACGACCCCACGCTGTGGGATGACCCGCGCAACGCGGCGGCGCTGACCCAGGAGGCCTCGCGGTTGCGCGAGGAGATCGCCTCTGTCTCCGACATCGAGAAGCGAACCGCCGACGCGGTCGACCTCGGCGAGATGGTTGAGGCGGAGCCCGACGCGGCGGTGACGGCCGAGGTGTCGGCCGAGCTCGACTCCCTCGAGAAGGAGCTGGACCGTCGCGAGCTCGAGCTCCTCTACAGCGACCCGTACAGCGACAACCCCGCGCTCGTCGGCATCCACGCTGGTGCGGGCGGGACCGACTCGCAGGACTGGGCGGAGATGCTGATGCGCATGTACACGCATTGGGCCGAGGAGAAGAAGTACACCACCGAGATCATCGACGAGTCGCCGGGCGACGAGGCCGGCATCAAGTCGGCGACGCTGCGAATCACCGGCCCGCGTGCGTTCGGCCTGCTCAAGTCCGAGCGCGGCGTGCACAGGCTGGTGCGCATCAGCCCGTTCGATTCGGCGGCGCGCCGGCACACCTCCTTTGCGCTGGTCGAGGTGACCCCGGAGATCGAGGACGCCGTCGACATCGACATCGACCCCAAGGACGTGCGTGAGGACGTGTACCGGAGCAGCGGCGCCGGGGGACAGCACGTCAACAAGACCTCGTCTGCGATCCGGCTGACCCACGTCCCCACGGGGGTGGTGGTCACGTGTCAGAACGAGCGTTCGCAGCACCAGAACCGCGAGGTCGCGTGGCGCGTGCTGCGGTCGCGCCTGCTGGCGCTGAAGCAGGCGGCGCACGCCGAGCACATCGCCGAGCTCCGCGGCGAGTCGATGCCGGCGGAGTGGGGAAGCCAGATCCGCTCGTATGTGCTCCACCCGTACACCATGGTGAAGGACCACCGCACCGGCGCTGAGGTCGGCAACGCGCAGGCGGTGCTCGACGGCAACCTCGATCCGTTCATGGAGGCGTACCTGCGCTGGTCGGCGCGCGAGGCTGCCGCATAGCGGCCACACCGCGCGAACGCGTCGAACTGTCGCCACAAATCGGCACCGAATGTCGCGGATGTGTCGCGGCGAGCCGGGCATTTTTCGACCCGGCCGTATACTCGGCCAGTCCCTTCACCGGTCTCAATTCGCTCCACGTCACACGCGAACCGGGTGGGATCTCCCACCGTTCCACCCGGCTGGGCGGGAGTGGAGTAGGCCTGCCGGGCGCTGGGGTCCCCCGCCGTGAACGATTCGATCGCCGATCGACGTCGTGGAGTGACCGCGTGAGCGTGGCCCTCGCGCAGCGGCCGGCATTGGCGAGCGATCCGGCGCTCCGCCCGGTGATCAGCTTCCACGGGGTGGGCAAGACCTACCCGAGCGGAACGATCGCGCTGCGCGACATCGACCTGGCCATCTACCAGCGCGACTTCGTCTTCCTCGTCGGGGCCAGTGGCGCGGGCAAGTCCACCCTGGTGCGGCTGATGATTCGTGACGAGCCGGCTAGCAGCGGACGCATCTTCGTTGACGGCCAGGAGGTCACCCGCATGTCGCGGCGGCGCCTTCCCAAGCTGCGTCGCAAGTTCGGCATCGTCTTCCAGGACTACAAGTTGCTGCCGACGCTGACCGTTGGCCAGAACGTGGCGTTCGCGCTGCAGGTCACGCGGCCGGGGCAGCGTCACATGCGCGAGAAGGTGGAGGAGACGCTCTGGATCGTCGGCCTCGAGGACAAGATCGACAAGTTCCCCGACGAGCTGAGCGGCGGCGAGCAGCAGCGCGTCGCCATTGCGCGCGCGCTGGTCACCCGGCCGCGCATCTTCCTCGCCGACGAGCCCACCGGAAACCTCGACCCCGACACGTCGTGGGGGATCGTCCAGCTCCTGCTGCAGATCAACCATCGCGGTACCACCGTGCTCATGGCGACGCACAACCGCGAGGTGGTGGATCTGGTGCGCCGGCGCGTCATCGCCATCGAGGGTGGGCGCGTCATCCGTGATGAGCAGGAAGGACGCTACCTGCGCGAAGGGGAGGCGACCATATGAGGCGCTTCGTCTCCGCCTTCTGGTTCGCGGTGCGCTCGTCGCTGCAGAACTTCCGGCGCAACCTCGGGGTGTCCCTCGCCGGTGTCTGCACGATGGGACTCATCCTCGTCCTGGTGGGCGCGTTGGCGCTGGGCACGCACCTGCTCACCAATGTCCTCAAGGACCAGGAGTCGCGGGCCAGCAAGCTCAAGATCTACATCCAGGACGGGGTGTCACTGGCGAGCATCGTCAACTTCCAGCACCAACTGCAGGGTGATGCGCGAGTCCTCGCAGTCAGCTTCGAGAACAAGGACCAGGCGTTCCAGGAGGCGGCGAGCAAGGGGACTGACATCGCCACTGCGGTCACGGCGCTGGGCAGCAACCCGCTCCCCGCGTCGCTCAACGTCGACGTCAAGCAGCTCCGCTACCTGGTCCAGCTCGACCAGGTGGCCCGGCAGGACCCGATCGTGGACTCGACCCAGCCCACCGATTACAACCCCGACGTCACCCCGAAGATCCAGGCCGCCATCAACATCATCGAGGGCGTGGTGGGTTTCGTCTCGCTGATGCTGCTGGTGGTCAGCCTGGTGATCATCATGAACACCATCCGCACCGCGGTGTACGCGCGCCGGACTGAGATCGAGATCATGAAGCTGGTCGGCGCCACCGACTGGTTCGTACGCTGGCCGTTCCTGCTCGAGGGGATCTTCGGGGGGGTTCTCGGCGCGATCCTCGCGGGCCTAGTGGTGGTCGGAGTGTACCGGCTGGTGGTGTCTCTCACCTCTGGCGCGCTCTTCGCCATTCCGTTCGACGGCATCTTCACGCTCATCGTCCTCGCCGGGCTCTTCGCCGGCGGAGCCATCATCGGCGCCATCGGAAGCTACCTGGGAGTGCGTCGCTTCCTCGCCGCCTGACGGCGACGGAGAGCGACCCCGCCATGACGTCCCCTGGCGCGTTGGTGG
>DATITA010000127.1:0-24708 GCA_035468355.1 Candidatus Dormiibacterota bacterium
GCGCGATCATCCAACTGGATGCCAAAAAGGGCATCAAGAGCTACCAGCTGGTCAACGGATGAAGAGGTAAGGAGGAAAAATGGCCGATACCACTTTGGGCGCGGGGGCAGCCGCCAGGCCGGGGCTGTTCCTGCGCAACGCTACCGGGCTCGTGAAGTCCTGGTCCACATTCGATGCGTTCGTCTATTCCTTCTGGTCGATCAACCTGATCACGCTCGGCCTGTACGGCATGTCTTACGTCTACACGGTCCCCGACGGCCAGTTGCTCGGCGGAATCCTGCTGTTTGGCGTGCTTGTCACATTCCTTGTCATCACCTACGCAATGCTGGTGAGCGTCATGCCACGGACAGGCGGTGACTACGCCTGGCAGAGCCGCGTGCTTGGCGGGGGACTGGGGTTCGTCCTCTCCATCACTGGGTGGTGGTTCACGCTCTTTCTGTGGGCGCCGATCTACGCCAACATCCTGGTGGTCCAGTTCTTCTCCCCGCTCGCCTACACGCTTGGCTGGAGTGGCGCGGCCACGTTCTTTACCAGCAAGACCGGCATCTTCGTCTCGTGCCTGATCGTGCTCGCCTTCGTGAGCATCGTCGTCACGTTGGGAATGGAGACCTACGCGCGTATCCAGAAGATCTGCTTCTGGATCGGTCTCGCGGGACTTGCCGTCGTCTGCGCGCTGCTTCTGTTCGCGAGCCCGCAGGACTTCCAGAACGCTTTCAACCGCGAGGCCACGAGCCTCTTCGGTGCACCGGCCAACGCTTACCAGGGAACGATCGACGCGGCCAGCAAGTCGTTTGGAGGCTCGAGCTTCTCAACGCTGTCATTCGGACCGCTGCTTCTGCTTCTCCCCTGGCTGGCCTTCTACCTCCTGTGGCCCAACTGGGGCGCCACGCTCTACGGCGAGGTGCGCGGAGCCAAGGACATCCGCAAGCCTTTCTGGAGCATGTTCGCGGGTCTCTGGGTGACCGTGGCCATGGTGGCCGTGGTCGTGCTCCTGATCGACAAGACCATGGGATGGAACTTCTACCAGTCGGCCAACGCGGCCTTCTGGAACAACCTGTTCGCTGTCTCGGGCGCGCCCGCACCGCCGGTCCCGATCTGGCCTTACCCCGTGATGTTCGCGGGATTCCTGGTCGACAACCATCTCTTCCAGGCCCTGCTCATCATCGTGATGGGGCTGTGGTTCTTCGGTTGGGCCGGAACCCTGTTCCTATCTTCGACCCGGGTCATCTTTGCCGCGGCCTTTGACCGCGTCCTTCCGTCGTGGGCGGCCAACATCTCGGCCAAACGACGAGTGCCGTACGGCGCGCTGGTGCTGATGATCGTGCCGTCGCTGGTGATCAGCGCGATCTACGCCTACAGGCCCGACTTCACGAGTGTGTTCCTGGACGCCACGGCAGTGCTTGCGCTGACCTTCCTGGCGACCACGGTCGCAGCGATCATCCTGCCCTGGCGGCGCAAGGACCTCTACGACGCGTCACCGATCGCGAATTACAAGGTCGGTGGGGTGCCGCTAATCTCAGTAGTTGGCGTAATCACCGCGCTGTTCCTGCTCTTCATGCTCTATCAGTGGTCGTTCAACCCGGACAACCTTTATGGCACGTCCCTGCAGAAGACGCCTAACTCAGTCATCTACTTCGTCGCGACCTATGTCGTTGCGATCGCTATTTACGTCGCGGCTCGGATAATCCGGAGCCGGCAGGGCATCGACCTGCGCCGTATCCACCACGAGATTCCGGTTGAATAGCAATCTGCATCCCCTAACCACGGCCGCCGGGCTTCCGCCCGGCGGCCTCCACCTCAACCATCAAAGGACCTGATGCTCGAATACACACTTCGCACCTACCAGAGCCCGACGCGCCTCGTGCAGCGTCTCGGCGCAATCTCGGAGCTCGGCAACGAGGCAAGCCTCCTCGGAATGCGCCGACCCCTGCTCGTCACCGACGCCGGGGTGAAGGCCGCTGGCCTCCTCGACACCGCGCTCGAGGCACTGCGGAAGTCCGACGTCGAACCTGTCGTGTTTGACAAGGTCCGAGCCAACCCGGGGGTCGAGCTGGTCGACGCGGGCGCCGCCGAATACAAGGCCCAGGGCTGTGATGGCCTGGTGGCCATCGGCGGGGGCAGCTCGATGGACACCGCCAAGGGCATCGGCGTAGTCGCCGTGCACGACGGGAGCATCGTTGACTACGAGTGGGGACACAGCCCCATCCGCTCGCGCATCCCGCCGATGATCGCCGTGCCCACGACCGCCGGCACCGGCAGCGAGGTCACGCTCTGGGCCGTCATCACCGACCCCAAGCGCAAGATCAAGTTCAACGTCGGCGGCACGCCTGACATCGCGTCGTGGGTCGCGCTGATCGACCCAGAGCTGACTGTCAAACTGCCCGCAGGCGTGACGGCGGGCACCGGCATGGACGCGCTCGCGCACGCCGTCGAGTGTTTCACGATGTCGTACCACCAGCCTTTCACCGACGCGGTCGCGCTGCTCGCGATGGAATATGTCGCCCGCCACCTCCGCGTAGCGTTCTCGCAGGCGCAAAACCTGGAGGCGAGATATCACATGAGCGCGGCCGCGATGTTGGCCGGCCTCGCCTACGGCACGGACTCGGCCGGCGCCGCGCACGCCATGAGCCAGACCGCCGGTGGCGTGCACGATGCGCCGCACGGCGCCCTCACCGCGCGCCTGCTCGGCCCGGTGATGGAGTACAACCACGCCGGCGAGCCGGAGCGCTTCGCACGCATGGCGCAGGCTTTCGGCCTGGACACTCGAGGGGTCTCGACGTGGCGCGCCGCCGAGATGTCGGTCGAATATGTCCACCAGCTGACCGTCGACGTGGACATCCCGAGCATGCAGGAGCTCGGCTTTGCCGAAGAGGAGATCCCCATGCTCGCCGACAAGGCATTCGCCGATCCGCAGACGATCGGCAACCCGCGCGACGTCGACGCCGCCAACTACCGGCGGATCTACCAGCAGGCGTTCGACCTCGGTCGTGGTCGCGCCGCACACGTGAATGGAGCCAGGAAGAAATGACCATCGACGTCGCCAGGTCCGTGAAGAAGATGTTCGTCGACGGCGAGTGGGTCGAGTCGGAGAGCGGGCAGCTCTTCGACGCCGACAGCCCCGCGACCGGCGAGGTGATCGCGCAGGTCCCCAAGGGGACGCGGGCGGACGCCGGGCGCGCGGTCGAGGCGGCTCACAAGGCGCGCGCGGCGATGGCGTCTCTCAAAGGATTCGATCGCTCGAGGCGCCTCCACCACGTGGCGGACGCCATCACCAAGCGTCGAGAGGAGCTCGGCCACCTGCTGGCCCTCGACCAGGGCAAACCGCTGATGTCAGAGGCGCTGGGGGAGGTCGACGAGGCCGCCGAGTACTTCCGCATCGCCGCTGAGGACCTGAAGCGGCTCGAAGGGCGCGTGCTGCCGTCCGCCTCGCCGAGCAAGCTAGTCCTGGCGCGGCACTATCCCCGCGGCGTCTACGGCGTGATCACCCCGTGGAACTGGCCGCTGACCATGGCCGCCGAGCTGATCGCCCCTGCGCTGGCGGCCGGCAACACCGTGGTCTGGACGCCGGCGCCCTCGACCAGCGTCATCTCGGTCGCGCTGATGGAGTGCATCGCCGAAGGAGACTTTCCGCCGGGCGCGATGAACCTCGTCACCGGCCCCGGCGCGGAGGTCGGCGACGAGGTCGCGGGCCACCCGCTGGTGGACGGAGTGGGCTTCGTCGGCTCGACCGTGACCGGCGCATCCGTGGCGCGGCGCGCCGCGGGCAAGCACGTGATGCTCGAGCTCGGCGGCAACGGCCCGATGATCGTCTTCGCCGACGCCAACATCGGCAAGGCCGTGGAGGGCGCCATCGTCGGCTGCTACCTCTGCGCGGGCCAGAGCTGCACGGCCGGCGAGCGCATCCTCGTCCAGGAGCCGGTCCGCGACGAGTTCGTCGCCAGGCTCGCCGATGCGGCCCGGGCGCTACGGCTGGGCGACCCCTTCGACCCCGAAACGACGCTTGGTCCGTTGAACAACGAAGGCGTCGCGACCAAGATGGACCAGCACATCGCCGACGCTTTGCAGCACGGGGCCAGGCTCGTCCTCGGTGGCGAGCGTGCCAAGGGGTTCCCGACACGCCTCTACTACCACGCGACCATCCTCGACGGGGTCGAGCCCGATATGCGGGTGAGCCAGGAGGAGACGTTTGGCCCGATCGCCCCGATCATCAAGTTCCACGACGAGAAGCAGGCCCTCGCGATCGCCAATGACTCGCCTTACGGCCTCCTGGGTTCCGTCTACACCAAGGACCTTTCGCGCGCCCTGCGGTTCGCGGATGCGCTGGAGACCGGATGGGTGAACATCAACGAGTCCACCAACTACTGGGAGGCGCACCTGCCGTTCGGCGGCCGAGCCGGCAAGAAGAGCGGCATCGGACGGGTGGGCGGCCGGTTCGCGCTGGAGCAGATGACGGACCTCAAGACGATCGTGATCGAGATCGAGGGCGAGTGACCGCCGCACCGCCGGCAGACTCCATCGCGGAAGCCGATCGAGGCGCCGAAGCCGGAGATCGGATGCGCTGGTCCGAGCTGCCGGAAGAGCTCCGTCCGCCGTACGTGACGGAATAGCGATGGCCATGCCTGCGCACGCGCGCGCCGTGGTGATCGGATGCGGGATCGTGGGCAACAGCGTCGCTTACCACCTCACCAGGCTCGGCTGGCGTGACGTGGTGCTCCTCGACAAGGGCCCGCTGCCCAACCCCGGCGGCTCGACCGGTCACGCGTCGAACTTCATCTACCTGGTCGACCACTCCAAGGAGATGACCGCACTGACGGTCGAGAGCGTCCGCCAGTACAGGGCGATGGACGTCTTCATGCAGTCGGGCGGCATCGAAGTCGCGCGGACCAGCGAGCGCATGCAAGAGCTGACCCGCCGCATGGCCTCGGCCAGCTCCTGGGGCATTGAGCCTGTCTCGCTGATCACGCCAAAGCAGGTCAAGGAGCTCGTCCCGTACATCGACGATTCGGTGATCCTGGGCGGGTTCTACACGCCTGGCGTCGGCGTGGTCGACTCGCTGCGCGCCGGCACTCTCATGCGCGAGGAGGCCCAGGCCTCGGGGGCGCTGCACGTCTCGCCCAAGACCGAGGTCCTCGGCATCGACGTCGAGCACGGCCATGTGCGTCGCGTCCGCACCACGCAGGGTGACATCGAGGCCGAGACCGTGGTCATCGCCTGCGGCGTCTGGAGCCCGCGCGTCGCGCGCATGGCCGGCACGAACATCGCTCTGACTCCCGCGGTGCACCAGATGATCGACATCGGCCCCGTGCCCCGGTTCAAGGGAGCCAAAAGCGACATCGAGCACCCGATCGTGCGTGACATGGACACCAACATGTACGAGCGCCAGGCAGGCGGCGACCTGGAGATCGGCTCCTACGCCCACCGGCCGATTCTCTACGACCCCGAAGACCTGCCGTCGGTCGAGCAGGCGGCGCTCTCGCCGACGGAGTTCCCTTTCACCCAGCCCGATTTCGACTCGCAGATGCAGCACGCGCTGGAGCTCATGCCCGAGATCGTGGGGGACGAGTCGGTGGGGGTGAAGTACGCCATCAACGGGATCCTCTCGCTCACCCCCGACGGGATGCCGGTGCTCGGCGAGTCGCCCGATGTCAGAGGCCTTTGGGCGGCCGCGGCCGTGTGGGTGAAGGAAGGGCCGGGAACGGGCAAGGCGCTGGCCGAATGGATGGTGCACGGCGAGTCCGAGATCGACCTCCACTCGTCCGACATCGCGCGCTTCCACGAACATCAAAAGACACGCGCCCACGTGCGCGCGAGGGCGGCCGAGGGTTTCAACAAGACATACGGCATCGTCCATCCCGCCGAGCAGTGGGCGTCGAACCGCGACGTCAGGCTGGCGCCGTTCCACCAGCGCGAGCGCGAGCTCGGCGCGGTGTTCTTCGAGGCCGCCGGCTGGGAGCGGCCCCAGTGGTACGAATCCAACGCCCCGCTACTCGAGGAGTTTGGCGACCGGGTCACGCGCCGCACCGCCGAATGGGAGAGTCGCTGGTGGTCGCCCCTCATCAACGCCGAGCACCTGGCCATGCGCGAGCGGGCGGGCTTGTTCGACCTGTCGGCCTTCACGATCTTCGACGTCACCGGCCCGGGAGCGCTCGCATCCGTCCAGGGCGTGGCCCTGCGGCAGATGGACGTGCCTTTGGGCAGGGTCGTCTACACGCCGGTGCTGAGCCCGAACGGGGGTTTCAAGTCGGACCTCACGATCATGCGGCTCGGTGAGGACCGGTTCCGAGTCGTGACGGGTGGGGCATCCGGCATGTCGGACAAGAAGTGGTTCTCCGACCACCTGCTGCCCGACGGCACGGCCCAGGTCTCCGACCTCACGTCTTCGATGACGACCATCGGCGTGTGGGGCCCGCGCGCCCGAGACATCGTCGCGAGCGTCACCTCCAACGACGTGTCCAACGAGGGGTTCAAGTTCGGCACCTGCCGCACGATCGAGCTCGGGACTCTCCGGGTCCTCGCCTCGCGCATCTCCTACGTTGGCGACCTGGGCTGGGAGCTCTACGTCCCGATGGAACAGGCCCTGAAGCTGTGGGACGTGGTCTGGGAGGCGGGGCGTGCCCACGGTCTGGTCGCGTGCGGCATCGGCGTATACGGCACCACCGGCCGCCTCGAGAAGGGCTACCGGGCGCATGGCAACGAGCTGGAAACCGAGTACAACGTCGTCGAGGCGGGCATGCAGGCGCCGCGGGTCAAGGACGAGGAGTTCGTCGGCAAGGCGGCCCACCTCCGGCACCGGAAAGAACAGCCGGCCGCCATACTCTGCACGCTCACGGTCGACGACCACCGCTCCAAGGGCGGCGAGAAGCGCTACATGCTCGGCCGCGAGCCGATCCTCACCCGCCAAGGCAAACGGATCGTCGACCGTCACGGACGCGGCTCTTACGTCACCAGCGCCGGGGCAGGGCCATCGGTCGGCAAGCACATTCTCATGGCATATCTGCCGCCCGAGCTGGCGATAGTGGGGACTGGGCTCGCGGTCGAGTACATGGGCGAGCGCTACCCCGTCACGGTGGCGGTGGCCGGCTCGACGCCGCTGTTCGACCCTGAGAACACGCGAATCAAGGCGTAGCAATGCGGATCGCCGTGTGCATCAAGCGAGTGCCGATCACCGGTGGGCGCATCGTGCTCACCGAGGATGGGAGGGCGATAGATACCCGCCACCTCGGCTTCACCATGAGCCCGCACGAGGAATGCGGCGTCGAAGAGGCTGTGCGCCTGATCGAGGCGAACAAGGGCGAATCAGTGGTCCTCACCCTCGGGCCGGCCGAAGCGGTCGAGCAGCTGCGCGACGCGATGGCCCTGGGGATAGACCGCGCGATTCACCTTCAGACCGACGGCCGGGAATGGGACGGCGAAGGCACGGCCGCTGCGCTCGTCGAGGCGATACGCGCTGACGAAGCGTCCTCGGGTCCTTTCGACGTGGTCTTCTTCGGCAACGAGTCGGCGGACTCAGGAGGTTTCCAGGTCGGACCCCGCGTCGCGCGCGCCCTCGGCAGGCCGTGCGTGACGGGCTTGAAGAAGGTCACGGTCGAAGGCGCGAGCGTTCGCTGTGAGCAGGAGGCGGAAGGCGGCCGCGACGTGTATGCCGTACCGCTTCCCGCGGTGCTTACGGTGAGGGAGGGCCTGAATCTGCCGCGGTATCCCTCCGTTCCCGGCAAGATGCGGGCCCGCAACAAGCCCGTGGCGGTGAGCACACCGGCAAGGCCCGAGGCGCGCCTGGAGCTGGTGAGGCTGGTGGTCCCGGCGGGTCAGGGCAGGCGAGCCGAGCCGCTGGGCACGGGCGCGGCCGCGGCTCCCGCCGTGGTCGAGGTGCTGCGAAAGGCGGGCGTGCTGTAGATGGCGGGCGAGGTCCTGGTTCTGGTGGAGCAGTCGGGCGGCAAGGCGGTGGACGTCTCGCTGGAGGCCCTGACGTTCGCGCGGGCGTTCGGGGGGCCTGTGCACGCGCTCGTGATCAGATCCTTGGTTGACCTCGGCGCGTACGGCGTACGCGTTACGCACGTCGCCGAGCACGAGGCTCTCGACGCGTTCGCCCCCGAGGCGTGGGCGGCGATCGCCGGCCAACTGGCCGATCGCCTGGGCGCGAGGGCCGTCATGGCGGCGGGCACCGACCGGGGCAACGAGGTGATGGCCCGCGTGGCAGCGCGCGCCGGCCTTCCCCTGGCGGCGAACTGCACAGCCGCCACCCAGGGCCCGCCGCTCACAGTGACGCGGCTTCGCTGGGGCGGCAGCTTGCTCGAAGAGGCACGCATGCACAGCCCTCGGCCTCTCATCACGGTGGCGCCCCATGTGGTGACCGTCGAGCAGGCGCCTGTGGCGAACGAGGTCGACCGTTTTACGCCCCAGCTCAAGGAGCGAGAGCTGGCGGTGCGCGTAGAGCGACACGTCGACGCGCCTGGCGGCGGCGTGTCGCTGGCAGCCGCCAAGGTGGTCGTGAGCGGCGGAAGAGGCGTCGGATCCAAGGAGGGCTTTGCCGTCATCGACGAGCTGGCCGGCCTGCTCGGGGGGGCGGTGGGCTGCTCGCGCGCGGTGACCAGCGCCGGCTGGCGCCCGCACTCGGACCAGGTCGGCCAGACCGGCACGAAGGTAGCGCCCGACGTCTACATCGCGTGTGGCATCTCGGGCGCCACTCAGCACATGGCGGGCCTCAAGGGCGCCAAGCGCATCATCGCCATCAACTCGGACGCGCAGGCCCCGCTCATGCTGAACGCCGACTACACCGTCGTCGGCGATCTGAAAGAGGTTGTGCCGGCGATCTCGGCCGAGATCCGAAAGCTCAAGCCGTGACCTTCATACCGGTGCTCGCCCTCGCCGCCGCGCTGGTCGTGGCGTGCACGGTCTTCGCGCGTCGGGCGCTCACGCTTTATCGCCTGGTCCGCATGGGCAAACCGGCGTCGCGTTTCGGCGACGTGCCCAGGCGCGTGCGCGCCGAGGCTGTCGTAGTGGTCGGCCAGAGCAAGCTGCTGCAGCGCATCGTGCCGGGGCTGATGCATGCCGCGATCTTCTGGGGCTTTTTAGTCCTGCTCCCGACCATCCTCGCCGCGATGATCGGCGCGGTCGACCCGCACTCTACCCTGCCATGGCTCGGGGCCCAGGGTTGGTACGCGCTGCTCGTGGACGTGTTCGCGGCGCTGGTGCTGGTCGGAGTGATCGCCGCTTTCGTCATCCGCAAGGTGCAGCGACCGGCGCGCTTCAAGGGGAGCCACCTGGGTGAGGCCGACCTCATCCTGGCCCTGATCGCCGGGATCGTCGTGACCCTCTTCACATGGCATGCCTCCCAGATCGCGCTGCACCTCAATGACTATCCAGCCGCCTGGGCGCCCATCTCGAACGCAGTGGCATCGCTGATGAGCGGCCCGGCGATTGTGGTCCTCGAGCGCGCGGCCGTCTGGGCGCACGTCCTGATCATCCTTTCGTTTCTCGTCTATTTGCCGTACTCCAAGCACCTGCACATCGCGGTGGCGGCGATCAACGTCTACTTCGGACGCACACGCGCGCGCGGACGCCTCGAGCCGATCGATTTCGAGAAGCCGGAGCAGGAGGTGCGTTTCGGCTCGGCTCGCGTCACCGACATGACGTGGAAGCAGATGGTGGACACGATGTCCTGCACGGAGTGCGGGCGCTGCCAGGACGTGTGTCCGGCTTATGCCACAGGCAAGGCGCTTTCGCCAAAGCTCCTCATCATGGCGATGCGCGACCAACTCATGGCCGAGGGGCCCAAGACGCTCGCCGACCGCGCTCACGTGCCGCCTCCGATCGTGCCCAGCGCGGTCACCGATGACGTCGTGTGGGACTGCGTCACGTGCGGCGCTTGCGTGCGTGAATGCCCGGTCGGGATCGAGCACATCGATCACGTGATCGACCTGCGCCGCAACCTCGTGATGGTCGAGTCCCGTTTCCCCGACGAGGCCGGCACCATGCTGCGCGACGTCGACCGCTCGTCCAACCCGTGGGGCCGGCCAGGATCGGACCGGATGCAGTGGGCGGAAGGGCTAGGCCTGCGGGTGCTTCAGCCTGGCGACACCGCGCCCGACGTGCTGTTCTGGGTCGGCTGCGCCCCGGCGTTCGACGAGCGAGCGCGCAAGGGGGCGGTCTCCACGGCCAGGCTGATGCTCGAGGCCGGGGTCGACTTCGCGATTCTCGGTCCCCGCGAATCGTGCACCGGTGACCCGGCGCGGCGCATGGGCGACGAATACACGTATCAAAGACTGGCCGGCGAGAACGTCGCAACGTTGAACGGTGCAGGCGTGAGGAAGATCGTCACGACCTGCCCCCACTGCTTCAACACGATCGGCAACGAGTACCCCGACTTCGGCGGGCGCTACGAGGTCGTCCACCACACCGACTTCCTGGCCAGTTTGGTGCGCGAGGGCAGGTTGAAGCCGGCGGCGGACGACCGCACCATCACCTACCACGACTCCTGCTACCTGGCCCGCCACAACGACGTTCGCTCCCAACCCCGCGAGCTGTTGGCGGCGGTGGGCAAGGCCGTCGAGATGCCGCGCAATCGCGAGCGCACGTTCTGCTGCGGCGCCGGCGGGGCGAGGATGTGGATGGAGGAAAAGCGGGGCACGCCCATCAACCAGGAGCGCGTGCGCGAGGCGGCGGCCACGGGCGCTGACACCCTCGCGGTGGCGTGCCCGTTCTGCACGGTGATGCTCGACGACGGCGTGCGAGAGACGGGCTCCAAGATGCAGGTCGTCGACCTGGCGACCCTTCTGCATGAAGCCGTGAAGCGGAAGAGGGCGGGGGCCTAGCTGCTCAGTCGCGCGGCTGCCGGGCTCACGGCGCCCGCAGAAAGGACCACCTCGCGCGAGGGAAGTCGAGCAGCCAGTCGGCATGACGCAACGTGCTGTAACCGAGGATGAGGTTCATGGGAATTTCGAGCGTGGCGTTCACGCCCGACAGGTCTATTGCGGCAACGCGGTGGGGTGGGAAGACTGATGCGCCGATCAGCGCCCCCGTCATGACGTAGAGCGGCGAAGCCGCCTCAAAACCGCTCGAGTCGGTACCTGTCGAGTCGCCGATCTGTGTGAAGTACGTGGGATGCCTGTCGACGAACCTTCTGTCCGCGACCGTCAGGCTCGAACCCGTATCCCAGACCGCCTGGGCCGTGGTGTCCCCGAGACGCACCTCCACGTATGGATGGAATCGCCGGCCCATCCGTACGGCGTGCCAGCTCCGACCGTTGCTCAGGCGGTCGGGACCGTCTATCTCTAGCCGGTGGCCGGCGAAATCAACGTAGAGACGAAAGTCTTTGAGGATGTCCATGCCGACCAGGTTGGCCGCATGCTGGGCGCCGGCCGTCGCGCGCGCCAGGGTGAAGTTGGTCCTCGAGATCGGCCCGATCTGAATCGATGGCACCGTGATCAGGTCATCGTGGCTCGGGGCGAAGACTCCGGATGACGGGTGCGCGGCGGTCGAGGCGAACCCCACGGTGTAGTCGTCATAGGCAACCCTGCTCGTCGCCGCGCCTGTGTCGAGCAGGAATCGATACGGGTGCCCGCCCACTGATCCATCGACGAGCACGTTGCCGGCTTCCGGCTCCTCGGGATCGAGCTCGATGACGAGGGGCAGAGCGGCCACGGCAATTGAATGTACCAAGCGAGTGACCGGACGAACTCAGCGCCGGGCTTCAGCGACCCTCCTGCACGAAGCCGTGGAGCGCCGCGGCGGTCAGTCCGGCTGAACGACCTCGAGGCGAATGGTGTGGCCGTGTGTCGCGAAGTGACCATCGCCGGGCGGGATGCCCGTGACCACATCGAAAGTGATCGAGTCGGCCGATTGCGACTCCGTGACGAGCGACGTGAGCTCGGCGACGCCGCCGAGCATCGACCACACCGATTCGCGAATCTCACGCCTCGACTGTTTCGTCGCGAAGCTCAGCCGCACCCGGAGCGTACCGCCGCTATCGACGTCGACCGCGTCCACACTCAGGCCTGAAGTCTCCGCCCGCCTTCGAAGGCCCGGCAGCAGGTGGGCTTCAGGGTCTTCAGCCACCCAGTTCGCTTCGCCGGCCAGCAGGGCCAACTGCTCGATCGCCGGCAGCGCAGCGCGGGCGTCCCGTCCTCCGTGACCGATTTCATCAGCGTCCCAGCGTCGAGAGGTCATCTCGACAGCATGGCTGAGTGGTTCGGCTGTCTGTGGCCCTGAACAGGAGCCGGTTGACCCAGTGGTCGACCGCGCCACGACAGCCGCCCATCCGCCACGCTCCAAACGTGCCATTCACCCTGTCCCGGCCGCGAGATTCGACCCCTTACCGCCCGTTGCATTCGGCTCTAGCTCAGGCCGAGAATGTTCCCCTTGACGTCGATATCGATGCTGGCTGCGATCGGGGTGGTCGGCAGGCCGGGCATCGTTCGCATCTCGCCGCAGATCGGGTAGATGAATCCGGCCCCGACCGACGCACGCACCTCGCGCACCGGCAGCACCCAGCCCGTGGGAGCGCCCTTCAGCTTCGGGTCCGAGGAGATCGACAGGTGCGTTTTGGCGATGCACACCGGGAGGCGCCCAAACCCGCTCTTTTCGTAGGCGTCGAGCTGGCGGGCGGCCACCGCGTCGTACTCCACGCCACGCGCACCGTACACGCGAAGCGCGATCGTCTCGATCTTCTCGCGCAGCGTTGCCGAATCCGGATACAGCAGCTGAAACGTGCTCGGCTCGTCGGCCGCCGCCACGACCATCTCGGCCAGCTCCGTCGCGCCCTTGCCGCCGTCGGCGAAGTTGCTGCACACCGCCGATCGGACGCCGATCCGCTCGGCAAGATCGCGGATGGCGCGGTGCTCGGACGGATGGTCGCCTGGAAACGCGTTGATCGCGACGACGGGGGTGACACCGTGGAGCTGGATGTTCTCGACCTGCTTGCGCAGGTTGGCGGCGCCGGCGAGGACGTCGTCCGGGTTCTCCATCAGGAGCTCAGGCGGCAGCGCCTTGCCGGCGACGACCCGGTACTTGCCCGAATGCACCTTCAGAGCGCGCACGGTGGCGACGACCACTGCAGCGTCGGGCGCGAGGCCCGAGGTCCGGCACTTGATGTTGAAAAAGCGTTCCGCGCCCATGTCCGCGCCGAAGCCCGCCTCGGTGACGACGTAGTCGCCGCAGCGAACGCCCACCATGTCGGCCAGGACCGACGATGCTCCATTTGCGATGTTGCCGAATGGGCCGGCGTGGACGAGCACAGGAGTGTTCTCCAGGGTCTGCAGCAAATTGGGCTTGATCGCGTCGAGCATGATCACGGTCATTGCCCCGCCCGCGTGAAGGGAGTCGGCCGAGATCGGACGACCGTCCCTCGCCAAGCCGATGACAATTCGTCCTAAGCGCTGCCGCATGTCCTGCAGCGAGGTGGACAGCGCAAGCACCGCCATGACCTCTGACGCGGCCGTGATGTCAAAGCCTGTCTGGCGCGTCACCCCGTCCTCCGGCGCGCCCAACCCGACGACCACGTTGCGCAGCACTCGATCGCTGACGTCCAGCACGCGGCGCCACGTGATGCTGTGCAGGTCGATCGGGAACTCGCGCAGGCTGTGATGGATGTAGTTGTCGATCATCGCGGCCAGCAGATTGTGCGCAGCCGTGACGGCGTGGAAGTCACCGGTCAGGTGCAGGTTCAGGCGCTCCATCGGCACGACCTGGCTGTAGCCGCCTCCCGCCGCGCCGCCTTTGATCCCGAACGTCGGTCCCATAGACGGCTGACGGATCGCCACCACCGCGCGCTTGCCGATGATGCCGAGCGCGTCGCCGAGCCCCACGGTCGTGGTCGTCTTGCCCTCGCCCAACGGCGTTGGTGTGATGGCTGAGACTACGACGTACTTGGCCTTGGGCCGGTCGGCCAGCTCTTCGAGCGCACCAAGCTTGATCTTGGCGACGTCGTGGCCGTAGGGCTCGAGCAGGTGCTCGCCGATGCCCATCTTCGCCGCGACATCCCGCATCGGTATCAGGCGGGCTTTGCGCGCGATGTCGAGGTCGGAGGGAAATGTCATTGCCATCGGATCTCCTTAATTCAGATGCGCCAGCATCTCCTGGCGCCATCGTTCGGTGGGCTCGATCTCGTTGAAGGTGAACACGTGGATGCCGGCGACCTTGCGCTCGGGCGCGAGAAGGTCGGGCACGAGGGCTTTGACGAAACGGCCGGGATCGTAGCCGCCAGGCCTCAGCATGCGGAGGAACCAGTTGGAATGCCCGCGCAGGAACCGTGCCGAGTCGACGACGCCGATCCTGGTCGATACGCGCAGGAGCTTGGCCGGGTCGGCGACGCCCGCCATCCCGATGTAGATCGGCAGCTCGACCTTGCGGCGCCGGACGCGCGCGACCCATCGCTTCACGAGCCGCGGGTCGAAGCACAGGTTGCTGACGATGTACGTGGCGACCCGGCGCTTGTCCCACATCGCCTGGATCGTCATGTCGTCGTCGATGAAGCTGTGGCTCTCGGGATAGCCCGTGACACCGATGTCATGCGGACCGGAGTCGGCCATCGCCGCCAGCAGGGAGACCGAGTCTGGAAAGTCACCAGCGGGCTGGCGTGCGTCGCCGGCCACGACGAAGACGTCCTGTGAGCCCATCGCCTTGACCGCGGCCAGGATCTCGGCCAGGTGCGAGCGGTCGCGGATCATTCGCGCCGACAGGTGGGGGACCACGCTGTAACCCTGCCTCGAGAGCCGCTCGGCGAGGTTGATGGTCGCCTCCATGCCGCGGCGGGGGGAGGCGGTGACCGTGATCCGGACCTCGTGAGGAACGTGCGCGAGCACAAGCCCTTCGGCGTCCTCGGTCGGCAGCACTTCGTACCGGGGGGTGCGAAGAAAGCTTGTCAGCCCTCTCTGTTCCACACTCTCTGACCGCGCAAGCGGCCTCAGCAAGCGACCACCGGCGACCGTTGCACTATATGCCGCAGTCGCGCCATGCGAACGCTGACCCGCAGGGCCGGAGGGGAAGTTCATCTCAGAAGGGCGCTGCAAGGAGCAACACCACGTTGCGGTCCTCCGGCCGGCCCGGCCGCCACGAGTCGAACCCGCTGAAGGGCACGTTGGCCGCCAGCTCCCGGTGAACCCCGGCGAGTCCCTCGCCGTCGTGGTCGACCATGGTGCAGGCGATCCCGAGCAGGCCCGAGCCGGCCTCGAAGAGCTCGACCATCCGTCCCTGGCACGGCCAGTCCACGAGCGCGCTCGTCGTGACCTCCCAGAAGCCGCCCCCCACCCCACCCGGCCGGGGTGTGATGCGGTTCGCATGGATGTGCCCGTTGAGCCAGAGGACCACGTTGTGGAACCGGTGCAGCAGCTCGAGCAGCTCGGCCCCTCCTTGCAGCCCGCGCGGGTTCGACAGGGTGTCGAAGCCGTGATGGGAAAGAAGCACCACCATGCGATCCTGGTTCTGCGTCCGCAAAACGGACCGGTCGCGGGTGGGAAACGTCGAGTGGACCTCCTCGAGGCGTCGCTCGAGCCAGTGCAGCTGGGCCGGATCGACCTGGCCGTCGGCGCCCCCGGCGGGGCAAACCGTGTCCAGCGTGATGAAGCGGACACGAGGAGTGTCATGCACGTAATAAGCGGTGCCATCCGCCCGGTTTGCCTCCGTGAAGCCGTGACGACCTGACTGGTGGTGAAGCTCGACGAACTCCGGCCTGGTGATCGGCCGGCGCGCGGCGTCGGGCGCCACCTCGAGCGCGCGGCCCGACATGAAGTAATCGGGGCTCCTGACGAAGGTCTCGAGCGCGTGGTCACGATCCAGTCCCTCCGGAAGCGCGAGCGGCTTTCGCGAGCCGACCATCGCAGGGGCGAGCGTGAGGTTGACGACGCCGACCCCCTGGCATACCTCCTCGTGGTTGCCGTAACAGCCCAGCCACGGCAAGCCGAGCCCGGCCGCCTGGAACGGTTCCATCGCCAGCTCTAGCAGGCCCGGCACGCGCGGGTACCCCAGGCCCTTCTGGAACAGGTCCCCACCGACGGGCCCGTCCGGCTTCCAGAAGATGTCGGAAGGCCACTGCGCCGCCTGCACCCCGTCGTAGCCGGGCACGCCGGAGTCGGGGCGAACCGCGCCCCCATCCATGAGGGCCAGGAAGTTGGTGAGCTCGTTGAGCTGGGTGTTGTCGATCGAGTCGCCGGTCATCGCCACCAGCTCGATGGCGCTCCCCGTGACTGGCGCCCGGTCGATGCTGTGGAACGTTCTCAAAAGCGCCTCGACGGCCCGGGCGTTCAGCGCCTCGTGCGGCCGCTGCATGGTGAGAAGCTCGCGAAAGCGCGGGTCTTCCCACTCCCGGTTCACGAACTCGAACCGCGCCGGCGACTGCACGTCGGTGACATGCAGGTCAGTGATGTGGCCGATGCATGCGATGGCGCGGCCGTGTGCCACAACCTCGTCGGCGGGTGGCTTAGCAACGAGCTCCGCGCGAACGAGGTGCGGCTCGCCGGGTTGTTCGACCACGGAGCGGTAGGGGGCGCTCGAGCCCGCGCGCAGTATCGGTCCGGCGCCGAGCCGGCGCTCCGTGGTGAGCACTGAGTGTCGCTAAATCAAGACCCGGTCGGGGTTGTCTCTTCTCTCTGGATCAGCACAGGGTCGGCCCGGAAGTCCAGGCGCACCCTGGTACCGGCCGGGTGGCCCATTGTGTGAGCAGTCTGCATCTGCGCGAGCACGGTGATATCGCCGAGGTCGACGGTCACTCGGCTGGTGGCACCGAGGAAGGCCACCGCGATGACCGTCCCTACGAGCGGGCCGGCGCCGAGGTCGCCGTCGGCCGAAAGGCTCACCGCTTCAGGCCTTACAAGGGCGGTCGCCGGACCATCGGGCACGTCGGGGTGCACCAGCGGCAGGCGCACGCCTCGCACCTCGACTGCGCGGTCCTTCACGTCGCCCATGATGCGATTGGTGAGTCCGACGAACTCGGCCACGAACGGCGTGGCCGGTCGCGAGTAGATCTCGGTCGGCGGGCCGAGCTGCTCAAGACGGCCAGCTTGCATGACGCCGACGCGATCGGCAATGGCGAGCGCCTCCTCCTGATCGTGGGTGACGAAAAGGGTGGTGATGCCGACCTCGAGCTGCACCCGACGAATCTCGTCTCGCAGCCGAGACCGGACTTTGGCATCCAGCGCGGAGAGCGGCTCGTCGAGCAGGAGCACCGTGGGCTCGATGGCCAGCGCTCGGGCCAGCGCCACGCGCTGCTGCTGGCCTCCTGACATCTGACTGGCGTACTTGTGCGAGTGTGCGGACAGGCCCACCAGCTCGAGGACCTCGGCGGCCCGACGGCGCTGCTCTTCCGCCGGCTTGTGGCGGAGTTGGAGGCCGAACGCGACGTTCTGGAGAGCTGTCATGTGCGGAAACAGCGAATAGGCCTGGAACACCATGCCGACGTCACGCTTGTTGGCCGGCAGCCCGGTCACGTCCTTACCCCCGAAGACGACGCGGCCCCCGTCGGCTTCCTCGAGCCCGGCCACCAGGCGAAGCGCGGTGGTCTTGCCACACCCGGACGGGCCGAGCAGCGCGACCAGCTCGCCCGGCGCGATGGTCAGGGTGAGCCCGTTCAACGCTGTGACGCCGCCATACCGCCGGCTGAGGTCCTCGAGGCGGACCTCGACGCCTGTGCGGGCCGCCAGATTCTGGCTCACACGCGCTGCCCCCAGATCCCCGCCGCGGAAGCCGACGACGGCAGGATCTCCTCCGTACGTGTCCGGCGGCTCAGCGCCCGGCCGACGATCGAGAGGAGGAAGAGAAGCAAGAACGTGAAGAGCAGCGAAGCCACGGCGACTGCGATCGACGTGCCTGCGCTGGTCAAGCCCACGTACGCGATCTCGACCTGCATGTTCTGGTAGTTGAGGAGATTGGCCACCGTGTATTCGCCCAGGACCAGGGCGACCGAGAGCAGGGTCGCGTTGAGGATGGCGGTCGGCATGTTGGGGATGACCACCCGGAGTATGACCGTGGCCCAGCCTGCACCCAGGCTGCGGGCCGCCTCGGACAGCGTCCTCAGGTCGATCGAGGCAAGCCCGGCGTCGAGCGTCCTGTAACCGTATGGCAGCACCAGGATGGGATAGGCAAACGCAAGGCCCAGCGTAGACGGTGTGACGTTGATCTCGATCCAGATGAATATCGGCTTCAGGCCTACCACCAGCGCGATCGCGGGTACCACCAGGGGAAGAAGGCAGACGAACTCGAGAATCCGGCTCAAACGCTGAAGGCGCAGGCGCACCCAGACCATCGTCGGCAGCAGCAGCACCATCATCCCGACCGACGTGATCACAGCCAGTTCGAGCGACACGACGATTCCGCTGACGAGGCCAGGGGTCTGCGCGATCTGGCTCCAGGCCACCAGCGTGCGAGGTGCACCGATCGAATTGCCCCTGGTCGAGAACTCGAACATCGCAGCGATTGGGAGGAGAAAGAAAGCGCCCGCCAACACGAGGATCACCGCACGAAAGAGCCTGAGGTTGAGCCGGCGTGATCGGTTCATTTAGCTCACCGCAACCATCGCGATGTCCGCCTCTGGAGCAGGGTGTAGAGGGACATCACGATCACGACGATGATGATCATGGCCAGGGCGAGGGCCTGGGCGAGGCCAGGTTGGGTTTGCTGGGTTTCGCTGGTGAGCAGGTTCTGGATCTCCAGAGTGATGTAGACGCCGCCCTGAGTTAGAAGCGCAGCGACCGTCGCGTAGGCCGAGAAGGCGTTGGCAAAGAGCAGCAGCGTGCAGCCGAGGAAGGACGGCGCTAGCAGCGGGCCCGCGACATAACGCCAGTAGTGCCAGGTGCTGCCACCCAGGCTCTCGGTCGCCTCCCGCCACTGCGGGCGGAGGCCGTCGAGCGCAGGCAGGAACACCAGGACCATGAGCGGGATCTGAAAGTACAGGTAGACCACGATGATCCCGACCGGGTCGTAGAGCCAGACCCCGGCGCGGAAGATGTCGATGCCGAGGTTCGCGAGAAAGACGGTCACAAATCCCGTTTCGAAACCGAGGGTGGCGAGATACGCGAACGCCAGCGTGACCCCTCCGAACTGCGCGAGCACGCCTGCCGCCGACGTGACGCTGCGGCGCAGTAAGCCATTCGGATTACCAGTGACCACCGCGTATGCGAGCAGGGCCCCCGCGATTGCCCCGACGAGGGCGCTCACGACCGAGATGATCAGGCTGTTGGTGAACGACTTGATGATGTACGGCTTGTCAATGTCCGCGAAATTGACGAGGGTGAAAGTCCCGTCCTTGGTGAGGAAGGATCCCACGATGATGATTCCCGTCGGCAAGAGCAGGAAGACGCCGACGTAGACGAAGAACGGAACCGCGCCCAGCCAAGATAGAGAAAACCGCCGCCCGCCCGAGGGGCGAGCGGCGGTGGTTAGCGCCGAGTTTTCGCGCAAAGCGGCGTTCAGGTTCGGACTTTATTGAATTCCGGCTTCCGTCAAGAAACGGCCTGGGACCAGTTGGCGACTACGTACGCGCTCGCCTTTGAAGTCTGGTCACCGGTGGGGACTTGCGGCGTGCCCGGCACCTGCGGCAAGGCTGCCGCGGCCGCAGCGTCGATCTTGCCGGATGTGGTCATCGCGGCCATGCGGACGGGCCGAGCTCCGCCCTTGAGCCATAGGTTCTGGCCCTCGTCGGAGTAGAGGTACTCCTCCCAGAGCCGCGCGGCGGCCGGGTGCGGAGCCTGCTTGTTGATCGCCTGGCTGTAGTAACCGCCGATGATGGCGTTGGTGGGCACAAAGATCTTCCAGCTCGAGACGTCCTTGCCGTGCGAGGTGGACAGGTAGTCCCACTCAAAGAGCACCGGAGTCTGGCCGGCCTTCACCGTGGCCGCGGTGCCGACGACCGGCACGTAGTTGCCGGCCTGCTTGAGCTGGTGGAAGAATGCGACGCCCTTACTGATGTCGTCGAGCGAGCCGCCGTTGGCGACCGCCGCCATGATCACGCCGTTGAGGCCCTGGTTCGACTTCGTCGGATCACCGGCCAGGGCGACCCTGCCTTTGAAACCGGATCCAAGCAGGTCCTGCAGGGAGGTGATGGCGCCGCCGGGCACCTTGGTCGAGTCGTAGCCGATGCCCATGTAGCCGCCGTAGTCGTTGAACCACAGACCAGTCGGCTCCTTCGCGCCGGCAGGGATGTCGTTCCAGGTCGAAACCTGGTACGGAGTGAACTTCGACGTGTTGGCGAGCGCCACCGACTGGCCGACGTCGACCACATCAGGCGCGTTGGGGGTGCCGTCGAAGGCGTCGACCTCCTGCTGGCTGCTGCCGTTGGGGTTGGCCGAGTTGATCGCGATCCCGTACTTGGCGGTGAAGCCGCTGATGACGGCTCCGTAGTTCGCCCAGTCCGGAGGGAGAGCGATCACGTTGAGCTTGCCTTCGGCCTTGGCCGCCGCGACCAGCGCGTCCATGCCGCCACAGGCCGACGCGGAGGTCGCCGTCTTCGCGGTCGATTCACTGCACGAGGCCGATCCTCCACCGGATGTGCCGCCACAGGCAGCGACGAGTACAAAAGCCACCACGGCAAGGCCGAGCTGGCGCGTCAGACTACCCAACTTCATGCTTCCTTCCCCTTCTAGAGAGACAGCCGGGCGCCCGGCAGGCAACCTCATCGGCAGCGCCAATGATGATCGACCCGCGGCGACGTTGCAAGGATGGAGTCAGCCGGTGCCGTTGATTTCAGTAAGAGTCCGGTTAAGGGCGTCTGACCTTCCGCTTTCAAGGCGCCGGCCGCGAAACCCCAGCCGGCGGGACAGGTCGGCCGCCCCGGCCTGGGTCGACCGGACAAGTTCGGGCCGGCCCTCCTGGCGCAGCCGGTGGGACGGTCCCGACACATCGAGGGCCGCCACGACCTCGCCGTCGGCGCCGAAGACCGGGGCCGCCACGGCGTCCAGGCCGAGCTCCAGCTCTTCGAAGGTCCGCGCCACCCCGGACTCCCGCGCCGCCTCCAGCTGCTTTTCAAGCTCGACCCGATCAGTGATCGTGTGCGCGGTCGAGCGCTCCAGCAGGCCGGCCAGCAGGCGCTCCCGCACCGCCGGCGGTGCGAAGGCGAGGATCACCTTGCCGCTGGCGGTGCAGTGCACGGGCGTGCGCCGGCCCAGCCAGTTGACGCTCACCATCGAGGTGGATGCCGTGGCCTGCTCGATCGGCACGACGACGTCGCCCGCGAGCACGTCGAGCGTGACCGTCTCGCCCAGGGAGCCGGCGAGGCTCTCGCACACCGGCCGCGCCAGGTAGCGCAGGTCGAACTCCCCGGTGACGACGCTGGCGAGCTGCGGCAGGCGGCGGCCGAGCCGGTACTTGGCCGTCCGCTGGTCCCGCTCGACCAGGCCGTGCCGCTCGAGCGTCCCAAGCAGGCGCAGTGCTGTCGATCGGTGCACGCGCAGCTCGCGCGCCACCTCGGCGCCGGTCTGCCAGTCGCCCTGGGCCAGCAGGTCGAGGATGGCGATGGCGCGCTCGACGGAGCGGACCCCCACATCTCTCGGCGCTGCGTTGCTCACAGCGCAACATTACCTTGCGGAGTTGTTTCTGGGCGGCTAAAATGTTGGGCTCTGAGCATCTGTTGAGCGTTGCGCAACAGAACTGGAGGCTTGATGAGCCGAGAAGAAGAGATCCGAGCCGAGCTGTTCGACCACACCCTTAACGGCCATGCCCCTGAGGTGAAGGCCCTGACCGAGGAGGGGCTCGCGCTCGGGATGGACCCGATGGACATCCTGTTCAAGGCCCTGATCCCCTCGCTGGAAGAGGTCGGCCGGCGATTCGAGAAAGGCGACTTCTTCGTCCCCGAGATGCTCATCGCAGCCCGCGCCATGCAGGGGGCGCTGACGATCCTGCGGCCGCTCATCGCCGAGACGGGGGCCCAGCCGGTCGGCCGCTACGTGATCGGCACCGTCAAGGGCGACATCCACGACATCGGCAAGAACCTGTGCGTGATCATGCTCGAGGGCGCGGGCTTCGAGGTCTTCGACCTCGGTGTGAACACCCCGCCCGAAAAGTTCGTCGCCGCGGTCCAGGAGCACAAACCGGACGTGGTCGGCTTCTCGGCCTTCCTCACCACCACCATGCCGATGTTCAAGGTCAACATCGAGGCGCTCACCAAAGCCGGCCTTCGCGACAAGGTCCACATCGCAGTGGGCGGCGCGCCCGTGACCGAGGAGTACGCGAAGCACGTCGGCGCGGATAGTTACGCGCCCGACGCCTCGATGGCGACCCGCATGGCCAAGCAGCTGGTCGGTGATCGGTCCGAGGGCTCGCACGGCTCTCAAGCGCTCGAGAAGGCAGTGATGCTCATCGACGAGACCCTGAAGAAGGGCTGAGAGTCGATGGAGACCCGTCTCAGCTCGCGCAGCCGCGAGGTCGTGGTCTCGGGCGACCGGCCCTTCGTGATCATCGGCGAGCGCATCAACCCCACCGGCCGCAAGGTCCTGGCCGCCGAGATGAAGAACGGCGTGATGGACCGCGTGCGCGCGGACGCCATTGCACAGGCGGCGGCGGGCGCTCACATGCTCGACGTCAACGCCGGTATCCCGGCGATCGACGAGGCGGCGCTCCTGGTGGACGCCATCAAGGCTGTCTGCGAGGTGAGCGACCTGCCGGTGTGCATCGACTCCTCCATCATCGAAGCGCTGGAGGCGGGGCTTGCCGCGTATGAAGGCAAGGCCCTGGTCAACTCCGTCACCGCCGAGGAGGAGCGGATGGAGCGCATCCTGCCGCTGGTCAAAAAGTACGGGGCCGCGGTGATCGGGATGGCCAACGACGAGACGGGAATCTCGATGGTCCCGGAGGAGCGGCTCGCGCTGGCTCGGCGGATCATCGAGCGCGCCGCCGATCACGGCATCCCGCAGGAGGACGTGATCATCGACCCGATCGCGATGACCGTGGCCGCGGACCCGACCTGCGGCGTGATCACGCTGGAGACCATGCGGTTGATCCGCGATCGGCTGGGCAACAACATGACGTGCGGCGCGTCCAACGTCTCTTTCGGGTTGCCTGACCGCGCGATTGTCAACGCGGCATTCCTGCCCCTGGCGATGAATGCCGGTTTGACCTGCGCCATAACCAACCCGCTCGTGCCCGAGGTGCGGCGCGCGGTCCTGGCCGGCGACCTGCTGTTGGGCCACGACGAATATGCGATGAAATGGATCGCGAGCTATCGCGCGGAGGTGGCGGCCGCCAAAGTCGCTGCTGAATGATTCAGCGCAAGCTCGAGGTCAAATATCTCCCGTTCGATAGGACGACTCGCGTGCCCCCGGGCACCACGCTCTTCAGCGCGGCCCACTGGATCGGCCTCCCCATCGATTCCACGTGCGGCGGCCGAGGCACTTGCGGAAAGTGCAAGGTGCGCCTGGTCCGGGGTTGTCCTGATGCCGAAACGGCCGACCACCGGCAGCTGCGACCCGCCGAGATCGCCGACGGGTGGCGCCTCTCGTGCCAGGCGCGCATCTACGAGGACATGACGTGCGAGGTCCCGCAGCTTCTCCGCGTTCCCAAGGCGGCGACCATGGGCCTGGGCCGGCTCGTCATCCTCGACCCCAACATCCGCAAGGTCTACCTCGAGCTGGCCGAGCCGACGCTGGAGGACCAGCGCAGCGACGTCGCCCGTCTGAGGGAGGCGCTGACCGTCGAGGGCCATGACATGGTGGCCGGGGTTGCGGTGCTGCGAACACTGCCTCGCGTGTTGCGCGAGGCCGGGTTCCGCGTCACTGCGGTGCTCGCGGGGGAGGACCTGGTGGCAGTGGAGGCCGGGGACACGACCAGCGAGTGCTTCGGGGTGGCGTTCGACGTCGGCACGACGACGCTGGTCGGCACCCTGATGAACCTGCGCACCGGGATGGCTGCGTCGGTGCTCTCCACCCTCAACGGGCAGGCGCCGTTCGGGGCCGACGTCATCTCGCGCATCAGCCACGGCATGAATGGACCTGAGTCGGTCCTCGAGCTGCAGGCCGCGGTCGTGGGCACGATGAACTCGATCCTCGCCGAGCTCTACCGCGACGCGGGCGTCCCGGTCGCCTGCGTGTACGAAGCCGTGGTCGTCGGGAACGCCACCATGCTCCATTTGCTGTTCGGCATCGACCCCAGCCCGCTCGCGGTGATGCCGTTCACGCCGGCGTTCATGGAACCGATGAGCGTCGCCGCGAGCGAGGTGGGACTCGACATCCACCCGCAGGGCTACATCCAGACCCTGCCCGCGCTCGGCGCCTACGTGGGCGCCGACATCGTGGCCGGCGTGCTGGCCACGAACATCGTGCGCGAGGACAGGATGCGAGTGTTCGTCGACGTAGGCACCAACGGCGAGATCGTGCTGGGCAACGCCCAGCGGGCGCTGGCCACCGCGGCGCCGGCGGGCCCCGCGTTCGAGGGCAGCCAGATCCGCTGCGGCATGCGGGCCACGGTCGGCGCGATCGAAGGAGTGCAGCTCGGCGGCACCGTCGAGCTGCAGGTGATCGGCGGCGACGTGCCGCCCGAGGGCATCTGCGGATCGGGCCTGGTCGACGCGGTGGCGCAGCTTCTGCTGGCCGGGTTGCTCGACCACTCCGGCCGCATGAAGACGGCCGGCGACGTGCCCGGCCACCCGCTGCGCGAGCGACTCATCGAGGTCGACGGTGTGCGGGCGTTCCTGCTCGCCGACGGCGTCTACCTGAGCCAGAAGGACGTCCGCGAGCTGCAGTTCGCCAAGGGCTCGATCGCCACCGGCATCAAGGTGCTGATGGACATCCTCGG
>DATITA010000128.1:0-2387 GCA_035468355.1 Candidatus Dormiibacterota bacterium
CCGCCGCGTGGTGGTGACGCGGCGCACGCGCTTCCTGCTCGCCAAGGCCCGCGACCGTGCGCACATCCTCGAGGGACTCATGAAGTGTCTCGAGCACCTCGACGAGGTGATCGCGATCATCCGCGCCGCCCAGGACGAGCGCACCGCGCAGCGCGGGCTCGAGGAGCGCTTCGAGCTCAGCGAGCGCCAGTCCAAGGCGATCGTCGACCTGCGCCTCGGCCGGCTCACCCGGCTGGAGGCGGGCAAGATCCGCGAGGAGTACGAGGAGTTGATCAAGGAGATCGCGCACCTCGAGGACGTCCTCGACAACCCGCGCCTGGTCGACGGGATCATCAAAGAGGAGATCGCCGGCATCCGCAAGAAGTACGCGGACCCGCGACGCACCCAGATCAACCAGGGTGAGGTGGAGCTCAACGAGGAGGACCTGATCCCCCGCGAGCAGGTCTTCGTCACGCTCACCAACCGTGGCTACATCAAGCGAATCCCGCTCGACCAGTACCGCGCCCAGCATCGCGGCGGCAAGGGCGTGGTGGGTGCGCGGCGGTCCAACGACGAGGACTACATCGCGCACTCCACGACCGCGAACACGCACACGGACATGCTGTTCTTCACCAATCGCGGGCGCGTCTACCGGCTGCGCACCCACGAGATCCCCGACGTGAAGCGCCAGGCCAAGGGCCTGCCCGTGATCAACCTCATCGACCTCGACCACGGCGAGCGCGTCACGGCCCTCATCGACATGGAGGAGTTCAGCGACTCCCAGTACCTGGTGATGGTCACCAAGCTCGGCCAGATCAAGAAGACGCCCGCTGCGGCGTACTCCTCGGTGCGGCGCAACGGCCTCATCGCCATCAACCTCCAGGGCGACGACGAGCTCAACTGGGTGCGCCGCTCGTCCGGCGGCAACCAGCTGCTCATCGTCACCCGCCGGGGCAAGGGCTCGCGGTTCACCGAGAAGGAGGTGCGCCCGATGGGCCGCGACACCATGGGCGTGGGCGCCATGCGGCTGCGCTCGGGAGACGAGATCGCCGGTTTCGACATCGTCAACCCGCAGGGCCATGTGCTGGTGGTCACCCAGAACGGCTTCGGGAAGCTGACGCCCATGTCCGACTACCCGGTGAAGAGCCGCAACATCCAGGGCGTGTACACGGTCGACCAGACGGCGATCCCGAAGATCGGGGAGATCGTTGGCATGCGCGTGGTCGAGGACCTCTCCGAGGAGCTGATGGTGATCAGCACCTCAGGCCAGGTGATCCGCCTGCCGCTGGAGCAGGTGCGCGTGTCGGGCCGGCAGACCAGAGGCGTGATCATCATGCGGATGGACAACGACGACCGCGTCGCCTCCATCGCGGGCGTCGGCGCCGCCGGCTCATTAGACGCATAGCGAAGGGGGAACTGCGTTCCCCCCTCGGGCTCCCCCCAGCTCAGCGGTGTCAGCTCCGGCGACGTGAAGTCGCCTGCGCTGACGGATTACGACGAGGCGGCTGGAGTTCCTGACCCTCTAGCTGGGCGGTTCTCTGAACAGGAGGGCTCGGCAGGCGGCGTGGCGCAGGATGTAGGGGGCGGTCCTGCCCATGTGGAACTCACCAAAGCGCAGCCGGAACGGCATGCCGACCACCACCAGGTCCGCCTTCCAGTGGGTGATCTCCTCGACGATGGCCGGGCCGGCGTCGCGGGCCTGGAGAAGCTCGGTCTCGATCTGCGTCTCCAGCTCGGCGGCGGTCTTCTCGGCGGAGTCGAGGATCTTCTCGGCGGCATCCATCTCGACGTCCTGGACGGTGCCGAGCGCAAGGCTGCGGCGGATCTCCAGCACCGTCACCACCATCACCTTGGCCTTGGCGCGTCGGGCCAGACGACAGCCCAAGCGCACCGCCTCGCTATCGGTCTGAGCCCCGTTGACTGGGATGAGGATGCGCTGAGGGGTGAACCCGACCATGGCCGGCTGGATGCTACAGGGCGATGGGGGAACTGCGTTCCCCCACCGCCGCACCCCCAACCCAGCGGTGTCAGCCTCGGCGAGGTGACGTCGCCTGCACAGGCCGCAACGTAGAATCCTGTCAAGGTCGACGGGTCAAGGAGGACATCGTGAAGGTCGTCATCGTCGGTTGCGGGCGCGTCGGTTCGATGCTGGCGCGCGAGCTCGACACGGCCGGCCACGACGTCACCATCATTGACGAGAGGGTCTCGGCCTTCGACCGCCTCGGCGAGGGCTTCGGCGGAAACATGGTGGTGGGCACGGGGATCGACGAGTCCGTGCTGCGCCGGGCCGGCATCGAAGACGCCGATTGCTTCGCCTCGGTGACCAACGGCGACAACCGCAACATCATGGCAGCACAAGTGGCCAAGGTTGTCTTCAACGTGCCGCGTGTGATCACCAGGATCTACGA
>DATITA010000129.1:0-16051 GCA_035468355.1 Candidatus Dormiibacterota bacterium
GCTCACGCCGCCCGTGGCGGTCGAGCCGGTGGTGTTGCCTGTGCTGGTGCCGGTCGAGCCGTTGCCGCCGCCCACTCCGCCCGTCGCGGTGCTGCCGGTGGTGTTGCCGGTGCTCGTGCCGGTCGACCCATTGCCGCCGCCCACGCCGCCCGTGGCGGTGGCGCCGGTGGTGTTTCCGGTCGAAGCGCCGGTCTAAGTGTTACCGCTCACGCCGACTGTGGCGGTCGAGCCGGTGGTGTTGCCGGTGCTCGTGCCGGTCGACCCGCTGCCGCCACCGACTCCCGTTGAGCCGGACGCGGTGCTGCCGGTCGTGTTGCCGGTCGAAGCTCCGGTCGAGGTGTCGCCGATGACGCGAACGCTGCTGGTAGTCACGGTGCTGCCGGTCGTGTTGCCGGTGCTTGCGCCCGTGCTGACAGCGTCCGTGCTCTTGGTCTTGTCTTCGCCGTTGCCGGTCTTACCGCCCGCGACGTCTCCCTTGGAGTCGGAGTTGCCCACGCCGGGCTCTTTGTGTGTCGCGTTGCCGGTGATGACCGTCGTGACGGCCCCGTTGCCCTTGCTGCTGTCGTTGGCATTGCCGTTGCCCTTGGCCTTGTTGCTCATGTCGGCGCTGCCATTGGCGTTGCCGTTGTCCTTGGCCTTGGCGGTCACGTCGGCGCTGCCATTGGCGTTGTCCTTGGCCTTGGCGCTCACGTCAGCGTTGCCGTTGCCGTTGCTCTTTGCCTTGACGCTCACATCGGCGCTGCCGCTCGGGCTGCCGGTGTCTTTCGTCTTGCCGTTGTCCTTGGCAGTCACCGCGGTGTCCGCGGCGCCGCTTGCCTTGACGTCACTCTTGGCCTTGGCGCTGTTGTCGGTCTTCGCCACTGCCACGATAGGCGTGACGACCGGCGTCACCGCGCCCGCGCCGGCCCCGCCATTGCCTGACGCCTTGACACTGGCGCCGTTGGAAGCCTTGACGCTTGAGTCGACCTTGGTAGCAGCCCCGGCGCTTGCCTGGCCGGCCCCTGCGGAGCCTCCAGTGGTTTTGGGCTTGCCCTTGCCGTCGCCGTTTCCGTCACCACCGATCTGGTGGTCGCTTGTGACCATCGGGCTGTCGTGGCGCTGTACCACGGCCGCCGCTCCGGTCCTGTCCTGGGCCTTGCCCTGGCCATGAGAGTTGTCCGCCGCCAGTGCAGGCGACGTGCGGGCCATCATCAAAAGAACTCCGGCCATGAGTACGAACGCGTTAATCGCCAGGCGTCGCGCAAGCACAGGCCGATTCGCTAGATATTCACCGAACGCTTCCAAATGCCCACCTCCAGTGGATAGAGGCGATTGCCTCGCCGCCATCCTGGACATGGGCCACCTTTCTAAATATGGATATGTCGCAGAATGCCCCGCTCAGCGTTCCCTAGTTGGGCAATCCCTGAAATGACAACGCAAACATCAACTCTTGTAACCATGGGCGAGGCGACGGACAAAGCATCCGTGGCGGGTTTCGTCGAAGAAGTTCTCGACGGCTCCGGCTGGGAGTTGAGTCGCGTCAAGCGCCGCTCGTCGAGGCTCGAGCCGCCCGACTCGTACTGGACGCTTTTTGACATCGCCATCAATAAGGACGAGGAGGAGAGGCGCCTGAGGCTCGTGGCGAAGGGGGCTCTGAACCCTGCAGCTTGGGAGCGCCTCAGCTCGCAGCTCGTCGTGCACGGAGGAGAAGACAGGCGCTGCGATCCCATTGGAGGCCTGGGCTATCCCAAGTTGTTTCCGGAATCAAAGCATGCCTACTGGTTCTACCCGTTCGACCCGGCCATGCCCGGCCTCTCCGAGGCCGCCGACCCGGTCCGCATGGCTCGTCTGCTCGTCGGTCTGGACGGCGACAACACCTCGGACATCCTGTCGGTGGCGCGCCGTCTGGAGATCGAACGCGTCAGATACATGCCCGAGATCAGCGCCATCCTGCGGTACCGACTGGACAGCCCAGCCGCCCCGGTGGACATCTACGGGAAGGTTCAGCCCGGCAACCGGGGACTTCGGACGAACCGCATCGTCAATGCCTTGTGGCAGGCGTCGAAGAACCATCCGGGCTACCTGAAGCTGCCCAGGCAGCTCGGATTCGTCGATCACCTTGGGCTGCTCCTGGAGGAGCGCGTGCCGGGACTGCCGGTGAGCGGCCATCGTGCCAACACCGAGTTCAGGCACCTGGGCCACGCGGCGGCGGAGGCGCTGGCGGTCATCCACGAATCCAAGATCGAGGTCGACGCGGTGATCAACATCGAGCACGAGCTCGCTCGACTTGACCGCGTCGCGGAACAGTTCACCTACGTCCTGCCAACAGGTCATTTCCTTCTCACCGACCTCATTGCGCACATGCGCGATCGGTTGCGCAAGACGCAGATGGAAGAGATCCTGCCCACGCATGGCGACCTCAAGTACGACCAGTTCATCCATCACAACGGCGAGTTCACGCTGATCGACTTCGACTACTTCGCGATGGCCGAGACCAGTTACGACCTTGGCAAGTTCTGCGCCTACACGGTTCCGTCCACGCCGAGGGACTGGAGGGAATCGGTCGCCGCCGAGGAAACTCGGGCCAGCTTCATCCAGCGCTACATGGAGCTGCGGCCGGGGGCGACGCTGCAGCGATTCGCTGTTTACGAGGCCCTGCAGCTGGCGCTGCGCGCCATGGCCGCGATGTGGTCCCAATCGTCCGGCTGGGAACGGGTCGCTGAGACATTTCTGGTCATGGCGTTCGAGCGCTTGAAGACCCGCTTACCCGGCTGAGATTCGCCCAATCGCCGGTTAAGCGGTGTAAACAACTGATTTACAAAGCTTATCCCAACCACCGGAGGATGGCCTCCGGCCGAACCCAGACTCAGGTTCATGAGAATCTTTTCCTGGTTGTCGGCAGTTGGACTTGTGGTCGCGCTTGCGTGGGGCGTTTCCTCGGTCACGCATCGGGACACGGTCGGTGCGCACGCCCTGACCGCGGCGAAGCACCCCACGAGCTCGGCGGCAGCTTACTCCACCGTCACGAACGGCGATCCCGCGCCACAGCGGATGATCCCTCGGCCGACCCCGGATCCCAGCCCAACCCCTCCGCCGCCCCCTCCTCCGGCGCCTCGTCCGGCTGCCGCGGCTGCCGCGGCCCCCGCCCCGGTCCATCACGCCGCGCCGCCACCGCCGCCGCCGGCAGCGATCTCGGTGCGCACCACGCAGCAGTCCCTGATCAACCAGGATCGCGCCCGCTACGGGCTTGCTCCGTTGACGTGGAGCTCGTGCCTCTACAACGTGGCCGTGAGCAACGCCAACCGGATGGCTGCGCAGCACTACATTTCGCACACCAATGGTCCTAACGTCGACCTTTCCTGCGGTCTCGGCCATCAGGCCGGTGAGAACGTCGGCTACTGGTCGGCGGGCGTCAACGATACCCAGATCAACACCATGTTCATGAACAGCCCCGAGCATCGGGCCAACATCCTGGGCCCTTACCACTACGTCGCCACCGCCTGGGTTGTCGGGTCCAACGGCTACGGCTATATAGCGGTGGAGTTCAGCTAAGCGCGACCGCCGCACCCCGGCAGCGCTCCGAGTAGCGCGCCGGGAGCGGACGTTGTCCTGACGTAGCGCTCCCGCGCGGCCTCACGCCGCGCCCAACGAGCGCTCAGAGGAGGAGCGCGGAGGGTGGTTCCCAGTGCAGCGGCACCCGGTGGCCGTCGGGCGCTCTGGCGTCGTCCGGCCGGATGGCTGTGGGCGAAGCGGGCGTGGGTTGTGGCGGCGGTCGGAGTCATTTTCATATCCCTGACGCTCTACATCCTGTGGGTGGTCAAGGACCTGCCCGACCCAAGCCAGAACGTGCTGGCCGCAGGCGACGTCGTCGTGCTTGACCGCAACGGCAAGCTGATCGAGGACTGGAATCCCGCCGGGCACTACCACGTAAACCTCGGCCTCAAGGACATAGGCCCTTATGCGCCGAAGGCGGTGATGGCCGCAGAGGATCGCAACTTCTACAGCCACGGCGCTATCGACCTGGTTTCCACCGCCCGCGCCCTGTGGGTCGACGTGACCCACGGCGGCCTGAACCAAGGCGGCAGCACCATCACGCAGCAACTGGTCAAGATCCAGCTGCTGACCCCGCAGAAATCGCTGACCAGGAAGGTCCAGGAGCTCATCCTGGCCCAGACTCTCGAGCAGCGCTATTCGAAGGACCAGATCCTGTCGATGTACCTGAACCGGGTCTACTTTGGGCACGGCGCCTATGGCATTGGAGCCGCCTCGAGGACCTATTTCTCGAAAGACGCGAAAGACCTGACCCCGGCCCAGGCGGCGTTTCTCGCCGGCCTCATCCAGGCTCCGACCGCATATGACCCGGTGACCCATTTCGAGCTTGCGCGACAGCGCCAGCTCTACGTGATCCAGGGCATGGTCGCCACCGGAGCGCTGACTTCGGCGGAAGCGGACAAGGCCACCAGCGAGGACGTCAAGTCGGAATTGAAGATCCAACTTACCGCGCGCCAGAGCCTGGCACCGCACTTCGTCGACCAAGTGCTCGTCGACCTCGAGAGAATGTTCGGCTCGGCCGCGATCCAGCAAGGTGGCATCGTCGTCCACACCACGCTCGATCTCGGCCTGCAGCAGATCGCGCAGAGCGCCGTCACCAACGGCGTCCACGACCTGTCGTCGATGAACGTCAACAACTCAGCCATGCTGGCGGCCGACCCGAAAACTGGCGAGGTGCTGGCGTGGGTTGGGTCAGCCGACTACGGCAACGACTCGATCGCCGGACAGTACGACGTGGTGCTGGCCCAAAGGCAGCCGGGGTCCTCCTTCAAGCCGTACGTCTACGAGGCGGCCCTCAGAGATCACAAGATCACATGGGACACCGTGCTTCACGACCAGCTGACTAACTTCAACGGCTATTCGCCACACGATTTCGACAACCGCGGGATGGGCGACATCACCGCACGCACGGCAATCCTCAACTCACGCAACATCCCGGCGGTCGAGGTGGGCCAGATGGAAGGCATTCAGAACGTGATCAACCTCGCCCACCAGATGGGCATCCAGAGCCACCTCGATCCCGGGCTATCGACTGCGATCGGCGGCAGCGACGTGACCCTCTTCGAGCACGTCCAGGGCTATGAGACCTTTGCCAACCAGGGGCAGCGGGTGGACCTGAGCCTCATCCGCGAGGTTGACGATGCCGGGGGTCACGCCGTCTACACGCACAGCACTCCGAACCCGACGGCCGTCCTCACGCCCGCCGAGGCCTTCCTCATGAGCGACGTGCTGAAGAACTACCAGAACCAGTGGCACTTCGGCTGGAACCGCCAGATGGCGAGCAAGACGGGAACCAGTGACAACGGGACGGGCGGGATCCCCGACTCCTGGATCATGGCCTACAACCCCGACATCGTCGTCGGCGTGTGGGTCGGCAACACCGCGCCCAACGGCGGAGGTGGATTGATCCGGGCTTACGGCGAGAACGTCGGGCTCACGACGATGAAGCGGTTCATCAACGCGCTTCCCCCGAACATGCGGGATTGGTACTCGCAACCGCCCGGCATCGTGCGCGGCTGCGGCTCCGACACCCAGGATCCATTCCTCGCGGGCGGATGCACGGCGTCCCCCAAGCCTTCGTCCTCGGCGAGCCCGACCGCCACTCCGTCGGCAAGCCCGACGGCGTCTCCAAGCGCGGCAGCCTCTCCAAGCGCGGCAGCCTCTCCAAGCGCGGCGCCCGCGCCCTCGCCGAGCCCTTCGTCTGCGCCTTCGCCGTCACTGGCTCCCTCGCCGGTGCCTTCGCCGTCGCCTGCGGCGCCGGCCTCGCCCGCGGCGCCGGCCGCGCCCGCGGCGCCGGCCTCACCGAAACCCACCCCTACATAGGTCGATGATGGCTGACAGTCCATTCCAGGACAGCGTCGACAGGCGCAGGCCGGGCACCTCCATGCGTGGCTACGTGATGCGGACCCTGCCGCACAGCTCGCCGATCGTGGTCAGCAATCGCGCGCCTCACGAACCGAGGCCGGAAGGGGGCTTCAGCCGCGGCGCGGGTGGGGTTATCACCGCCCTGCTCACGCTGGCGGAGGTCACAGGGGCTGACTGGGTGGCGTGCGCCCGCAACGATGCGGAGCGGTCCATGGTGGCCGAGCACGGCGCGACGTGGACCGCCCCGTTGATCCGAAGCGAAGCGCGGCTCCACTACGTGTCGCCGACCCCTGAGCAGTACGACCAGTACTACTCCGTCATCTCGAATCCGGTGCTCTGGTTCATCCAGCACTACCTGTGGGACCTTGCCCAGCAGCCGATCATCAACGGCCGCATTCACCGGGCGTGGCACAACGGCTATGTCGAGGTCAACAAGCAGGTGGCGCGGCGAGTCGTCGAGGTGGGCAAGGCTCTGCCCAACCGTCCGCTCGTCCTCGTGCAGGACTACCAGCTCTACCTCGTCCCGAAGCTGGTGCGCGACCAGCTGCCGGGGGCGGTCATCCAGCATTTCCTCCACATCCCCTGGCCGACGCCGCAGTACTGGAAGGTGCTGCCACGAGAGATGCGAGACGCCATCCTGCAAGGGATGCTCGGCTGCGACATCGTAGGTTTCCAGTCGAGCCTGGACGTCCGCAACTTCTTGATGACCTGTGAAGAGAATGCCGGCCTGGCGGTGGACGAACGCGAACGGGCGGTGCTCGTCGACGGCCGTGTCGTCTATGCCCGGCACTACCCAATCTCGATCGACGTGGCGTCCACGACTCGACTGGCCTTCTCGCACGGCGTCATGGTCGAAGAGCGCAAGCTCCGGGACTGGCGCCCGCAGCACCTGATCGTGCGCATCGACCGCACGGATCCCTCCAAGAACATCGTCCGAGGCTTCCTCGCCTACGAGAAGCTGCTCGCGCACCATCCGGAGCTGAAAGGCAAGGTGCAGTTCTGGGCCTTCCTGCAGCCGTCGCGCCAGGACGTCGCGGTCTACCGCACGTACATCCGCCGAGTCAGGCAGGTCGTGCAGCGGATCAACGCGCAGCACGGCGGTCAGGGCTGGCAACCGGTGCGGCTCGAGTTCGGTGAGAACGTCCGCAAGGCGATGGCGGCGCTCCGGAACTTCGACGTCCTTCTGGTCAACCCGGTCTACGACGGCTTGAACCTGGTGGTCAAGGAGGGCGCGCTGGTCAACCGCGCCGACGGCGTGATCGTGCTGTCAGAGAACGCCGGCGCTCACGAAGAGCTGCACCAGCACGTCCTCTCCATCAACCCCTTCGACATCGAGGCCACCGCCGACGCCATGCACCAGGGCATCGTCATGAGCGCAGAGGAGAGGCGCCGGCTCAACGAGGGGGCGCGTGAGGTCGTGCGGGTCAACGACATCGCGCGCTGGATCACGCGCCAGGTGCAGGACATCCGAGACCTCGCGGCGATCCCCGCTCTACGAGCCGGCTGAGAACCCCGCTCGCAAGACTTAAGACACGGTTCTTGGCTTCGACAATAGCCATTGAGGCGTGATGTGAACGCCGGAAAGGAGCCCGGCGCCCGGGCCGTTTGGCCTACTTCAAGCGGACCGCGGAGGGGTGCTGAGAAGCTGGATCAGGGGAACCAGAGCGGGAGCTTGGAAAGCGCTTCGTCGGTGTCGACGTCAGGATTCGAGCCGGCGCTGAGCTGGTACTGCCACGCGGCCATGGCGCCGGCGCAGCCTGTTTGGTTGGGCGAGTAGTTGGGGGCGGTCGCCTTGTTGTAGCTTCCCAGCAGCGAAGGCTCGAACGACCACAGGTAGGATCCGGTGCCGATCGCGCCCTGGGCCGCGACTGCGCCGCACCATGCGCCGCCGAATTCGCTTCCTGCAGTGCCGTTGCCGTAATAGGCGGGGACGTAGTGGGCGGCGGTGATCCCGTCGAACCAACCCTGGATGAATCCAGGGTCGACGTTGGCGGCGCCGGGACACGCGTCACCGGGAGGCTCGATGTCGATCGCCAGCGCGCGGCCGGCCGGGATGCCGAGCGCGCTCGCCGCGGAGGTTGCGGCCGCCGCGTAGCCGGTGCCGGTAGCGTAGCCGGAGACGTTCGAGCAGTTGTAGTCGTTGTAGATGGGGAGGATGCCCATGTGGTTGTGAGCCGCGGCGGCGACCTCGGTCGCGCTGATGCCCGGGCACACGGTGTCGGTCAGATAGCGACCCCAGAAGTCGGGGGCGCCGTACGCGGCGACGACCTGCGGGTAGAGCCCGTTGGCGCCGGTTGGGTCAGACGTGAAGGCTTTGCACGAATCGACGCCCCACAACATGCGGGTCGGCTGGACGGCGGCTGAGCGAGCCTGGAGGTCGACCAGGTTGGACGGGCCCTGGACTCGGTTGAGGATGGCGCCCAGCTTCCCGGACACGGTGACCGGGGGCACCGCACCAACGACCGCGGTGAACCATGGCGTCGCCCCCGTGGTGAGGGTTACCTGCGCGCTGCAGGACACGCCCGACTTGCACGCCTTGTCAACCAGATGGCCTTGTTGGTCATAGATCCCGATGCTCCACGGAGTGTTGGTGACGTCAGCATTCGCGCTCGCGGTCAGGTACACCGTCCCGCCGACCTGCGGGAACGTCGTGTTGGCGGCGAGGTTCACTGCCAGCCAGGTGACCGCGAGAGGGTCGGACTGCGCCTTTGCGACGGCCGGGGTAAACACGTCCGAGGCCTTGGCGATGGCGGCGACCACGTGGCGCGTGCCGCCCGCCGGCAGGGTCACCGAAGTAGTGCAGGAGGTACCGCGGCTGCAGAAGGTCAGGCGGGCCTTCGAATCGGCGTCGTAGAGCTCGAGCAGGTAGCCCGCTTTCTCGACGGGGATGGTCGCCTTGGCCATCACGGTCACCGACTTGCCTGGTCCGACGATGGAGCGGTTGGCGCCCAACGTAACGCCGATCCAGCTGACGTCGACCTGGTTGGACTCGGAGCTAGGCCCGTTGACGGGGGTGGTCGTGGTCGGCTTGGTGACGAACGCCGCGAACGTGTGCACACCTGATTTCGCTGCGTAGCTCACCATGCACTGGCTCGACTGCGTGCATGCGCCGATCAGGGTGCCTGCGGCCAAATCGAAGATCTCGATCGCGTTCCCGGTGCCGGTGACGCTGGCGCTCGCCGTTGCGGTGAGGGTGGCGTTCTGTCCCGGCTGGGCGGTCGGCGTGTCGGCGGCGAGGTCGACCCGAGTCGAAGGTCCGGCGACCGCCAGCGACGAGATGGGCACGCTGGGGGTCACGACCGGTGCGCCCGCTGCCGGTCGCTGGGCCGCTGCGGCGGGTGCTGGGAGCACCGCGTCGGTGCATGCCGCGGGGCTGGGCAGAGCAGGCGTGTCCGAGGTGGTCGGGCAGGGTGCAAGGCCATCCGGGACCGAGGCCACGCCGGGTGTCGGCAAGGCTCCGGTCGCGTCGCCGCACGATGCGGCGGGGCCCGAGGCCGGGCACTCCGTCGCGCCGCTTGGCAGGCTCAGCTGGGCGGAATTGGCCTCGGCTGGGCTGCAGGCTGGCTTTGAGGCGGCAGCCGCAGTGTGGCAGACGGCAGCTGAGAGATGGGCGCCCCTCATGCCGTGAGCCATGACGAAGCCGCCACCCGGCGCTGCGGCCAGGGCCCCGATGGTCAGCTGGTTGGACGCAACGAACACGGCCAGCGCAGCGCGGACGTACGACCGGGTTCGTAGATTGGCCAAAAGGCCGCCGAGTGACTTCATCAACCCCCCCAAGTCGCGCGCCCCTACCTTCGGGGGGCGCGATGACTTAGGCGAAGCTACCGTCCGCTAAGCAGCGTGCTAGCGGCGATCGGGTTAATTACCTTCAACTGTTGTCAATTGGCCTGAAGAACGACCAGATCAAGCCAGTTGGAGCCGCTTGCTCAGGAACCTGAGCGATCTGCGCGTCTTAGCGGGGCGCGATCATACCGTTGAGGTAGGCCTCAGGCGGTTGCGCCCAACCTCTGGAGCCGGTTCTCGTACCAGCGTCGAAGGAACGCGGCCGTGAAGGTGACCTCCTGGCCGGCTCTGGTCGGCCGCAGCAGCTCCTCGGCGGCGCACCGACACTGGATGTCCTGGGGGCTAGGGAGAGGCGTGCGCCGCGCCCAGTACGTTGCCGTACGTCACGCCGAGGGCCAGAAGGCCCAGCAGAGAAAGGAGGACAAGGACGAACGTGCGCGCGCACGTGTCTATCAACGCGTCCTGCGTCTCCGAATCGACGACGTTCAAGCGCCGGCCGTACATGCCGGCCCTGCCAGCAAGCCCGATCACGATGACGAGCACGATCATCAGAACAGCCATGTTCACCCCCTGTTGAAGGCGCGGACACTGAGCGGGTCAGCGTCCGCACCATCCAGACAACGCGCCAGGGCCTCAAAGTGCCCGGGTCGGTCTCAAACAGGGTGTTGACGCAGAGCAGAGCAAGGCCCGGCCAATACTTAGCGATAGGGAGGCGTTCTCTTGGGCGTGGAGTCCCGATGCTGCTGCAATTTTCGATAGCCCTTTTCACCGGGGTGGTCGCCTCGACATTCGTCCCCCCGGTGCGCCGGGCCATCCCGCGACCGGTGGAAATTGGGCTGTGGGTCGCTTTCGCGACCGTGTGCGTGCTCGGGGTGATCAACGTCACCGACCCCAACGCCCGGGAGTTGACCACGTCGGTTGTGTGGGGAACCGAGCAGCTCATCAACAACATGGCATCAGGCCTGGTCGGTGGAATTGCAGGTGCGATCTCCGTCAACCGATACGCCGTCGCGATCTCGATCGTCCTCCTGGGCGCCATCGACGTACTGGCCCTCGTTTTGCTCCGGTCGTACAGGACGACGCGCGCGTGGCAGCCTCGAGTCCGGCTCATCGAATGGATGGAGCTGCCCGTGGCGGCCCCCGCCTTGGCGCCGGCGGCCTCCAACGCGATTGACCGGTTCAACCGCCGTGTGGCGGCCGCGATGGCCGTGGCCGCGACTACCGTCCTGGCCTCGTTGATCCGTTCACCAGTCTGGGCGCGCTCTGTCCTCCTCCCGAGAGAAGCGTCGAGGTTCGCCATTGCCGCGCAAGCCGGCCGCGTCGCCTCGCGAACTCGCCTCGAGTCGCTTCGTGACACGGTCGACCAGCTCCAGTTCGCCGCGAGGGCCTGGTACGCGGCCGCTGGCGCACCTGCCGTCAGCGGCTTGACGGAGAAGGCTGTGGCGGTACGCAACGCGCGCGCTGCCCGGCGCTTGGTCGAGGTGGCCGAGTCGACCGGAAAAGTGGTCGACATCAAGGCGTTGCTGGGTGCGCAGTCGATCGGCTGGTATGGACCTTTGACGCCCATGCAGTCGTCCGTCGCACGAGAAGAGGAAGGAGAAGATGGCGTTGCGCAAAGACCGGATAGTCTGGCCTCGTAGGCCGAACGGCATGAGGCGGCGCGCCAGCGCGCCGCAGGAGCTCACGAGGGGACGCTTGACCCGGCCGGCGGGCTGGGCGGCACGCCTTCTGGTGCTGCTCGCCATCGCCGTGCCGAGCTTGCTGATCACGTCTCCGGGCTACGTCGCGTTTGCCGACAAGCTGCCCGACCCCAGTCAAGTGACCACGGGAATGCCTCAGGACACCCTCATCTACGCGAGCGACGGGACCACCCTGCTCGCCGACCTTCACCCGCCCGGCTACCAGAACTACTACGAGCCCCTGTCCGCGATGGGCACACTGCTGCCGGAGGCGGTCATCTCGATCGAGGACCGCAACTTTTACCAGGAACCTGGCGTCGACCCGCAGGGTGTCGTGCGCGCGTCTTTGATCGACTGGCGGGCGCATTCGTCGGTCGAGGGCGCGTCTACTCTCACTCAGCAGCTGGTCAAGATCCGGCTGGTCGGCAACCAGACCACGATCGACCGCAAGGTGCGTGAGGCTTTGCTGTCCTTCGAGGTCGAGCGCACCTACACAAAGAGCCAGATTCTCGAGTGGTATCTCAACAGCGTCTTCTTCGGCAACACCGCATGGGGCGCACAGGCCGCCGCGCAGACGTATTTCCACAAGGACAGCAAGGACCTCGATCTCGCCCAGGCCTCGATGCTGGCGGGCATCATCCGTGGTCCGACGCTGTACAACCCCCTGATCAACTGGAGCTCGGCCAAGCACCGGCAGAAGGCTGTCCTGGACGCGATGCTTCGGGATGAGAAGATCACGGCGGCCGACGCGGCCGGGGCCTTCGCCGAGGACATCTCAGCACCGGGGCACATGTACACGCCGACCAACCGGATCGTGGCAGCCGATTTCGTGCGCTACGTCACCTCTCAGCTGGTCACCCAGTTCGGGTCCCCCGCGGCGTACAGCGGCGGCCTGCGGGTCGTGACGACGCTAAACGCCACGGTGCAGCAGCTCGCGCAGAGCGCCGTGACAGACACCATCGCCTCGCTCTCCTACCGCCGCGTCAGCCAGGGCGCTTTGGTCGCGCTGGACCCGACCGACGGAGCGATCGTTTCCATGGTCGGTTCGGCCAACCCCAACGCCGATGGCGGGCAGTACAACCTGGCCGTCTGGCCGCCTCGCAACCCCGGATCCTCGATGAAGATCTTCACCTACACGGCGGCCATCGCCAGCGGCAAATTCTCCATGACGACTCCCATCCAGGACGCCGCCTTCTCCTACCGCGCAGCGGGCACGACCGAGGTGTACAAGCCGATGAACTACGACGGGAAGTTCCACGGCACCTGCCAGCTTCAGGTGTGCATGGGTAACTCGCTCAACATCCCGGCGGTCAAAGTCGAGCTCGGGGTCGGCGTGTCGGATGTCGTGCAGATGGCTCGCACGATGGGCGCACCGCCTTACCAGCAGCACTACGACTCGGCGGGGAACCCGGTCTTCACGACCAACGACGCGCTCAACACCTATGGGCCGTCGCTCACCCTGGGTGGCTATGGAGAGACGCCCTTGCAGATGGCTACCGGGGCGTCGGTGCTGGCGACGCAGGGGATCCTGCGGACGCCCTTCGCGATCAACCTCGTGACCAGGGACGGCAACCTGGTGTTCGCGCACCAGCTCGACCCGGGCTCTCGGGTGCTCGACCCGAAGGTCGCATTCATCATGGAAGCGATCATGTCCAACGACAACAACCGCGCCATGATCTTCGGCCACAACTCGCTACTGACCCTTCCCGGGCGGCGCGTGGCCGTGAAGACGGGGACGTCGGACTCGTTCGCGGACGCGTGGACGGTCGGGTTCACACCTCACCTGGTCGCCGCGGTCTGGGGAGGCAACCCCGACTGGCGCCAGAAGATGACCCTCAACTCGGACAGCTACTTCATCGCCGCGCCGATCTGGCACCGGTTCATGCAGAACGCGCTCGACGCGATGGCGATGCCGAATGAGTGGTACTCGGAACCCTCCGGCCTGGTCAACAAGGTCGTGAACGGCCAGCCGGCCTACTACCTCCCGGGGACGCACTAGTGGACCGTACCAGCCAGATCTGGAGCATCCGACGTCCCAGACGGCCGGGCGCCCTGCGGGCGCTGATGCCTGCGTTGCGGGTCCCGGCAATCGTCCTCAGGCATCGATAGATGCCGTCGTCCTCTCGCCACCCGCGCCTTCGCACCGGCCCCATCGGATTGGACCAGGAAGGACGGGCGCTACGCCGAGGACGTGAGTCGCGGTGGCTTGCTCCGTAACTCTGGCCGTCGATCCACTTCCGGTCCCCGTACGGTTGGGCGGATTTTCACTAACTCACTTGCAGTAGGACACCGATTCAAGTGTCAGCAGCAAGGGCGACGTTCTCAAAGTGGAATGAATCCAGGCGTGGCGTCCGCGGGTGGCTTTTCGGACGATGTGCTGGGCGCTATCGCGAGCGGTCTGGCCGCCGACACCCGGGAAAGCGGACGGAAGACTCTCGAAGTAGTGCGAGCGCGTTCGCCGCAAATGGTCACGCTCAGTGAGCAGACGGGCGAGGACCTGGTCGCGACGTCGGCCGGCTTCATCGAGATGCTCCTTGGGGCGCTGCGTGCCGACATCGAGGTGCCCTGGGCGCAGTCCGAGCAGCGCGCGCGTGAGCATGGTCGACTGCGTGCAGCGCAGGGAGTTCCTCTTGAGTCCCTTTTCGATGTCCTCGCGGTCTATCGCCGCACGACCATCGAGATGATCTCGCTGCCGCTGCAGGGCAGTCCCCGCCGCGATGAGATCTTCGCGCTCGCTCAGAGCCGGCTGGAGGACGTGACCGAGCGGCTCACGACCGCGATCGCGCGTGGGTATCTCGAGCACGTCGATGAGGAGCACAGAGCACGCGAGAGTGAGTTGTACGGCCTCGCCGCCATCGTGACCGCCATGGGACGATCGCTCGATGTCGTGGAGACCTCCGAGGTCGCGCTCGTGGAAGCTCTCGCGGCACTGCGGTTGAGCACCGGCGCACTGTGGCTTCGAGAGCGCTCCACCTTCAAGCTGATGCACACCGTCGGCCTTGACCTGGACCAGGTGGACGGTTTCTCGCGAGAGGTCGGGCCGAACGTCAAGGCGTCGGCATCGGTGATCGGCCGCTCGGAATCGCAGGTGGACAGGATCTCAGGGCGGGAGTGGAACGGCCTGCGGGCCCAACTGCGCGTGCGAGGTCGCGCCGTCGGATTGATGACGGTGGCCACACAGGTCGATCGAGTGTTCAACGCGGGTGACCTGCTCTTCATGGCGGCGGTCGCAGACCAGGTCGCAATCGCGCTTGATCGAGCCCGCCAGTTTGCCAGCGAGGCGCGCACCGACCACCTGACCGGGCTCGCCAACAGGCGCCAGTTCGAACGGGTGATGGAGCGGGAGGTCGCGCTCGCCGAGCGCTACGACCGCCGGCTGTCCGTGATGATGATCGACCTCGACAACCTGAAACGGATCAACGACCGGCAAGGCCATCGGGCGGGCGACGCCGCCCTCAAGCTGGTGGCCCAGCAGCTGCAGCGGGTGGTGCGCGCGTCTGACGTTTGCGCGCGCGTCGGTGGCGATGAGTTCGCTGTGACGATGCCCGAGACAGACGTGGAGCGCGCACGCGAAGTCGCCGTCCGTCTGCGCACCGCTGTGGAGCATGTCGGACTCAGCGCGAAGTCACTCGAGCCGGTCGAGGTCAGCGTCGGCATCGCGGCCTGGCGAGCGGGGCAGGACTGGCAGGCGGTCTACCAGTCCGCAGACGTCGACCTTTATGAGGACAAGCGCCGCCGCAGGACCGCCCGCCGTTGGAAGGAGGATGACCGGCCCTCGATCAAGCTGGTCGGCCGGGCTGGACGCCGGAGGGTCTCCGGAGCCTAGGACCTACTCGACGAGCGCCAGCTCGCGAGCCTTCACGATCGCCTCGAGCTTGGAATGGACTCCAAGTTTGCTTCCCAAGCTGCGGATGTGCGTGCGCACCGTGGTGTAGCTGATGCCGAGCTTTTCCGCGATGTCGCGGCTGGAGGTGCCCTCGGCCATTAAGCGAAGCACCTCCTTCTCTCGGGGCGTCAGCCTCTCGAGCTGCGTCTCCGTTTCGCGGCGCTTGTTCAGCAGGCTCGCGATGACGCGCGGTGTGAAAAGCGAGCCTCCACCGGCGACCACGCGGATCGCCTCGACCACCTCCTGGGCCGCTCGAGACTTGTGGATGAAAGCGCTTGCTCCTGCTTCCAGTGCGGCGAAACGCGCGGCGTCGCCGTCCTCTCGGGTGAGGAAAATGAGCTTGGTCTCAGGGCGGACTTGACGGATCGCCATGCCGGCGTCGGCACCCGTGCCGTCCCCCAGGCGGAAGTCCATCAGCACGATGTCGGGCAGGAGCTCGCTCGCGCGCAAGATCGAATCCGAAACCGAGACGGCGATGCCCACGACGGTCATGTCGGACTGGTCGTTGATGAGCGCCGATAGCCCATCGGCGACGACCTGGTGGTCTTCGACGATGAGGACGCGGGTTGGCGATGACACGGTCACCTGATCGGCATCCAGTCTAGAGCGGGCGGGCGAACCTCGAACACTATGCGGCGCAGAGCGGCCTCCGTCTCGGTGAGAAGGGCGTAAGTCTCGCCAACCATCGCGTCATTCTGACCGTTTGGATCGCGCAGCCGCTCCAGCTTCAGCTTGGCCGCCGTCAGCTTCTGCAGCGCATTGTCGTACAGCTCGCTTGCAAACCTCCTGCGCGTCCTGTCGACGGCGG
>DATITA010000130.1:0-38597 GCA_035468355.1 Candidatus Dormiibacterota bacterium
CGCCCGCTTGTGGCCTTGCCTGGTGGCCCGTAGGAAACAACAGGCCAGCAATTAGAGTAGCTACGTGGCCCCGTCGTCTAGTGGCCTAGGACGCGGCCCTTTCAAGGCTGAGATCGCGGGTTCGAATCCCGCCGGGGCTACCATCCCCATGCTGATCGCGAAGTTGGTAACGCACCTCGCCAAGCAGAGACGCGGCAGTCGCGACGAGATAGGCCGCGCCAGCGATCATGAGCGGAAGGTCCGTGGATAGGGCCTGGAAACCTGCCGCGTGGGTTGTGCTCGTGACGGCCATCGTTGCCCTGTGGTTGCTCCCGACGGTGGCTTTCCCCAATCCGCGGACCAATGACGCGATCGCGCTTTCAGATTTGGAATGGCTGCTGATCTTGCTTGTAGTCGCCGGAACGGCGGCTGCGTTGGCGGCGTTTCGCGGGGCTGTCGCTGCGCTCGTGCGCGCAGCTCTTGGCGTTTTCCTGATCGGAGCCGCGCTGAGCCTGGTTGTCGGGCTGATGGTCTTTGGCAACCTGAGCAACGACCGCTTTGGACCGCTCCTCTTCTTTCCACCTATATTCGCGCTGCTTGGTCTGGTGAGCCTGGTGGTCGGAGTTGGGGCGGGCGGGCCGCACAAGCAAGAGCTGTTAGTCGGTGCCGGCTACGGGCTTATGGCGGCGGTCGGGTTCGGAGCGTGGACGCTGGCTCGCGGATCCAGGGACTGGCTGCTGGCCCCGTACGGTTTCGACATCATCGCGCTCATCCTCATTCTTGGCGCCGTCCTCGTCCTGATCGGATCGAGCAGGCGCGACCCGTGATACACATGTGCGCCGCGAGGTGCTACCATGTGCTACATGACAAAGGTCGGAGTCAGAGAGCTTCGTCAGAACGCAACGGCGGTATTGCGTCGCGTCGCGGCGGGTGAGATCGTCGAGGTCACCGACCGGGGTCGAGCCGTAGCGCGGATTGTGCCGATGCACGAGGCGAGCAGGCTTCAACAGCTCGTCGCCGAAGGACGAGCGAGCGGCGCCACGGGAGATCTGCTCGACATCAAGCCGATGCCGCGGCTCGGTGGCAAGCCGCTTCTATCAAAGATCCTGGCTGACATGAGGGCGGATGAGCGCTGACGTCGCCTACCTCGACACGTCGGCGGTTGTGAAGCTCCTAATGACTGAGCGGGAGTCGCCCGCTTTGCGCAGGTGGCTTCGGCAACGGCCCTCTCGTGCGTCAGCCGCGCTGTTGAGAGTCGAGCTGGTCCGGGTCGTGCGGCGCGCCGGATTGCCGCGCTTGATTCCGGAGGCGCGCAGGCTTTTGGCCGGGGTCCATCTCATCCGGCTCGACGATGCCCTACTCGAGCGTGCCGCAGACCTGGATCCGACCGAGCTCCGATCCCTGGACTCGATTCACCTGGCGGCTGCCGCGAGCTTGGGAGATGATCTGGCAGCCGTGGTGTCCTACGACGATCGCCTGCTCGCCGCGGCGGCCTCTCTAGGGTTGCCGACAGCGACCCCGGCGTGACTGCGGGCGCCACAGGGGCGAATCATCCGTCCCAGGACACCTGAGCCGCAGGAAACGGGTTTGGTGGGCGGCGAGGGTTTCGAACCCCCGACCTCCAGCATGTCAAGCTGGCGCTCTCCCAACTGAGCTAGCCGCCCGTCTGTTTTTGGGGGTCGCGCAATGGGCCCGAATGAACGACTTATTGTAGTTCCCATGCCTCCTTACATCGGCCGCCCCATGCGCCGAGTCGAGGACGAGCGGCTCATCACGGGCCGGGGGCGCTTCGCCGGCGACATCAAGCTCGATGGGCTGGCCCACGTCGCCTTCTGCCGCTCGACATTGCCCCACGCGCGCATCCGCGCCATCGATCGAAGCGGGGCGGCGGCCATGCCCGGCGTCGTCGCGGTCTGGACGGCGGAAGATCTGCCCGAGGTGTCGGCAGGCCTGAGCGATTTCGGCCCGCCGGGGATCGAGCAGCGCGGCCGGCCTGTCCTCAACCGCGACGAGGTCAACTATGTCGGGGAGGCTTTCGCTCTGGTGGTCGCAGAGACCTCCTACCAGGCCCTGGACGCCGCCGAGCAGGTGATCCCGGAGCTCGATCCGCTGACCGGCGTCGGAGATGTGGCGGCGGCGACTGCCCCGGGCGCGGCCACGGTGCACGCCGACATGAAGAGCAACATCGCGCAGACGTATTCGACGACCTACGGCGACATCAAGGCGGCGTTCGCATCGGACAGCGTGACGGCGAAGATCCGGCTGACCACCGCGCGGGTCGCGGGCGCCGCCATGGAGCCACGCACGGTCACAGCAGCGCCGGATTCCGATACGGGCGGGCTCAAGGTATGGACCTCCACGCAGAACGTCTTCGGCGTCAGGAGCGCAGTCGCGTCTGCGCTCGGCCTCGCAGACGACAGGGTCCGCGTGCTGGCCGAAGACGTGGGCGGCGGTTTCGGCGCCAAGGGCACCGTGTTCCCCGAGGAGGTGATAACGGCGCTGGCGGCGTGGCGGCTCAAGCGGCCGGTGCGCTGGGTCGCGACGCGCAGCGAGGACGGCGCCACGACTTCGCAGGGGCACGGGTCGGTCATCGAGCTCGAGCTGGCTTCAGACCGCGACGGCAAGCTGCGCGGGCTGAGGGGCCGCCTCTTCCACGACGTCGGCGCTTACGCGGGGTCGGCCACGGGCCAGCCCGGGATCATCATCTCCCACATGGTCTCGGCATACGTTCTGCCGGCCATGGACGTGGAGGCTCATCTGGTCTACACGAATGCGGTGCCCGGAGGCTTCATCCGCGGGGGCGGCCGGCCCCTGGGCAACTACGGGATGGAGCGGGTCATGGACCAGCTGGCACGCCAGCTCAACCTCGACCCCGTCGAGCTGAGGCGGCGCAACTTGATCCAGCCCGGGCAGATCCCGTACACCACCGGCTTCCCGGCCGGACGCCACGGCATGGTGTACGACAGCGGCGACTATCCGCGCCTTCTGGCGATGGCGCTGGAGCAGCTCGGCCACGTCGACCGTGCCGATACCGCGGACGGCTGGCTGGTTGGGGTCGGGATCGCGTGCTGCGTCGAATCGACGGGCTTCGGCCGCGGCGAGCCGGCCCGGCTTCGGCTCGACAAGGACGGCACGGCGCACCTTTACGTCGGGTCCACGCCGCAGGGACAGGGTCACGAGACGATGGCTGCCCAGGTCGCTGCGGACCGCCTGGGGTGGCCGATCGAGAAGATCAAGGTGACGGCCGGAGACACCAGGCAGGTTCCGTTCGCCCTGCTCACGGCCGGCAGCCGGAGCGCGGTGATGGTGGGCAACGCGGCCGCGAGAGCCGGGACCGCGCTGCGCAGGGCGGTGTTCGAGCGCGCGGGCGAGGTGCTCGAGGCGGACGTGCAGGACCTGGTGCTGGAGGATGGCGTCATCGGAGTCCGGGGAGCACCGTCCAAGCGCCTGCCCGCAACGGAAGTCCTCCCCGACGAAGGGCTCGAGGTCCTGGAGAGCTTTGACCCGGCCCGGCCCATCTCATTCTCGAGCGGATGTCACGCGGCAGTCGTCGCCGTCGACCCCGATACCGGCCAGGTGGAGGTGCTGCGCTACGTGATCGCGCACGACGTCGGCCAAGCCATCAACTCGATGATGGTCGAGGGGCAAATGCACGGCGGCTTCGCGCACGGGCTGGGCTACGCGCTGTACGAGGCGGCGATCTATGACGCGGACGGCGGATACCGTACGCCCAGCTTCCTCGACTACAGCATCGTGACCACCGGCGAAGTGACCGCGATCCCGGAGCTGGTGCACATCGAAACTCCCACCGATGCCAACCCCGAGGGCTTCAAAGGTGCGGGCGAGAGCGGTACCATCCCGGTTCCCGCCGCCATCTCCAGCGCCGTCGAGGACGCGCTGCGGCGGCGGAAGCCCAGCGTGGTCGTCGACAGCATCCCGATCACCTCCGACCGCATCGTCGACCTCCTGGGCGCCTGATCCTGTCGACGGACCCGCTGGCGACGACGCCTCCCGTCAACCCGGGAGCAGTTGACTGGCGGCGCAACCTGGCGGCGCTTTGGTTCGCGGAGTTCATGGCCATCTTCGGATTCAGCTTCGCATTCCCCTTCCTCTCGATCTTCATCTCCCACGATCTCGGCGTGCACTCCAACCGCGACCTGTACCTGTGGACGGCGGCCGCGGCGAGCGCGTCCGGCCTCTCAATGGGAATCGCCAGCCCGATCTGGGGCCTGATGGGAGACCGGTACGGCCGCAAGCCGATGCTCCTGCGCTCGATGATCGGAGGCGCTCTCACCGTCGGGCTGATCTACTTCGCCCAGAACCCCACCGAGCTGCTCGTGCTGCGCTTCCTCCAGGGGGCGACGAGCGGCACTGTGGCCGCCGCGACCGCGCTCGTCGCCGCAGAGACACCACGCAACCGCGTCGGCTGGGCGCTGGGGGTCGTCACCTCAGCCGTCGCGCTGGGCGGAGCCATCGGTCCCGTAGTGGGTGGCCTGGCCGCCTCGGTGTTCGGTCTTCGCCTCGTCTTCCTGGGCGGCGGCGTGCTGCTGCTGCTTTCGCTCATCCCGGTGATCGCGATCGTGCGGGAAAGCCCGCTGGTCCGCCGCAGCGGTCCGCAGCTGGGCACGCTGACCTTGATCGGCCGGGTCCCCGATTTGAAGAAAGCCCTCAGCGTGCTCGTGGGCGCGCAGGGGCTGATCAGCGTCGCCAACTCGGCGACGCAGCAGCTGGTGGTGCTGAGGCTCCTCACGATGACCGGCAGTGGTGTGACGACCATCACCGGGATCGGGTTCGGCCTCGCCGGCGTCGCGAGCAGCGGCGCGGCCATCTTCTACACGACGGTGACCAGGCGGTTCGGGTACGTGAAGACGACCGCGCTGGCCGCAGTCCTGGTGGCGGTGGCGGTCACCCTGATCGGCGTTTCACCGTGGATCACGCTCGTGGTCATCGCGATCGGACTCAACGGCTTGTTCAGCGGGGTGCTCATCCCCGCGACCGCGAGCATGATCGGCCTCGAAACTCCCCACGAAGCTCAGAGCACGGTGTTCGGGATCAACGCGAGCTCAGTCGCGTTCGGCTTCTTTCTCGGCCCGCTGGTCGGCGGCTCGGTGGCGGCTGCGACCTCCAACGTGCCAGCCGCTCTGATCGTTGTCGCCGTACTGGCGCTGGGCCTGGCGGTGCTGCTGTACACGAAGGCCCGCGAGCCGACGCGTTGATCATCATGCGTCGTACTCGTTGGCCAGTTGCGAGGCGGCGCTCACACCCGTCACGATATCCAGCCTTGGCTTCCCTCGGACAAAGGCTCCTGGCGATCGCGGCGGCGGCCGTTGCCCTGTCGAGCTGCGGCTCCGGCCAGACCGGCGGAGCGGCGACCTCCTTCGCGCCGGGCTGCGACAATGAGATCGTTACCTGCATGGAACAGAGAACCACCCCGCCTCCCACAGTCATCGACCAGGCCAAGAAGTACACCGCCACCGTGCACACCACGCGAGGCGACTTCGTGATCACTTTCGTCGATCCGAAGCTCGCGCCCCAGACGGTCAACAACTTCGTGTACCTGTCCCAGAACGGTTTCTACAACGGCCTTACCTTCCACCGCGTCGTCCCCGGGTTCGTGGCGCAGGGCGGCGACCCGCTGGGCAACGGCACCGGCGGCCCCGCTTACAAGCTGCCGGACGAGTCCAACCCGTCGCAGTGGCCGCGCGGCACCCTGGGCATGGCGTCCAGCGCGGCCGGGGTGAGCGGCTCGCAGTTCTTCATCACGCTGGGTGACGCGCCTTTTCTGGCCAGCAACGGCGTGTACAACCACTTCGGCCAGGTCACCTCGGGAATGGAGGTCGTCGACAAGATCCAGGTGGGCGACACCATGAGCTCGATCGACATCGCGGCCTCGTGAGGAGATCGCTCCTCATCGTTCTCACCATCGCCGCGTTCGCCGCGACGGCGTGCGGTTACGCGGACCCATATGCCGGCACGGGGCCGGTCGCTAACGAGAGCCCAGGACCCTCTTCCTCGCCGGTCGTGTCCCCCGGTGCTGACGACTTCAACGCCGGCGCGGGCCTTCCGGTGATCACGCTCCCGGACGGCCTCAAGTTCATTGACCTCACGGTCGGCACGGGGGACGCGGCCAAGAAGGGCGAGAACGCGACGGTGCAGTACACCGGCTGGCTCTCGACCGGCGGCACCCCATTCGACACGAGCCGCCAGCCGGGCCGCACGCCGTTCACGGTCCAGCTCGGGGCCGGTCAGGTCATCCCCGGCTGGGACGAGGGCATCCCGGGCATGAAGGTCGGGGGCAAACGCAAGCTCATCATTCCGGCGGCTCTCGGTTACGGCACCCAGGGCCAGACCGACCCCAACACGGGCGCGGTGATCATCCCCGGCAACGCCACGCTGGTCTTCGATGTCGAGCTGACCGGCCTCGTGCCGGGCCCAAGCCCCTCGCCCGTTCCGACCCCAAAGCCGTCGCCGTCGCCGAGCCCCAAGCCAACCTAAGTAAGGCGCGCGGCTCCGCTAAGTGACGGTCAGCGTTCCCTTCATGCCTGAGGCCTCGTGCCCCGGCTGGTCGCAGTAGACGGTGTAGGTCCCGGCGGCGATGCTGTCGACGGTGAAGACGATGGAGTCGCCCGCCGAGATGAGGTCGCTGCCGACCACGCGCTTATTGGAGCTGTCGCTGATGATCATGTCGTGGGACGCCGTCCCAGCATTGACCAGGTAGAACACGACCTTGCCGCTGGCGACGCTGATAGTGGACGGGCTGAAGCTGTACTCGGTCAAGGTCACCTTGATCGAGCCGGCCGGCTGGCCTGAGGTCCCGCCGCCGCCGCACGCTGCCAGCATCGCGGCTGCGGTGACGGCGACCGCCAGCGCTCTCATCGGAACAGAGCGACTCCCACGTAAAGGATGGTGAAAAGGAAGAACCAGACCACGTCCACGAAGTGCCAGTACAACGTGACTGCCGCAACGCCCACGTGATGCCGGGACGAGAACTGTCCTTTCGCGGCGCGGTACAGGATGAGCGTCAGAAGGACGAGGCCGCCGAGCACGTGGGCTCCGTGAAAGCCGGTCATGATGAAAAAGGCGCTGGCGAAGCTGTTGGCCGTGAGGCTCATGCCCCGCCCGAAAGCCGATATGAACTCGTACAGCTGACCAAACTCGAAGGCGAGGCCCAGGAGGATGGTCGCGGTCCACAGGAGATAGAACCGGCGCCGGTTGTCGCGGGCCAGCGCCTCAGCCCCGAAGTGGCAGGTGAAAGCGCTGGAGAACAGGACGATCGTGTTGATCACGGGGACCGGGTACCAGTTGACGTAGAACTCGTTCGTCGTCGGGGGCGGCGGCGGCCACACGATGTGCGAGCCGTAGAGGTAGAAGTAAACGGCGAACAGGCTGCCGAAGAACATGACCTCCGACGCCAAGAAGATGAACATGCCCGTCATCCCAGGCTTGATCGCCGGATACTGCGGGGTCTGCTCCGGACGCATGCTGGCTATCGCCATCAGTGGTGCGCCTCGCCGTGGTTCTGAGGGCCGTCACTCGGGAACATCTGCACGTCCTCGACCAGGACCCAGCCCACCACGCCCGCGAGGAAGATCACGCCTCCGATCACCGCGAGGACGATGCGGGCGACGGACGGGAATGGAATCGCCCCGAGGGAGAGGAAGAGCAAACCGAAGCAGATCACGAACGGCCAGTTGCTGCTCGGGAAAAGGTGGATGCCCAGCTCGTGAGCGCGCGCCGCGAAATCAACCGTGTCGTCAAGGAAGACCGGCAGCTCCATGTCGAATCGCGATGCGGCCGCGCGCGAGGGGTCGGTCCTTCGCCATGCCTTGAAAGCCGCCGAGGCCATGGTGCTCGAGGGCCACAGCTTGTATCCGCAGTTGCGGCACATGTCGATGAACCGGGCCGTCTTCAGCCCGCAGCGCGGGCAATCGACAGCAAGGTCTGGGTTGGCCACGTCGACATATCGAGGCTTGCTGGCTACCGCCACGTTCGGTTTTGGATTCTATCCGGTCGCCGAGGCCCGACGCCAGGCGCATCGCCGGTCGCCGATATACTTGACCGCCGTGACCGCACGCCTTCGCGCGCCCTTCACCATCGCGGGCCTCGTGCTCACCGCATTCCTGCTCAGTTCATGCGCGGCGGGCGGCCTCTCCCCCATCTTCCCGACCCCGGTCTCACCCAACGGGCAGGACATCTACAACCTCTACATCGGGATCTCGGTCGTCGCGATCATCGTCTTCGTCGGAACCGAAGCCGCCATCCTGTGGGTCGCCCTGAGGTACCGGCGCTCGCGTCAGCCGGTCGGTTACGTGCCGCCGCAGATCCACGGCCACAACGGGCTGGAGATCGCATGGACCCTGGCGCCGCTCGTCATCGTGCTGGTGATCGTCGGCTTCAGCTTCGCGGAGCTGCAGCGAGACTTCCAGCCCATCAACAACCAGCAGATGCTGGTCAAGGTGTCCGGCCACCAGTTCGGCTGGGACTATGACTACGGCAACGGGGTCGTCATCCACCAGGAGGGCACCCTGGCCGGGGATGTGACGCCGTTCGTGGTGCCCACCAACACACTGATCAAGCTGCAGTTTCAGGGCACGGACGTGATCCACTCGTGGTGGGTGCCGGCAATCTCAGGCAAGACAGATGCCGTGCCTGGCTACGACAACTTCTCGTGGATGAAGATCGACCAACCGGGCAAGTGGCGAGGGGAGTGCGCCGAGCTGTGCGGCGTGGGCCACAGCACGATGCAGATCATCGTCCAGGCGATGAACCAGCCCGACTACGACCAGTGGATGCAGCAGCAGGTCGCGGCGAAGGCCAGCCCCTCGCCTTCTCCGGGTTAGCATAGGAAACAGATGGCAGCCACCACTGTCCTGCCTCGTCCCAAGGCTTACGACGACACTTTCTTCAAGCCGATCAGCCTCTGGCTGACGACCACCGATCACAAGCTGATCGGGATCATGTACATGGTCACAGGCATCCTGAGCTTCGTGATCGGAGGCATCTTCGCGCTGATCGTCCGGTTGCAGCTTGCCCAGCCCAACCTCTCGGTGGTCGACCACGAGACGTACAACCAGCTGATCTCCGCGCACGGCGTGACGATGATCTTCTTCTTCGTCACGATCTTCCTGACCGGGATCGCCAACTACATGGTCCCGCTCATGGTGGGCGCTCGCGACATGGCGTTCCCGCGCGTGAACCTGTTGGGCTTCTGGCTGGTCCCGGTCTCGTTCATCCTGTACTACAGCGCCTTTTTCACCGGCGGAGCGTTGGATGCGGGCTGGACCGGTTACGCGCCGCTGACCGAGAAGGCCTATCAGTCGCACAGCCTCGGAGTCGACTTCTGGGCGCTGAGCATCATCGTCTGGGCCATCAGCGGCATCATGGCCTCCACCAACTTCCTCACCACGATCATCGCCTTGCGCGCGCCGGGCATGAAGCTCACCCGACTGCCGCTCTTCGTGTGGGCGCAGATCTCGACCTCCATCCTCCTGCTCGTGGTCGGCGCGCCGCTCGCGGCTGCGATGATCCTGGTCGAGTTCGACCGACAACTGGGGACCCAGTTCTTCACGACGCAGGGCCGCCCGGTGCTGTACCAGCACCTGTTCTGGTTCTTCGGGCACCCCGAGGTCTACATCATGATTTTGCCCGGCTTCGGGATGATCTCCGAGATCATTCCCGTCTTCGCCCGCAAGCCGATCTTCGGCTACATGTCGATGGTCGCGGCGCTGTTCGGCATCGTGTTCCTCTCGATGACCGTGTGGGCTCACCACATGTTCACGGTCGGCATGAACACATACGTCGAAGGCTTCTTCATGTTGATGACGATGCTGATCGCCGTCCCGACCGGCATCAAGTTCTTCAACTGGATTGCGACCGCATGGTGGGGATCGATCGAGTTCACGATCCCGATGAAGTTCGCGTTCGGCTTCCTGGCCACGTTCCTCATCGGTGGGATCACCGGCGTCTACCTCGCCTCGGTCCCCGTCGACACCCAGCTGCACCAGTCCTATTACGTCGTGGCTCACCTCCACTACGTGCTGTTCGGGGGCAGCGTGTTCACGATCTTCGCCGGCGTGTACTACTGGTTCCCCAAGATTACGGGGCGGATGCTCAACCGCAGGCTCGGCGAATGGAACTTCTGGACGGCGTTCATTGGCTTCAACGGCACCTTCCTGATCATGCACACGCTGGGGCTCGAGGGCATGCCGCGCCGCATCGCAACCTACACCACCGCGGAGTGGGCAACTACGAACCTGGTCATCACGGTGTTCTCGTTCCTGCTCGCCTTCTCCGTCCTGCTGTTCCTGATCAACATCGTGCGCAGCTGGCGCCACGGCGAGATCGCGGGCGACGACCCCTGGCAGGCCAACACGCTGGAATGGGCGACCAGCTCGCCGCCACCCCCCTACAACTTCGAGCGCGTGCCACCGGTGCGCAGCTTCATGCCACTGCGCGACCTACGGGAATCTGGCGAGCTGGTCGACAGCAGTCCGGAGCCGGCCCGAGCCTAAACCGCTCCGGCGTCATCTGGGTGCGGCCGGTCCTCCAAGCCCGATCCAGGGGACCAACGAACCATCCGGTGCCCCTCTCCGAAGCTGATGAAGCCGGCGCGCTCGACCTCGAACGCGAACAGGTGGTACGGCTCCGGCGGGCGCCACTTGATGGCGGCCTCCAGGGTGTCGGCATACCGGCGCCGGCGTTCCGGCTCGGGCACGTCGACGACTGAGCCGTACAGCTTCAGGTCGCCGTGCACAGGCTCACGTTCGGCTTGGGGCGTGACGACGGTCAGTCGCGAGTCTCGCAGGAGGTCTAGCGCCTTCTTCGAGCGCCACATCATTCCGAGCATGAGATCGCCGTCGACGACGTAGGCCTCGCAGGGGCTAATCCGTGCCCACCCGTCGGGACGTAGGGTGCCGAGGAGCACGATGCCGGTGGCCGCAAGCCGCTCCACCACGAAGGCGGCCAACTCGGGCGCGGCAGCCGAGAACTGAGCCCAGCGGACTAGTGGTGAGCCTCTTTGTGATCAGCCGCGGTCGCCGCGTCGGCGGCCTCCTCGGCGGCCCTGTTGCGCGCGTCGCCCCTCAGCACCCACCAACCAAGACCCACCACGCCCAGGCTGGCGACCAGGAACGTGATGCTCATCGCAAGCCACGCTGGCACCCATTCCCCGGCGAGATAGATCACCCTGCAATTATCGCCCACGCACAACGTTCGGGCAGAGTCGGCCGCTAGGGTGTTAGTAGGGATACGGGGAGTAAATGGTCAACCTCATCGATCTGGTGATCGCAGCCGCCGCGGTGATCGGCCTGGCCAACGGGTACAGGCGCGGCTTCTGGCTGTCCCTGGCCCAGTACGTCGGACTGACCATCGGCGTAGTGCTCGGCGCTCTCGCTGCAGGGCGGGTGCTCGACTACCTACACATCACCAACGCGACCGCAAGGCCCTTGGGGGCCGTGCTGGTGCTCGTGATCGGTGGCAGCCTCGGTTCCAGCATCGGCTTTGCCGCAGGTGAACCCATCCGTCGCGGCATCCTCCGCGCCGGGATCCACACCTCGACGGACTCCCTCGGGGGCGCCGCCCTGTCGGCTTTGGCGGTGATGGCGATGTGCTGGTTCCTTGGGTTGAGCTTCTCGAGGGGACCGAGCCCCGAGATCGCCCAGCAGATTCAAAAGTCGGTGTTTCTTCGCACGATCGATTCCATAGGCATGAGACCGCCCGTGTTCCTCGCCAGTGTCGAAGGGATCCTGGCGGGGGTCTCGTTCCCTTCCGCCTTCGCAGGCCTCGAGCCGACGCTCCAGGCCCTTCCCCTCCCGTTATCCATCGACACCGCCGGCGTCAACCGCGTGGCCGAATCCGTGGTCAAGGTGTCCAGCTTCGGGTGCGGCGGACTGGTCACCGGCAGCGGATTCCCGGTTGGCGTCGGCTACTTCGTCACCAACGCTCACGTGGTCTCAGGGACGAGCAACCACGTGATCATCACGCCGGGAGGCAAGGAGATGAAGGCTGCGGTGGTCTACTTCGACCCCGAGAAGGACGTGGCGGTCTTGTACGTGCCCGAGTACAGAGGGCCCGGCCTGACGTTCGGCCCGGCACAGCGCGGCACCGACGCGGCGGTCATCGGCTATCCCGGGGGTGGGCCCCAGAAAGTGGTTGCCGCAGTCGTCGACGGCACGATTGATGCGGAGGGCCGAGACATCTACAACGAGAACCTCGTGACCCGCCAGATCTACGTCATGCAGGCCAGCGTTCACCCCGGCAACTCGGGCGGCCCGCTGGTCGACCTGCAGGGACGAGTGCTCGGGATCGTCTTCGCGACCTCGGCGGGTAATCCGAACCAGGCCTATGCCCTGACGGACGACGAGATCGCCACCGACATCCGCGACGCCCAGATGAACACCTCTCCGAAGGACACCAGCCAGTACGCCTGCGCGGCTTAAGAATGAGAGGGAACCCGGGATGGTTCCCTCTGCGCGCCAGGCGCGTGCAGGTGGCGACCTACTGATTGCATCGCCGGGTCGGCTTCGCCGACCGGGCTGCTCTCCTTCCGGTATAAGGATGGGCTTGATTAGGTAGTCAATCCTGGCCCGGCCAGCAGGCGGTAAGACAAAGTCACGGCCGGGTTAAACCCGGCCGCCCCTGCCGCGCTGGCTACGGCCTAGTCCTTCTCGGGCTTGGCTTCTTCGATCAGCATCACGGGGATGCCGTCCACGATTGGATAGAGCACCTTGCACTGCGGGCATCGCAGCTGATCGGGCTCCTTGAGCTCCACCTTGGTGTGGCATTTGGGGCACGCCAGGATTTCAAGCAGTTCTCGAGAGATCACGAGCGCATGGTAGTACGGTTTCGCCGTGATCCTGAGGCGGCTGTACCTGTATCTGGTCAGCGCCGCGGCGCTCGCCATGTTCGCGGCGGGCCTGGCACTCCTCGGGTACACCGGCCTGCTCTTCTTCTTCAACGATCCTTCGGCTCAGAGCAGCCGTGGCTCGCTGGCCGGCTTCAGCGCGATGGTGCTGGTGGCGGGACCGGTGTGGGCCGTCCACTTCTGGTTCGCGCGCCGCTTTGCCATGCGAGACCCATCCGACCGCGCGTCGGCCATCCGCCGCCTGTACGTGTACTGGGCCTGCCTCGGTGGATCGATCGGCGGCGCGGTCGCGCTGGCAATCACCGCAGGCGACGTGCTCCGTCCCCTCATCGACACCTGTCCCGTCACCCAGGTCACGCAGCTCACCAAAGGCGGAGCTTCCGCGTTTGGCTCATGTCCGGCGAACCAGAACTGGGTGGCGACCTCGCAGGCCGCATGGATCGCCCTCGTCTGCCTGGTGATCTGGGCATTCCATTTCTGGACCGCGGCGCAGGATCGTGGCGCGGTCGGTGAGACTGGAGCTTCGGCGACCCTGCGGCGCTGGTACATGTACGTCGCCCTCCTCGTCGGGCTGCTCGTGATGCTGAGCGGGGCAAGCAGCCTCATCACCGTCGTCTGGGTCAAAGCCGTAAACAGTCCCCTCGGTGTCAACTCTTACATCGGGGATCCTGCGGGCCTGCTTATGGGAGGCCTGTTGCTGTGGGGCTTCCACGCGCGCACCATCGCCCGAAACCACGCCGACGACGACCGCCACTCCACCCTTCGAGCGCTGCAGGGATTCATCGCGGTCGCTGTCGCTATCGGCATTGCGCTGTTCGGCGCGAGCCGGATCCTCTACTACGCGCTGGCGCTGCTGCTCGGGGTCAGCAGCCCAGGCGGGGTCACCGCCAACGACATCCTCGGGGCCCTCGCGTCGCCCGCGTCGGCGCTGCTCGTGTACGGCATCGCGTGGGTCCTGATCCGACGCCGCCTGGCGCGCGACGCGGGCACCCAGGAGGCGGACCGCCAGGCGGGCATACGCCGGCTCTACACCAACCTCGCGGCCCTCGTCTCTCTTGCCGCGTGGTCTGCCGGAGCGGTCGGCCTGCTCTGGGTGGTGGCGGAGCAGATCGAGGCGCCGATCATCGGTGTGAACGCGGCGGACTGGAAAGACCCGGTAAGCCTGTGGATCACGTTGCTGCTGGTCGGCGCCGCCGTCTGGGTCGCCCACTGGCGGCAGGCGCCGTGGGCGGCCGACCGCCAAGCGCTCAGCCGCCGCCTTTACGTGTGGGCCGCCTTGCTGGCCAGCGTCCTGGCGGTGCTGGGCGGCGGCGTAGGCATGCTCAACTCGCTGCTCCAGCAGCTGTTCAGCGCACATCCCAAGCTCAAAGACCCGTCCAACCTCGATTTCGGTCATTACCTGGCGGTGATCGTGGTAGCGGCCGCGGTCGCGGTTTACCACTGGCGCGTCCTGCGCGCGGACGCCGCCGCCCGCCCGCGCAGGCCGGCCACCGCGCCCGCGGCCGAGGCGCCCCCACCTCCTCATCCGTCCGAGCCCGGCCCGGCGGTCGTGCCCGCGCCTGTCGCAACCGGCGCCCAACATTCCCGCCGCTACACGCTGGTCGTGTCTGACGCCACGGACGACGACGTGCACCAGGCCCTGGCCGCGCTGCCACCGCAGGCGAGCTACAGGTTGACGCCTAGTGAGCCGCCCGTTGACGGACGCTGACCCGCAGGCTTTCCTCGACCTGGTCGACTGGCGGCGCCGGGTGGGCGATCTCTACCGCATCACCGGCCAGGATGCGCTCAGACGGTTCCGCGACTCGCGCGACGAGCTGTTCCGGACGCACCCCCAGTCTCCGGTGGAGCCGAACGAGCGCACTTCGTTCGGGGGTCTGCGGTACTTTCCGCACGACCCGGCCTCTCGTGTCAGCGCCCGTTTCGAGCCTGGCGACCGCACCGAGCTCGTGATCGAGACAGGCGGCGACGACGGGGCGGTGCGCTACCGGCGGGCGGGCCGGCTCGCGTTTCGCCTCGGAGGTCAAGCGTGCCGGCTCACGGTGTTCAGCCTGGTCCAGTACGCCGGCGGCCTCTTTGTACCCTTTCGCGACGCGACCTCGGGGCGCGAGACGTACGGCGGCGGGCGCTACCTGTTCGATACCGCCAAGGACACCGACGGCCTGGTCCTCGAGATCACGCCGGCGTCACCGGAGCTGACCATCGACTTCAACTACGCGTACAACGCGTCCTGCGCGTACAGCTCGCGCTGGGCGTGCCCGCTCGCCCCGCCCGAGAACCACCTGCAGGTTCCGGTGCGGGCTGGCGAGAAGGTTTACAAGGACGTTTCCTAGGCGACCTCGCTGCCTCGAACGAGCTTGATCAGCTCGCCGGCGAGAGCGATCGATTCCGCGTTCGGCTGCGTCATGTTGCTCAAGGTGAAGCCACCAAAGCCCGCGTCGAGGTACGGGCGCAGCGTCTCGGCAGCCTTTTCAGGAGTCGCCACCGAAACCATCGGGCGTCGCTGCTCGGGCACACGCTCGACCGCCGCGGCCGCGTCCTTCTCGTGCGTCACCAGGACGATGTTCATCCCAATGGTCAGCATCACCGTCGACGGGTCACGACCCTCCACCTCGCAGTGCTGCTCGAAGACGCCCTTCTTGCGCTTCAGGTCTTCGAGCGGGCCGCCGAACCAGTGGCCGATGTCGCCGTGGCGCGCGAGCAGTCGCAGCGTGCGCTTCTCGCCTCCGCCCCCGACCAGGATCTTGGGCCCGCCTGGCTGGATCGGCCGCGGCACGTTCAGCGCTCGTTCGATGCGGTAGTGCTTGCCCTCGAATGAAGGGCGGTCCTCGGTGAACATCAGCTTGATGATCGTCAGGGCCTCGTCGAGGCGGTCCATCCGCTGCCCGATGGGCGGAAACTCGATACCGTAGCCGGCCGCCTCGGAGTCGTTCCACGCCGCTCCGATGCCCATGATGGCGCGCCCACCTGAGATGACGTCCAGCGTGGTGACCGTTTTGGCCAGCACCGCCGGATTGCGATACACCACGCCAGTGACGAGGGTGCCCAGCTTGACGCGGCTGGTCTGGGTCGCCAGGGCGGCCAGGGTGGGGTAAGCCTCCAGCATCGGGTCGGTCTCGGGCCCCACTCCTCGGATCTGATAGAAGTGGTCCATCACGGTGACCAGGTCGAAACCCGCCGCCTCGGCGGCCCTGGCATTGTCAGCGACGCGCTGGAACAGACGATCGTCGGGGACGCCGGGATACGTGAAGTTGGGCATGTGGTATCCGAAAAAGGCAGCCATGTTGAAAACAACCCGTCGATGCCCGCTGGTAATTCCGTAACCTGGTCGCGCCCGCTATCGTTGTCGTCGATATGAGATGGGGCACTTTCGCGTGGCTGGCCGCCGCGTTCGCAGTCCTGCTCGTCGGGACCGTGCTCGTATTCCAGACTTTCGACCGCAGCTCCAACTCGGCGAGCGATACCATCCGGCCTTTCGTGATCACGATGGCCCCTGTGTGGGCGGTGGCGCTGGCTGCCGCCAGAGTGGTGCTCCGCCGGTCCTCCTGAGCGTCTCTCGGCCCGGTTTTCCGTCCAGGTCTGTGACCTCCCCCACCGGCGCACTGGGCAAGCGGTATAGATAGAATTTGTCGTTCCGGCCGTGGCCATAGACGAATCGCGTAACGGCAAGGCAAGCGGGATCCAGCTCGTGCAGGTCGAGGGGTTCCTGGAGGTGGCCAGGCGCGGCAGCGTCAGCCGCGCTGCCGAGGCGCTGTTCATCACCCAGCCCACCCTTACAGCGCGGCTGCACGGGCTGGAACGGGAGCTGGGCGCGGCCCTGTTCCTGCGCACCTCGCACGGCATGCGCCTGACCGATGCGGGGCGGGCCTGGGTCCCGTTTGCGGAACGCGCCCTGCGCGCCCTGGTCGAGGGCCGGGACGCGCTGGAGCAGGTGATGACCGCCTCAGCGGGCCACCTCATGATCGCCTCCGCGCCGGCCGTCAGCACGTACGTGCTCCCGGAGCTGCTCGAGCGTTTCGTGGCGGAGCATCCAAGGGTCGAGGTGTCGGTGCGCACCGGGCACTCCGAGGACGTAATCGACCTGGTCCTGCGCGACGAGGTCCAGATCGGGCTGGGACGCGCGATCCGGCACCCCGACATCGAGCTGCGGCCCTTCCTGACGGAGGAGCTCGTGCTGGTCTGCGCCCCCGACCACCCGTTCACCAAACGCGAGGACGTTCCAATGTCCGAGGTGGCCGTCTCGAAGGTGATCATGTTCGACCGGACCTCGAGCTACTACGAGATCACCCGGGGAGCGTTCCTCTCGGTCGGCGTGAAGCCGAGGGGGCTCATGGAGCTCGACTCGATCGAAGCGGCCAAGAAGATGGTCGAGCGCGGACTGGGGGTGGCCCTGCTGCCAGGGAGCGCGGTGGCGCGGGAGGTTGCCGGCGGCACTCTTTGCGTGGTCGACATGAAAGATGCCCCTCCGATGCACAACACGATCGTCGCGTATCGCCGGCGTGACGCCGGCAAGCCTGAAGGGATCGTCGCCGCGTTTCTCACCCTTCTCGAAACCCGGTAGCAGAAGGGAACGCGCGGGCCGGGTCGAAGCGACATCGGCTTTCCCGATGGGTTATATCAAATCAATCAATTGGATTTATAGCTCGGACCTTGATAGCTTGGACCCGTGGATGGACACGAACGATCGCCAGAGTTGGAGACCGAACCCTCCGCACACGAGTGCGAGTGCCCGGAACCCTGCAACTGCGATCACGAGAACGAGTAGTCGCTCACGTCGGGCGCGTTGCCCGATCAAGAACCTGACCTAAGGAGGCCCGGAATGGACCTTATCTCGACGCCCCTGCTCCCGGAGGGGTTCAAAGTCCCGGCGTCGCGAAACGAGGAGCCGAGCCAACGGTTGCGCCGGCTGCTCGCCACCAAGCCTTACGTGTTCGGCCCGGGCGTATACGACCCCATGGGGGCCGAGCTCGTCATGTACCACGGCTTCGACGCCGTCTATTTCAGCGGCTACTCCTTTGCGGTCGGTCATCTCGGCACCACCGACATGGACCTTTATTCCTCCGTCGAGATCGCAGACGGCGCCCGCCGGACCGTGACCGCGCTGCGCAAGTTCCAGCTCACCATGGCGATGGGAGACCCCGAGAAGGGCGCTGCGCCTGTACACCTCGACATCCCGCCGGTGGTCGTCGACATGGACGCCGGTTACGGAAACCTGTTCAACGTGCAGCGGACCGTCGATCTCTATGTGCGCGCCGGAGTTGCCGCTGCACACCTGGAGGACCAGGTCATGCCCAAGCGCTGCGGGCACATCGCCGGCAAGGCGCTCATCTCTGCCGACGAGTTCGTAGGCAAGTTGAGGATGATGCGCAACGCGGCCGATGACCTGGGACACAAGGACTTCGTCATCATTGCCCGCACCGACGGCGTGTCCGCGACCGAGGCGCCCGAGTCGAAGCGCGGCATCGAGCTGGCCATCGACCGCGGGCTGCGCTACCTGGACAGCGGCGTGCCCGACCTCCTGTGGTGTGAGTTCCCCACCGCCGAGCGCGGGCCGTCGGAGAGGTTTTTCACCGAGATCCGCAAGCGGTTTCCGAAAGCGCGATTCGCATTCAACTACTCGTCGTCCTTCAAGTGGTTCAACGAGAAGGACCCCATCACGTGGGATGAGCTTGGCCAGCAGGGCGTCGGTTTTATCTTCATCACGCTAGCGCTGCAGCACGCGGCCGGCCACGGCATGTCGATCCTGCTCGACGGACTCAAGAAGGGCAAGGAAGAGGGCTACATGGCCCTGCAGCGGCAGGAGTGGGCACCCGGCGCAGACATCCCGACCAGGTCTCACCACCTGTTCTCGGGAGTGCCCTATCACCAGCATGTCGGCCACGAGTACGGCGCATCGCGGCTGAGCGAGGATTTGGGACAGGAGCTCGAAGTCTCGAAAGTGGTCTGATCTCGTCCTCTCGGTAGACTCTCTCGACGAGAGGCGGGGTTTCAGTGCTCTTGTTTCCGTTTCGCTACGTCTGGTGGCTGCTGACGAGCGTCCGGCGCTCGCTGGCCAGTCCGCCCGACTTCGTCGAATTCCTGGTCGAGGAGAGCCTCCCGGGCTTGCCTGATCCCCCACGCCAGTGGTGGCAGCGCTTCATCTCGCGGCCGCGCCTGAGCATCAAGGAGCTCGGCGAGCGCTTCGGGGCGATCGGTCGCGACCCACGCATCACAGGAGTCGTCCTGCACCTGCGACCTGTCGGGATGCCGATGGCCTCGCTAGAGGACTTGAGAGAGCTGGTGGCCACGCTGCGCAAGTCCGGCAAGCACGTGACCGCCTGGGCGCCCTACTACACGACCGCCACCTACTACCTCGCATGCGCGTGCGACGAGATTCTGCTCATGCCGGTGGGCGCGATCCAGCCGCTCGGAATCGCGAGTACCGGGATGTTCCTGGCCGACGGGTTGGCGCGGGTTGGCGTGACAGCGGACTTCGTGGCCATCTCTCCATACAAGACGGCGGCCGACACGCTGACCCGGTCGAGCATGTCCGAGGCCTACCGCGACCAGGTGACCTGGCTGCTCGAGTCACAGTACGGCGAGCTGGTGGCGGCGATCGCCGAGGGCCGGCACATCGACGAGAAAGCCGCCAGGGCGATCATCGACGGCTCGCCTTACGGCGATGAGGCCGCCGCGGCGCAGCACGTCGTGGACGGCATCGTCCCCGAGGAGGAGCTGGCCGCCCACCTGCGCCGGGGGGGCGCCAAACCCGTGACCATAGGAACCTGGGAGCGAGCCCGCCGCGCGATGCGCGCGCCGGCGCCGACACTGGGCCGGGGCAGGTATGTGGCGCTGCTCCGAATCGAGGGCACGATCGTCGACGGCCGCTCGAGCCGCATGCCCGTCCAGCCGCCCGTGGAGATCCCGCTGCTGGGCGATGAGCGAGCAGGCGATCTGACCGTCGTACAGGTGGCGCGCCAGGTGGCCGCGGACAAACGCGCCGCGGCGGCGGTGCTCTACGTGAACTCTCGCGGAGGCTCGGCCACGGCGTCCGAGGCGATGCGCCAGGCGCTCGCCCAGGTGGCTGCGCGCAAGCCGCTGGTGGTGGTCATGGGTCCGGTCGCCGGCTCAGGCGGCTACTGGGTCGCCATGCCCGGCGCGTGGATCGTCTCGCGGCCGGGCACGTTGACCGGGTCGATCGGCGTCCTGACCGGCAAGCTCGTGACCGCGGCGATGTGGACCAAGCTGCTGCTCAACCGCGAGACCATCGCCTTCGGCGACCACGTCACGCTGGAGAGCGACGAACACCCGTACTCCGATGAGCAGCGGGTGATGGTCAGGCGGGAAGTCGAGCGCATCTACGGCCTGTTCCTCGACGTCGTGTCGAAGGCTCGGAAGATGACCAGGGATGAGGTGGAGCCCATCGCGGCCGGTCGGGTGTGGACCGGGCGGCAGGCCCTCGAGCACAGGCTGGTCGACGAGTTGGGCGGTCTGGACGCCGGCGCGCGCAAGGCGCGGGCGCTCGCCGGCCTTCCCGACTCCATCGCCCTCCGCGAGGCCCGCGTTCCGAAGCGGACCATCCCGCCGCTGGCCGCGGCCTCTCCCGGGGGGTGGCTGGGTTATGCGCTCGAAGGAGTCGCGATGTTGAGTCGCGCCCCCGCGCTGGCAGTGATGGAGTTCCTCCCGACGGACCTCCCGTGAGCAAGCCGCTTCCGGCGATTCAGGAGTCGAGCGGTGGGAACCTCCAGGGCTGGCGCTCGCGCACGATCTGGTAAACCGCCTCCACCACGCTTTCCCGGTTGGGCTTGGAGAAGTAGTCTCCGTCCGGGCCGTACGCCGGGCGGTTGGGCGAGGCCGGGAGAGTGCGCGGCGCGGCGTCGAGATGCCACCACCCCTTCTGCGCCTCGAGGACCTGCTGCAGCATGAAGGCTGATGCTCCGCCGGGCACGTCCTCGTCGAGGCACACCAGCGCGTGCGTCTTTTCGACCGACCTCACGATCGAGTGGTTGACGTCGAACGGGTTCAACGTCTGCACGTCGATGACCTCGCATGACACGCCAAGGCCCTCGAGCGCCTTCGCCGCGTCGAGGGCGACGGCGCAGCAGGCGCCGTACGTCACGACCGTCGCATCCGTGCCCTCGCGAAGTACCTCCGGGACGCCGAGCGGGACGGTGAAGTCGCCGATGTTGTCCGGCACACGCTCCTTGAGCCGGTAGCCGTTGAGCACCTCGATCACCACGCCCGGGTTGTCGCCGCGGAACAGCGTGTTGTAAAAGCCCGCGGCCTGGGTCGTGTTGCGAGGCACCGCGATGTATATGCCCTGCAGCGCATTGAGAAGGACCGACATCGGCGAGCCCGAGTGCCAGATGCCCACCAGGCGATGGCCCTTGGTCCGGATCACGACGGGCGCCTTCTGCCCGCCGACCGAGCGCCAGTGAAGCGTGGCGAGGTCGTCGGACGCGGTCTGCAGCGCATACAGGAAGTAGTCGAGGTACTGGATGTCGCAGATGGGTCGAAGCCCGCGCATCGCCGCCCCGATCGCCTGCCCGAGAATCGTCGCTTCGCGGATGCCCGTGTCGGTCAGGCGAAGGTCGCCGTACCTGGCCTGCAGGCCTTCGAAAACCAGGTTCACGTCGCCCAGGCGGCCGACGTCCTCGCCGATCACGAAGATGCGCGGGTCGCGGGCGAAGTTGGCGTCGAAGTTCCGGAGGAGGACCTGGCGCCCGTCGACCAGAGGCGACTTGTCGGTGTACGCGGGGGCGACCACCGGCACCTTCAGCGGTGATTCATCGGAGCGGCTGTACAGGTGCGAGCCGTAGCGCTCGCTGTTCTCCCGCCGGTAGTCCTCGACGAAGCGCGCCAGCTCAGTCCGCGCGGGCGTCTCGATGCCGCGCAGCTGATGGAGCGCGCGGGCGGTGGCGGACATCACGAGCGAACGGGTGACCTTTCCGGAGTCCTCGAGCTCGCTCGTGAGGGCAGCCACCTCTGGCATGTCGACGCTCTTCAGGATCGCCACGGCGCGATCGCGCTCGGCGCGGACGGGGTTCTGGAACGCCTCCCACGCCAGGTCGCGCGCAGCCTCGACCGCTTCTTTGTCGGCTGCCTCCCAACCTTCCAGCTGGGACTCGCTCGCGATGCCGGACTCGATGACCCAGTCCCGCATCCGGGCCACGCAGTCGTACTCGTTCTCGAAGCGGAGGCGCTCCTTCGTCTTGTATCGCTCATGGCTGCCGCTGGTCGAGTGGCCCTGCGGCTGGGTCATCTCGGTCACGTGGAAGAGTGCGGGCTTTTGCTCGCGACGGACCTTTTCGATCCCACTCGCATAGATCTCGACCAGCGCCTGGTAGTCCCAGCCGCGCACGACGTGGATATCGATCCCGGGGCGATCGTCGGGAATGAAGCCGCGCAGCACGTCCGAGATCGACGCCTTGGTGGTCTCAGCCGTGATGGGGACGCTGATCCCATATCCGTCGTCCCACACCGACATTGCCATCGGGACCTGCAGCACGCCCGCCGCGTTGATCGACTCCCAGAACAGCCCCTCGCTGGTGGCGGCATCACCTATGGTGCCGAACGCGACCTCGTTGCCGTTGACGGAGAAGCCGTCCTGCACCGGCTTGAGCTGCGGATTCTCCCGATAGAGCTTGGAGGCGTACGCGAGGCCGACCAGGCGAGGCATCCAACCGGCGATGTTGGAAACATCGGCGCTGGAGTTCGGCATGTCGACTGATCTCGTGAAAGCTCCGCCGTCGTCCAGGAAACGCGTCGCGAAATGGTTGCCCATTTGCCTGCCCCCCGAGGCGGGGTCCGCGTCCAGGCTCGCGTTGCCGTAGAGCTGTGCGAAGAAGCCGCGCACGTTGGACATGCGCGTCGCCCACATGAAGGTCTGGTCGCGGTAGTAACCCGCGCGCCAGTCGCCGTGGCGGAAGGTTTTCGCCATGGCGAGCTGGGCGACCTCTTTGCCGTCGCCGAAGATGCCGAAGGTGGCATTGCCGCGGAGCACCTCGGCGCGCCCGATGATGCTGGCGCGGCGGCTGCTGTACGCCAATCGATAGTCGGCGATTATCGATTCCGCGGTCAGGGAGAACTTGGAGTTGCGCAGCGCTTTCGCCAGGTCGGAAACCTCCCCTACGCCTTTGAAGTCGCCGCCGGAACGGCAAACCTACGTTATCACGCACCGCGCGGGATTCCGCTCCGGGGGGTTAGGCGTGTCCCCTATCCGACCAGGCTGAGCGCCGCCGTGATCGCCGTCTCCAGCATCACGGCGGTGCGATGGACCATGTGCTCGAGGCCAATCGGCAAAATGACGGCAAGCGAGCCTGAGTGGCGCTTGAGCGCGTCCACGGCGCCATCACCCTTCAACCCGGGACGGCTTGCCTGGAGCGCCAGCTTCATCTGGGCATAGGCTTCGGCGACGTCTCCCCGCTTTTCCAGTATCTCGGCATAGATCCCGTGGCACTCGAACAGCCTTTCCTGGGCCCCGACCTGCTCGAAGCCTTGGATCGCAAGCTTGAACTCTCGGTCGGTGGCCGGCCCGTCGCCGAGCCGGTCGGCCACCATGGCCAGCCGGATGTGCGCCTCGGCCACGTTGGAGCCTTCGTTCCAGGTCTTCGCGAGCTTAAGCGCCTCGTTGGCGTAGGCGCCGGCCTGGTCGACGTCTCCCTGCTCGAGGCAGAGCTCGCACACGCTGAGGAGCACGAGGCTCCGTCCGACACCGAGCTCTGATTCGGGGGACAGCTGCTGTGAGCGTTCGAGGTGCTGCCGGGAGCCTGCGTCATCGCCGCGCGCTTTCAAGATCAGGCCCAGGGCGTTTTCCGCGCGGGCGAGCGACACCCGGTCCCGCAGGATCTCGAGCAGGGCCACCGAGCGCATCGCATACCGGGCGGCGGTGTCGACCTGCCCCAGGGCGTGGTAAGCGCTCCCGAGGCCGCTGTAGATGGACGCCAGCCGCTTGAGGTCGAACAGCGAGCCGGAGGCTCCGATGGCGGCCTCGTACAGCTCGATCGCCTTGTCCCAGTCCTTGTTCGCCACGTGGGCGGTCGCCACGATCCCGAGCAGCCTGGCTTCGGTGGGCAGCGGGACCGGGTTGAGCGACCGGCATACCTCGAGCGCCCTCTCCGCCAACTGGAGGGCGTCCGGCCGTTGGGTCATGTACGCAAGGACTGCCTGCGCGCCAAGGCACTCGGCCACCATCACACCGTCGTTGATGGCTTCGAAATGGGTCAGCGCGTCAGCGAGCAGGGCGACGCCCCGCTCCGGCTGGCCAAGCTGCAGGTGCGCGATCGCCAGGAAGTACCGGATCCTCCCCAGCCTGAAGGCGGACGTTCCGAGCTCCAGCAGCGACACGCCGAGCTCGACGGCTTCGCCGTAGCGGCCCTCGGCCACCATCGCCTCCAGCTCGGCGAGCCTGGCCTGGGTCTCGTCGGTCCCGCCGGCGGGATCCGCGAGAAAGAACTCGACGGGCTTGCCTGTGCGCTCGGCGATGTGCTCGAGCGTGGGGAGCGAAGGCCGGGTGCGGCCCGTCTCGATCAAGTAGATCGCGGGCGCGGTGACGCGGCCCTTGCCCACCTGGGCGAGGCTGAGGCCGGCCTCGTGCCTGGCCTGCTTCACCGAGCCTGGTCGAAGCGCGACTCCAGGGAGGCGGCGTCGGCGAGTTTTGGGGTGCCCGGGCTCTGCGTCTGGAACGTTCCTATTTCCCGCCACCGCGCACACTGTAGCGGAAAACAGTCACCACCGAAGTAGTGAGATCGGTTTGGCTTCCTGGGACCGAGGAGGTCTGCCCCCGTAACTAAATGCTGGACTTAATGCGGCTGTTAAGTTACCTTGACTGGCGCAGGTCGCGGTCAACGTGCTTCCCGCCGCGGCCTGCGCTACTTGCTTCCCCACAGGTGGGGAGGCCAGGCTCACGCAGCCGGGTAAGTCCCGAACAGCCTGATCTCCGCGCTGGCCTCCTCCAGGTCGCTCAAGGCCGCCTCGGCTGATTCCGGGCTCCCGTTGACCGCGAAGTCGAGGTAGAAGCGGTACTCGAATGGCCGCCCCTGCATCGGCCGGCTGTCGAGACGGGTGAGGTTGATGTCTCGCCGCGCGAAGCAGTCGAGCGCCTGCGCCAGACTCCCCGGACGGTGCGCCGCCACGAAAGCGAGCGAGCATTTGGCGGGGCCGGTCGCAGCGGCGGGCCGTGATGCGTCACCCCGCTCGGCCACGATGAACCGGGTGCGATTTCCGGAGTCGTCCTGGATTCCTTCGGCCAGCACGTACAGCCCGTAGCGAGCCGCAGCCGAGTGGCTGGCGATGGCCGCGGTGCCCGGTTCGCGGCGCTCCGAGACGGCACGCGCCGCCCCCGCGGTGTCGTGGTAGGCCACCGGGCGGATCTGGCGCGAGTGCAGGTACCGCTCGCACTGCGCCAGCGCCTGTGGATGGGACAGGGCGCGCTCGACCGGGCCTGGCCAGCCCAGCAGGCAATGGCGGACAGGCTGCACGTGCTCGCGCACGATGCGCAGGCCCGGCGTCTCCCAGAACAGGTCCGAGACCTCCTGCACCACGCCGGCAGTCGTGTTTTCGACAGGCAGCACGGCGGCGTCGGCGGCCCCGACTGTGAGGGCCTCGAAGGTCAGCCGGAACGTCGGATAGCCGATTGCCTCCGCCCCCTGGAACAGGGCTGCGACCGCTTCGTCCGAGTAGGCGCCAGGCTCGCCCTGGTACGCGACCTTCTTGCCCGCGAAAGCCGGCGCTTCGCCGTGATCTCGCAAGGACCTCTCCGTCTTCATCCCAGAGCTCATCCAAAAATGAGGTGGCGCAGCGTGTCGGCGACGTGGTTGTGGTCGTGCAGCTGGTCGGTCACGGGCGGATGTCCATTGCCTTCGTGACCGTTGCCGTTACCGCTCCCCCCGCCCTCGTGACCATCGCCGTTGGCCTCCGCGGCCGCAACGATCTTGCGGAGGTCTTCGTCTGTCACCTCTTTCTTGGTGTCCGCGACTGCGAGGAAGCGCTGCCATGCGCCCTCGACCTTGCCGTCGGCAAGAGTGATGCCGAGCCGGTCCAGGCGGTGGTGAAACGCGTGGCGGCCTGATCGGGCAGTGAGCACTATGCGCGAGTCGGACAGGCCAACGTCCTCAGGTTTCATGATCTCGTAGTTCAGCCGGTCCTTCAGCACGCCGTCCTGGTGGATGCCCGACGCGTGCGCAAACGCGTTCGCGCCGACGACCGCCTTGTTCGGCTGGACCGGTGTGCCAGTCAGCTCGGCGACCAGGCGCGACGCGCGCGTGATCTCCTGCGTTTGCACGCCGCACTCGAGGCCGAGCTTGGCCTGCCGCACGCGAAGCAGCATCACCACCTCCTCGAGCGAGGTGTTGCCGGCTCGTTCGCCGATCCCGTTGACCGTGCACTCGACTCGGCGCGCGCCGGCCGACAGCGCCGCGAGCGTGTTGGCCACCGCCAGGCCGAGGTCGTTGTGGCAGTGGACCGAGAAAAGGGCCTTCTCGCTGCCGCGCGCCTCGTTGATGACGCGGCGGACGATCTCGCCGAACTCCCAGGGCAGGCAGTAACCCGTCGTGTCCGGGATGTTGATGACGTTGGCGCCGGCGGCGATCATCGTCTCGACCGTCTCGATCAGGTAGTCGATGTCAGCGCGGCCCGCGTCCTCCGGCGAGTACTGAACGTCGTCGCACAGCGAGCGCGCGTACGCCACCATCTCGGCGCCCTTCTTCAAGACCTGCTCCCTGGTCATGCCCAGCTTGCGGTCGATGTGCACATCGGAGACCGACAGCACAATGTGGATCTGCGGCTTCTCCGCCTCTTTGATCGCGCCCCAGACGGCGTCGATGTCCTCGCGTACGGCTCGGGCGAGCGCGGTCACGCTCGCCCCCCGGATCTCCCGGGCGATGCGGCGGCAGGCTTCGAAGTCACCAGGCGACGAGATGGGGAATCCCGCTTCGATGACATCCACCCCGAGCTTTTCAAGCTGCCGCGCGATGCGGAGCTTGGAGTTGGCGTCCAGGTGAAAGCCTGGCGACTGCTCGCCATCGCGCAGAGTGGTGTCGAAGATGAATACGCGGTCCGTGTTCGGCTCGCTCATTTCTCTACAGGCTCCAACCAGGTCATCATCGAGCGAAGCTCGCGCCCAACCTTCTCCACCGGGTGCTCGGCATCCTTGCGGCGCATGGTCATGAATCCTTCCCTCCCGTTCGAGTTCTCGTCCAGCCAGCGCTCCGCGAAGCTGCCGTCCTGAATCTCGCGCAGGACCTGCCGCATCTGCTCGCGCACGTGCGAGTCGATGATTCGCGGCCCTGACACGTAATCTCCGAACTCCGCCGTGTCGGAGACCGAATAGCGCATGAACCCGAGCCCGCCGCGGTACATCAGGTCGACGATGAGCTTGAGCTCGTGCAGGACCTCGAAGTACGCAACCTCGGGCTGGTAGCCGGCCTCGACGAGCGTCTCGAAACCGGTCTTCACGAGCGAGCTGACGCCGCCGCAAAGCACGGCCTGCTCGCCGAACAGGTCGGTCTCCGTCTCCTCCTTGAACGACGTCTCGAGGATCCCGGCGCGGCCGGCGCCCAGCGCTCGCGCGTAGGCCAGCGTGCGCTGCCACGCGCGGCCGCTCGAGTCCTGGTGCACCGCGATCAGCGCCGGTACTCCCTGGCCATTCACGTAGGTGCTGCGTACGAGGTGACCGGGGCCCTTGGGCGCGATCATGGCGACGTCGATGTCCTGATCGGGCTTGATCTGGGCGAAGTGGATCGCGAAGCCGTGCGCGAACAGGAGCAGCGTGCCTGGCTTGAGATTCTTCTCGATCGACTCTCGAAAAAGCTTGCCCTGTCCGGCGTCGGGGGTCAGCACCATCACGACGGTCGCTTCCGACACGGCCTCCGCCACCGGTACCGCGCGCAAGCCGTCCTCCTCCACACGCGCGATCGACTTGCTGCCCGGATAGAGCCCGACGCGGACGTCCTCGCCGCTGTCGCGCAGGTTCAGAGCGTGCGCGCGGCCCTGGCTTCCGTAACCGATCACCGCGACGGGCTCGCCCAGGCTGGGTGGGCAGTCGCGGTCGTAGTGGATCTTCATGCGGTCCTCCTCAGGACGACGGGACCCGAGCGGACCACGTCGACGATTCCATGTCGGGTCAATTCGTTGACGAACTCCCCGACGTCCTTGCCTTCGCCTGCGAACTCGATCGTGGTGCCGTGCGGGCCGCTGTCGAGCACGCGCGCGCCACGCTTCAAAAGACCATCCACCTCGCCGGCGGAGACCCTGGCCACCACCAGCTCTCGGCTGTGCACCTCGTGGCCGGTGAGGTCGTGGACCTCGAGCACCTCGACGAGACGGTCGAGCTGCTTGCGCACCTGGTCGGCCTCGGCGTGGCCGGCGTCGATCGTCAGGGTCATCACCGACCGGCCCGGCTGTTTGCTCGGACCCACTGAGATGGATCGCACGTGAAAGCCGCGGCGCCTGATGAGCCCCGAGACCTTGCTCAGGGTGTGGGCGCCATCCTCGACGAGGACGGACAGGACCCGGACCCTCTCCTCCTCACCGCATGGAGAGTTCGGCGCCGGTCGGGCGGCGACCGCCGGTGGTCGGGGTGAGTCAATCATTTGTCGGGTGCCTCCCAGAAGTCGTTCAAGCCCTTGCCCAGGGGGACGATCGGGTACACGTTCGCCTCCGGGTCAATGCGGAAGTCGATGAGGAATGGGCCCTTGGTGCGCTCGGCCGTGTCCATCGCGGACCCCACGTCCGCAAGCCGGTCGACGCGGATCGCAGGCAGCCCATAGGCGTCGGCGAGCTTCACGAAATCCGGCATGTGGGTCAGGTCGACCTGCGATCGCACGCCGCCGTAGAAGTCGTCCTGGAACTGGCGGACCATGCCAAGCGACGAGTTGTTGAGGATCACGATCTTGACGTCGAGCTGGTGCTCGACTGCGACCGAGAGCTCCTCCGCGGTCATGACGAAGCCACCTTCCCCTGCGACGCACCACACGGGTAGCTCGGGGCGACCGAACTTGGCGCCGATCGCTGCCGGGAGGGCGAAGCCCATCGTTCCGGCGCCCCCCGAGTTGATGAACAGGCCCGGACGGTCGTAGTTCCACCAGAGCGCGGCCCAGATCTGGTTCTGGCCGACGTCGGCGACCACGATGGCCTCGCTGCGGCATCGCCTGTACATGTCGATCAACACGTCCTGCGGCTGCAGGCGCCCGTTCGAGCGCGTGAACCGCAGCGGGTGCTCCTCGCGCCAGGCGTCGATCTGCGCCAGCCACTGCCCGCGGCCCCCGTCGACCGGGCCGACGTGCGGGATCATCGCCTCCATGGCGTTGCGGGCATCGGCCACGAGCTCGATGTGAGAGCGGACGTTCTTGCCCATCTCCGACCCGTCGATGTCCACGTGGATGAACGTCTTGACCTTCGGGGCGAAATCGGCAAGTCGCGCGGTGACCCGGTCGTCGACCCGCATGCCCACCATCATCAGGACGTCGGCGTTCTGCACCGCCTTGAGGTTCCAGCCCGTGCCCATGAAGCCGGTCATGTGCAATGACAGCGGGTGCTGCACCGGAAACGCGCCGATGCCGAGGAGCGTCGTTCCAACAGGCGCGCCCGCCTTTTCGGCGAGCTGCATGAGCTCTGGCTCCGCGTGGCTCAACAGCACACCGTGGCCGGCGAGGATGACAGGGCGCTCGGCCGCAGAGAGGGCTTTGGCCGCCTTCTGCGCATCACCCAGGTCGACGTGGCCGTTCAGCTTGTAACCGGGGATCTCGAGGCGCTCGGGGGTGACGCGGTCGGCCTCTGCCTGCTGCACGTCCTTGCAGATGTCGACCAGGACCGGGCCCGGCCGGCCGGTGGTCGCGATGTGGAACGCCTCGTGGATGACGCGCGGCAGCTGGTCGATGCTCGTCACGAGATAGCTGTGCTTGGTGACCGAGCTCGTGGCGCCGATCACGTCGGACTCCTGGAACGCGTCGCGGCCGACCTGGGCGCTGTTCACCTGCCCGGTGATGGCGACCATCGGCACCGAGTCCATGTAGGCGGTGCAGAGGCCGGTGACCAGGTTCAGCGCGCCGGGGCCGGAGGTGGCGAAGACGACGCCCGGCTTGCCGCAGGCACGCGCATAGCCGTCAGCCATGTGCGCCGCCCCCTGCTCATGGCGGACCAGGATGTGCCTCAGCTTCGGGTGCTCGGGCAGGTGCTGGTACATCGGCAGGTTGGCGCCGCCGGGGTAGCCGAATATGAATTCGACTCCCTCGCGCTCCAGCGCTTCCAACACCATGTCGGCTCCGGTCAATTCGGACTCCTTACTCCCTTGAAAAATGAAGAAGCCCCCTACCTCTCGGTCGGGGGCTTTTGCGATCTACTTGGTGGTGTCTGTTAGTTCGCGCGCGCCCCCGTTTGGAGAATGCCAAGAAGGCCAAGGAGGCCAAGAAGCGCTACGAGGCCGCGGGCGGGCTGTGCCATGTGTTCGTGCATCTTAACGAGCAGGACCCGCGTGGGAGTTGTTTCCCAGCCACAAATTGTCGTCCACAACCTTGGGTAAAGTTGGCGTCCCGATGGAAAAGAAGGCTCGGACGCTCGCCCAAAAGCTCTGGGACGCGCATGTCGTCCGAACCGCTGCGGGCGAGCCGGACCTGCTCTTCGTCGACCTGCACCTGGTCCACGAGGTCACGTCGCCCCAGGCTTTCGAAGGCCTCAAGCTCGGGGGGCGGCGCGTGCGCCGGCCCGACCTGACCGTGGCCACGATGGACCACAACGTCCCCACGCGCGGCGGCGTTCGGGCGGCCGACGATCTGTCCCGCAAGCAGATGGAACTGCTGGCCGAGAACTGCCGGCGCGAGGGCATCCCGCTGCACCAGATCGGCAGCCGGCGACAGGGGATCGTCCACGTGATCGGGCCGGAGCTCGGCGTGACGCAACCCGGGATGCTCATCGTCTGCGGCGACTCCCACACCTCGACGCACGGTGCCTTTGGCGCGCTGGCTTTCGGCATAGGCACGTCTGAGGTCGAGCTGGTGCTGGCCACGCAGTGCCTGCCCCAGAGCCGGTTGGGCGATCTCTCCGTGACGGTCGAAGGCGAGCTGCCGATCGGGATCACGGCGAAGGACATCGTGCTCGGGGTGATCGGCAAGACCGGGATCTCGGCTGGCCAGGGGCACCTGGTCGAGTACCGCGGCTCCGCCATCCGCAAGCTGAGCATGGAAGGCCGCATGACGGTCTGCAACATGTCGATCGAGTGGGGCGCCAAAGCCGGGATGGTGGCGCCCGACGACACGACCTTCGCGTACGTCGAGGGCCGGCCCCACGCGCCGCGCGGCCCGGCCTGGGAGGCGGCGCTCGACTACTGGAGGTCGCTGCCGACCGACGAGGGGGCGAGCTTCGGCGCCGACATCTCGATCGATGCGACGCGCCTCGAGCCGCACGTCACCTGGGGCACCAATCCCGGCCAGGTGGTTGCCGTCACCGGCCGCGTGCCGCCTCCTCGATCGGACACTGACGAACGGGCCCTCAAGTACATGGACCTCAAGCCGGGCATGGCGCTCGCCGACATCGCGATCGACCGCGTGTTCATCGGCTCGTGCACCAACGGGCGCCTGGAGGACTTGCGCGCAGCCGCCCAGGTGATCGACGGCAAGCACGTCCACCCGCAGGTGCGGGCCATGGTCGTGCCAGGTTCGGCTTCGGTCAAGCGCGCCGCCGAGGACGAAGGGCTCGACCTCGTGTTCAAAGCGGCCGGCTTCGAGTGGCGCAACGCGGGATGCTCGATGTGCCTGGGCATGAACCCGGACACGCTGGCGCCCGGCGAGCGCTGCGCATCCACCTCGAACCGGAACTTCGAGGGGCGCCAGGGATCGGGCGGCCGCACCCACCTGATGAGCCCGCCCATGGCGGCCGCGGCTGCCGTCACCGGCCACCTAGTCGATGTCCGGGAACTCTTGTAGCCCGTCATGGAAGCTGTGACCCGAGTCACCGGCCGGATGGCCCCGCTCGACCGGGCGGACGTCGACACCGACCAGATCATCCCCAAACAGTTCCTGAAGCGAATCGAGCGCACGGGGTACGGGCCGTTCCTCTTCTTCGACTGGCGCGCCGGGGGTGATTTCGTGCTGGATGAGCCGGAGCACGCCGGCGCCACGGTGCTGGTGACCGGCGGCAACTTCGGGTGTGGTTCGTCGCGCGAGCACGCTCCGTGGGCGCTGCGCGACTTCGGCTTCAAAGCGATCATCGCCCCGAGCTTCGCGGACATCTTCCGCGCCAACAGCTTCAAGACGGGTCTGCTGACGGTGACGCTGCCACAGAGCCAGGTGCGGCACCTGATCGACCTGGCGACCGAAGATCCAACCGCCGAGGTGACGGTGGACCTGCAGGCGCAGCAGGTCCGCGGCGAGGGGTTCGCGTACCCGTTCCAGATCGACCCTTTCGCGCGGGAATGCCTGCTGGGCGGCCTCGACGAGATCGGCCTGGTTGAGAAGCACGATCAGGACATCGCGGCGTACGAGTCCCGCCGCCCGGCCTGGCTGCCCACAGTCAAGTAGGCCTACCTCTGGCGGGCCCTCCCTCGATTTGGCCCCCTCCCCCGAGCCCGACGCACCGTTCGGTCACATCTTCGTTTTGGTCTTGGGGGCCGTCAACCCAGGCTGTTAACGACCTTTTCGATCACAGCCGTGAAGGATGAACCTCAGGGCTTGAGCATCGCCCCTTCGGAGGCCGAGCCGACCAGCATCGCGTAGCGGGCGAGCACGCCCCGGCGGTAGTTCGGCTCAGGAGGGGACCAGCCCTTCATCCGCGCCGCCACGTCGACCCCTTCGACGGCCAGCCTGCGGCTGTCGACGTCGATTTCGATGACGTCTCCATCCTCGATCGCGGCAAGGGGGCCGCCGGCGGCCGCCTCGGGCGCCACGTGGCCGACCATCAAGCCGCTGGTCGCGCCCGAGAACCTGCCGTCCGTGACCATCGCCACCGAATCGCCGAGACCTTCGCCGACGATCGCCGCCGTGACCTGGAGCATCTCTCGCATGCCCGGTCCGCCCTTCGGCCCCTCGTAGCGGATGACCACCACATCGCCGGCCTTGATTCGCCCCGAGTAGACGGCTGCGAAAGCGTCCTCCTCGCGGTTGAACACTCGCGCAGGCCCGCGATGGGAAACCGGGGTGTGCTGAGTGATCTTGACCACCGCCCCTTCCGGGGCCAGGTTCCCTCGCAGGATCACCAGGCCACCTTCGGCCCGAAGGGGGTGCGAAAGCGGCGCGACAACCTGTTGACCCACCGTCTCGGTCACCGCCTCGCACTCCTCGCCAAGCGAGCGGCCGGTCACCGTGATCGCGTCTCCGTCGACGTACCCGCCGTCCAGCAACCGCCGCGTCAGCAAAGCGATCCCGCCTGCTTTATGGAGCTCGACGGCTGCAAACCGCCCACCTGGCTTCAGGTCGCAGAGCAGCGGGGTGCGCCGGCTTATGCGGTCGATGTCGTCGATCGCCAGCTCTACGCCAACCTCACGCGCCAGGGCCAGGAGGTGTAGGACTGCGTTGGTGGACCCACCGCTCGCGGCCACCGCCGCGATCGCGTTGTCGAAGGCTCGCCGGGTGAGGATCTTCGAAGGGCGCAGGTCCTGCTCGAGAAGGTTCATGGCGACGGGGCCCAGCGCCTGGGCTGCGCGGTGCTTGGCAGGATCGGCGGCGGGTATCGAGTTGAACCCCACCGGCGACAGGCCGATCACTTCCATGACCATCGACATCGTGTTGGCCGTGTACTGTCCGCCGCAGGCGCCGGCCCCGGGACACGCGACCGCCTCGAGCTCGGCCAGGTCGGCATCGCTGATCTTCCCGGCGGCGGCGGCGCCGATAGCTTCGTAGACGTCTCCCACAGCGACCTGGCGCCCCCGGAAGTTGCCCGGCATGATCGAGCCGCCGTAAAGCACCATGCCCGGCCGGTCGAGGCGCGCGAGCGCGATGGCCGACGCCGGGATCGTCTTGTCGCATGCGCAAAGGCAGCAGAGGGCGTCGAACATGTGGCCTCGGGCGACGAGCTCGATCGAATCCGCAATGACCTCGCGGCTCACGAGCGACGTCTTCATGCCTTCGGTGCCCATGGTGATGCCGTCGGAGATGGCGATCGTGTTGAACTCCATGGGGTTCGCGCCGGCGCCGCGGATTCCCGACTTCAAGGGCGTCGCCAGCTCGCGCAGCCCGAAATTGCAGGGCATGGTCTCGGACCAGCAGTTGGACACGCCGACGAAGGGCTTGTCGATGTCGGCGGCGGTCAGCCCGATCGCGTGCAGGAAGGACCTCGCCGCCGCACGGTCACGGCCCTGGTAAAGAGTCCGGCTCGGCCGCTCCACTGACCCCATCGCCGGAAAAGCTTATGCGAACCGTGCGCGGCGATCGCCGCGCATGATGGCGTTCTCTGGGCTCGTGTCGGCGATTGCCAGGACAGTTTGTCACGGCCTGCTCATGAGCGCATGGGATTGGTCCGCCCGCTGCTCGGCGCCGAACCATCGGAAGAAGACCACCAGGGCGGCGAGCGCCAGCGTTGCTTTGCCGAGGATCATCAGCACAGCCCCCGCGATCGTCTGATCGATGAGCGGAGTGAAACCCGGGATCAACCGCGGGACGTGCGTGTAGAACTCATAGAACGGGACGCGCGAGAAGATCAGCGCAAGGGCCACGCCGTCCTGCGGCAGGGTGGCGAGGAGCATGTAAACCAGGCCCACGCTCGGCGACATCCGCCAATGGGCATGCGCTGAGGTCGCGTCGATCAGCGGCCAGTAGAGGACGATGCCGCCGCCGATGAAGGTCAGGTGCTCGAAGACGTGCAGCCCTTCGTTGTGGAGAGTGGCGTCGTACAAAGCTGGGATGTGCCAGCCGACCATCACGATTCCGGCGATGAGTTGCGCCGGGACAGGTTCGGTGATCGCGCGCAACCACCACACCCTGGCGAGGCTTGCCGCCATTCGCGATGAAAGGCCGAGCAGCAGGAGCGGCGGCGCGACGAACCCGAGCAGGACGTGCTGCAGCATGTGGACGCTGTCGAGGTACTGATCGCTGATGGTGTCCACCGGGGACTCGAGAGCGACCCAGAGTGTGAGCGCTCCGAGGCCGAAATAGAACCAGTGGTGACGCCGTGTGTCGCCGGCCGCCCGCGCGAGCCAGGCATATCCGGCGCAGAGGGCCACCAGGCCCGTGTAGACGGTCGGGTCGAACGGCCAACCAATCACGCGTCAACCCTGTCGTCGTGCTGCCTGGGCAGGGCGATCAGGAAGATCGCGAGAACCAGGGCGTGCGCGACCGTGCACCAGAGGCAGATGACGCCAAGCCTGACGATCTCGAAGTACACCAGGAGCAGCACCGTGACGAGGCCTACCGCCGACCACGCGAGCTGCAGCCTCCACCAAACTCGCGCCGAATGGCTGAGCAGGACGGCGGCGGCGAGCCCCACGCTGACGGCAAACCACAGAATCCCCGCGGCGGCCGTCGGTACGGTCGAGCCGGCCACCGCGGCGTACGAGCTCGAGAGCACCTGCTCGCAGTTGATCGTCCCATTGGCCGGGCAGGCGAGGGGGGTGCCCGAGAAATGGACGGCGGTGAGGTAGATGGAGACGCCCAGCCCGGCCACGCCGGCGAGCAGCGCGAGCAGCTGCAACCTCAAGGGCCTAGCCCAGCTTCTTTTCGAGAGCCTGGATCGAGGCGGACGTGCAAACGCTCGACGGCTGGTCGGACGTAATGCGGCAGATCGCGGCGGTGAGCAGGTTGGCTGACCCGAGCACGGCTTTGGCCTGGGTCGTGTCGGGCTGGGCGAGCGAGCCGGCCACGGCCTCCCAGCTCATCCCGGCCAGGACGTCCGGCAGAAACATCGAGCCGGCGAAGGCGAAGCGGTTCCCCAGGTCCACGAAAGGAATCGAACCGGTCGTGTCGTACTGGTTCACGATCGCTTGCTGGGCGGCGGTCGGCGTCTCGATCGGCTTCTGGTCTCGATCGGTCGTCTCCACGGCTTGAAAGTCGATGTACTGGCTCGTGAACGTGGACCCGTGGAAGGTGAACGTCGGCGTGTTGGGATAGATGTCGCTCGAAGACGAGCTGGTGGTCTTCAGGCCCGAAAACGTCCCGAAGCGCGACAGAGCCACGATCACCGGCCAACGCTGTGCCGCGCAGTAAGGGCAGTACTCGGCGCCGAAATAGAAGACCATCGGTTTTCCCGAGGGCCCGGTCAGCGCCGTTCCGGAAACAGGCTTGATCAGGTTGTTGGCGGAGCCCTGTCCGATCGATTCGAGCTCAGTCGCGGGCAGAGCGGCCAGAGAATTGACCACGAGCTGCGCGGCGTCGGGTGCCAGAGGGGGCGCCGCCTGTGGCGTCGTGTACCAGCGGGCGAGCAGGAACCCGCCCACCACCAGCCCGAGCACGGCGACCACCGCGACCGGCGTGACCCAGCCAGGGGTTCGAGATACCGGCTTTCGCATCGGCCTTGGGTGCTTGGCCGCAGGCTGCCTGCTCATCAAGCCCCGCTGGTGATCGGCTGGGCCAGGATCCACAGGCTCGTCATCGTGTACATGACCATAAGCAACAGCATGGGGTACTGGCTGAGCAGCGCGCGTTGAGCGGTGCGGAACCGCTCGCCGGCCCGCAGGTGCGAGAGGTAGACGGCCACCACGTGGCCGAGCACGATCAGCACGATCTGCGCGTACCAGACAGTCGACGCCTGGGCCAGGGCAAAGCTGGGCTTGAGGTTCGCGACCGCGGGCCACAAATGCCAACCCTTCGCGAGTGGATCGTTGAGCAGCGGAATCAGCGCCTGCGCCTGCACCAGCACGTAGCTGTAGTTGTGTGCCGCGTTGTACACCAGGGCGATGGGGACGAGGGTCAGCGCAAACGCGGACACCGTTGCTCTCGCGTCGACCCTGCGCTTGCCGAGATATATGACCATCTCCATGAACGCCACAAACACCAGGACGAAAGTGCACGTGAGCAGCAGAAGGCCGATGGTGCGGACAAAGAAGGATCCGAACGCGCCCATCGGCAGCCACAGAGGCTTGAGCGAGAGGGTGAAATCCTGCCAGGGCTGCGTGGCGAGGATGCCGTCGAAGGCGAGACTGCTCAGCATCAGGACCACGAAGACCACCCGATCCCATCCGCTCGCCCCGGGCTTGAGCAGCCCGACGCCCCATGGACGCAGGTCAACTGAGATGACACGCCCGCTCTCGTCGCGCTCCGCCTCGACGGGGCCGAACCGGCCGACGATGTCGAACAGAACCGTGAATGCCTCACCGCTTTGAAGCCAGGCGTCGCGCCCGAAAAGGAACATGCCGGCCAGGGTGATCACGGAGTACACCACGGCCGCGGTGGCCACGATCGACGGCCGGTTGGCCATGCCGCTGGTGAGCTCCAGGCACGCGAATGAGAGGTAGACGACGGCGGCCGGCCAGATGCCGACGGACGGGAGCGTGAGGACCGGCCTTGGCCGGACGATCCTGGCGACAGCGTCATAGATGGCCGCCCATGGGTTGAGCAGGTACCAGAGATTGCCGACGAGCCCGCTCAGGATGACCGTCGCGGCCCAGAAGTAGATCCAGGTCAGGTACTCCGCCGGGTTGTAATAAGCGTTGGTCGACCCGAACCAACCGGTGATGACCACCGCGAGCAGCGCAAACACCCCGATCAAACCCCCGACGGCTCGTGGCCAGGGCGATCGTGCGATCGGAAGGAGGAACGGCAGCCGGCGGCGCGGGTACTCGAGCGCCTTGGCGCCGACCTGGTCGCCTGCGAACAGCACGACCAGCACGAACGAGATCAGGACCACCCCTCCCGCGGCAAACAAGTACAGGGTCAATGAGATGGGCAGGTCGTAGCGCTGACCGAAACCGTGCAAGAACAGGGTGGCGGCAGCGATCACGGGCTCACCTGCAGGGTGCCGAGCGGGGCGCCGGTGCTCTCCCACTCGATGGCACACGAACATGTCGTCGTGGCCTTGAAGGTGTGGGTCACCGCCTCGCCGGCCCGGGTGCTGAACGCGATGTCGTACCCGTGAAGGTGAACCTCTCCGGTGGTGTCGCTGGTGATGTTGATGGTCACACTGTCGTTCTGATGGGCGCTGAGGGTGCTCGGCGACATCTTCGTGGCGCCCGTGACGGCGACGTTGAAGGTCACGTTCTGGCCGCCACCATGACCGCCTGAGACGATCAAGACGCCGCCGATGGCGGCGAAGACCACGAGCACGGCGGCGAGGATCAAGACGCGAGTTCGGCTCATCGGCCTCCTTCTATATGGTGTGCGCCCCCCGGCGCGCCTGCGATCAGCTGGAGCCGAAGCGAAGCTGATATGCAGCCAGGTGCCCAGCCAGCGAGGCCAGGACTGCGACGCCGAACAGCGTGAACCAGGCTCGCCTTCCGCTCACGGTTCTCGATAATAGGCGGTGGCCGGTAGCCGATCCGTCATGTCCTGAGGAGATGCAGATGAAAAAGCAGGTTCTGGTGATCGGAGTCGCTCTCCTGGTGGGAGCCTGCGGAGGCGGCGGCTCGACGGCCACCTCTTCACCCAACCCGTCCGGACCAGCCACGGTGGCGAGCGTCGCCGCCGAAGTTCCTGCGAACATGAAGGCACTGGCGCCGTTCCAGATCGCCACCGACGCCACCTACGCCCCCAACGAGTTCATCAACCCCGACACCGGCGCGATCCAGGGTTGGGACATCGACCTCGGCCAGGCGATCTGCAAGGTCATGGGCGTGGCATGCACGTTCAACAACGTGACCTTCGACGACATCATCGCCCAGCTCAAGGCCAGCACGCCCAGCGAGGTCGCGGGCGGCGACAAGCCC
>DATITA010000131.1:0-3571 GCA_035468355.1 Candidatus Dormiibacterota bacterium
CGTCCTCGCAGGGGCCTCATCCCACGTCGGGACCGACTGGCGGGGCGCTGGAGGCGCAGGGGGCGGCGGGACAGGGGCGGGGACCGGGATTGCCGGCAGCCCGCTGTAGGTCTGGAGCGGCCGGTCAGGCGCCTCATAGGACGCTGGGGCGCGGAGCGGCGTCTCGTCGCGCCGGGTGGGGACATAGGGCGTGGCGGCGGGAGCGGGCGCGGGTGGCGCCGCCGGCTCGGGCGTCGCGGCAGGGGCTGGGGTTCCTGGCTGCTCCCCGGGAAGGAATGGCGCGATGGACGGCACCTCGCGGCCGCCCGCGCGCGTCGCCAGCTCCGACTGGGCCGCCATCTGGCGGTCGGGCGCCAAAAGCGCAGACGCCATCTCTCGCAGCGCGCCCTGGGCCCGATCAGCGGCCGGACCCATGGCGCCGCTCGCCATGGACCGCATGGTCACCACCAGGCCGGGCGGGATGTTGGCGGGGGCCGGCGCGCCCGCCGGGTCGACCCCGAACGCCGCGCAAACCGCCATCCCACATGACCGGACGTCCGCGCGCAGGTCGCTCTGGGCTGGCGCTCCGCGCACCGCCGCTGCAGGGTGGCCTGCGAGCCTCACCTCGCCGTTGCCTGTGACCCGGATCGCGGTGGCGCCGAATCCCCCCATCGCGATGCCTGCCTCGTGCAGGGCCGCCACTCCCGACAGTACGGCGGCGCCAAGCGCCGCGGCGGCGGGCGGCGTCAGCGGACCGCGATTCAACATCGTGCTCAGTGGCGTGCCCTCGTTGGGCTCGACCGCGACCCACATGCCGGCCGGGTCCGTGCCCCATGCGAGCACTGGCGACAGCGCCGGATGGCGATGCTCAAACAGACGCTGGATGCGCGGCACCGCGGCGGTCGCCTCGGCAGGCGGCACGGGGATCTCGTGCACGACGACCGCCTTGCCATTCTTCAAGACGGCCTTCCAGCCCTGGCCCGCGCCAGGTCCGACGAGCTCGATCAGCTTGGGCTTCTGCTCGCTCTCGGCCATTACGGGTGCATGGTAACCTTGCGGCACATGGCATACGTCATCGTCCAGCCGTGCATCGACGTGAAGGATGCGTCCTGCGTCGAGGTCTGTCCAGTGGACTGCATCCACACCGATGACGCGGCAAACATGTACTACATCGACCCGGATGAATGCATCGACTGCGGCGCCTGCGTCGACCCGTGCCCGGTTGACGCCATCTTTCCCGAGGACGAAGTTCCTGAGCAGTGGCGCAATTTCATCCAGATCAACGCCGACTATTTCAAGAACCGGCAGTAGGGATCAATTGCGGCATTCGGTAACCCTGATTCCAGGGGACGGCGTCGGACCCGAGATCTGCGATGCCACCGTGCAGGTGCTCGAAGCCACAGGGGTGGAGTTCGACTGGGACGTCCACCAGGCCGGCGAGGCCTCGATCGCCGAGTTCGGGACTCCGCTTCCAGATCACGTCCTCGAGTCGATCCGAAAGACCAAGGTCGCGCTCAAGGGACCTATCACGACACCGATCGGCAGCGGCTTCCGCAGCGTCAACGTCGCGCTCCGCCAGGCCCTGGACCTCTACGCGCTTGTCCGCCCCGTCAAGGCCTACAAGGGCGCTCGGAACTTGCGCGACGACCTCGATTTCGTGATCGTGCGCGAGAACACCGAGGACATCTACGCTGGCCTCGAGTTCGAGCAGGGCAGCCCGGATGCAGACCACCTGATCGAAGAGATTTCAGGCCTCCTGAAGAGGCAGATCCGCAAGGACAGCGGGCTTTCGATCAAGCCGGTCTCCATCACCGGATCCAAGCGCATCGTCGAGTTCGCGTTCGATTACGCGCGCAAGAACAAGCGCCGCAAGGTCACCGCCGTGCACAAGGCGAACATCATGAAACACACCGACGGGCTCTTCCTCGCGGTCGCGCGCCAGGTGGCCGAGAAGAACCCTGACATCGAGTTCGAAGACCGCATCGTCGACAACATGTGCATGCAGCTCGTGCTCCGGCCGAAGGAATACGACGTGCTGTGCTGCCTGAACCTGTACGGCGACATCATCTCCGACCTCGGCGCGGGCATGATCGGCGGCCTCGGCCTGGCGCCGGGGGCCAACATCGGCACCAACGGAGCCGTGTTCGAGGCCACCCACGGGAGCGCGCCCAAGTACACCGGCCAGAACAAGGTGAACCCCATGGCAGTGATGCTCTCGGGCGTCCTCATGCTGCGTCACCTCGACGAAGTCGCAGCGGCCGATGCGATGGAGGGCGCCATCGCCCGGGTGATCGCAATCGGCAAGAACGTGACCTACGACCTCAAGGAAAAGCGGGGCGACCCGACCGCGGTCGGTACGACCCAGGTCGCGGACGCCGTGGTGGAGCAGCTCAAAGCCGGCGGTTGACAGGCGATTCACCCCAGGTCCTCCGGCTGCGCCGCCTGTGGGATGAGCACACGCACCAACCCTTTCCCCCCACGACCTCAGACCCGCGAGTCCAGGAGGTCATGCTCTATGCGTCCTGGGTCGGCAGCATGGTGGAGGTGGCGCTGCGCCGCGGCGCACTCGATCGCAACCTCTCCGAAATGCTCAAGACCCGCCGGGTGGAAGGCAACCAGCGCCTCTTCCGGGCAGCCGGTGAGCTCGGCGATCCGGTCCGGCCATTCGTGGCGCGGCTGATCGCCATCGAGGATTTGCTGGCAGAATTGCCCGTCAAATGAGAAGAGAGACTTCCCCACTTCCTGTGGGGTCCCCGCGCGTCCAGCGCGGGGTAGGTGGCCCGCAGCGGCTTCCCCACGTAGTGGGGAAGGTGGCGCGAAGCGCCGGATGGGGAGGTAGATCAACCCTAGCGCTGACCCTTGTGATGCTGTTCGCCTGCAACAGCGGCAGCCCGCCAGCGATCACAGCCATCGTCGCCTCGTCAGCGCGCGCGCTCGTGGCCGCGCCCGACATGAGCGATCAGCCCTCCTTCGCCGACCGCAGCGGGCGACTCCCGACGCTGAGCCTCGAGAACCTGTTTCATCCGGCCTACGCCGCGCCGATGGACCCAAGCCAGGTCCGCACTCTCTTGGTGACCGGTGACATCATCCCCGCGCGCGGCGTGAACTACTTCGCCACGATCAAGCACGACTTCCTGTGGCCCTTCCGCCCGACCGCCGACTACACCAAGAACGCCGACATCACCTACGTCAATCTCGAGTCGCCGTTGATCCCTGCGTGCCCGGTCAGCCCCGCTGAGAGCTTCACCTTCTGCGGCGACCAGCGCTTCGTCAACGGCCTGACGTACATGGGGGCCGACGTCGTGAACCTGGCCAACAACCACCTCTCCAACTACGGGGCGCAGGGCATCACGCAGACCGACCAACTGCTGCAGTCGCGCGGCATCCTCACATCGGGCCTCGGGCCGGTCGCCGTGATCAACGTGCGCGGCCTGAAGTTCGGCTTCATCGGCTTCAACGGCGTTGGCAGGGCGATCGACACGACCGCGCTGAAGGCGGGCATCGCCCGCGCTCGGCAGCTCGCCGACGTCGTGGTGGTGCAGTTCCATTGGGGCAAGGAGTACGAGCGTCAGCCGATGGCGGATCGCGGCGT
>DATITA010000132.1:0-1590 GCA_035468355.1 Candidatus Dormiibacterota bacterium
GTCAAACAGAGCAATGGTTTGCCTGATGTTCCGGTGGCTCGGACCCGGTGTTCTCAGCCCTTCCGCGCTGCCCCATAATCGGCGGACTTGAATGGCTATTCGAGGGACTGTCCCCCGGCGGGAGGCGTGTGGTGACGCGAGGCCCGGTGCACTGCCTGCTCGGGCTGGCTGCCGTCGTGATTGCCGGTCTGGGAGGGCTGAGTGTGCTACCCGCCGCCGACGCAACGGTCTCCTCCTCATTTCGAGCGGTTCCGGCGAGCCTTCAAACCGCTGGGCACCAACTCGGGATACCCGCCTCGACTCTGCTGCGCCTTCAGGTCCGCTGGGGGCTACCTCGGGGACTTCATGAGCCCAGGCCCGGCTACGTCAGCGGCACCTACGAACACGGTCATGTCTTTCTCCGGCAGACCGCGCATCCCGTCGATGTCCTCGCCTACGAGTATCTACACGACGTGATGGCGCGCCTCGCCCCGGCGCAGCGCGTGAGGATCACGGCGCTGCTCAACGCGTTCGACGGCGATCACCACGGCGCGTTGGAGCCGAGCTTCAGCGAGCTGATTCGCGCCGACATCAGCAACGGCGTCACCGGCAGCGCAGCCCGCCTCGACGAACTCCACAGCATCGCCTGCTCCCGCACCGACGATGCGCATCTGAGCCAAGATCTTCGCGCCTACTGCACCTACGTCCTGCCGGGGCGGCAGAACACCACCAAGAAGTACTGAAGAGGCTCTTGCCTCGGACCGCCAAGCCTGTGGGCACGCCAACAGTCCCTGCGGCTGATTGAGCGCAAGCTCCCGCAGGAGCGACGTGGTGAAACGTGGGTAGCAAGACTACGGATCAGAGAGTGCTGGTGCGGCGGTACACAGCTTGACGGCGGGCCGGTAAGTGGATCGGATGGCGAGTCCCGCGAGCCGATTTGAGAGGTCGTATGGACCGAGAAGTGGTAGGTGACCTAGCGAGCACCCTGGCCGCGCGCCGGGGGGTGCCGATCTCGCAGGAGGTACTCGACGCGGCTGTATTGCGTGCGGGGCGAAGCGCGGGACCGTGGCTGCTGTCCTGCGCCTTCCGCTCCGGCCGATTGTCGCTCCCCGTGTTGCAGGCAACGATCGTGCGTGTGTGGTCGGACGCCGAGGTCCCCCTGCGCAGCCTGACTGCGCCAGAATGGCTGGAAATGTTCGCCGCTGCCGGATACACCGACTGCGGGAAGCCGTCCCCTCGACCGGCCGAGCCGTTGCGGCTGTGGCGTGGTGCCCCGTACAAGTACCACCGCAGATGGTCGTGGACGGCTGATTTCGACAGGGCGCAGCGGTTCGCGGACCGCTCGCGGGGACGGGTTTGGTCGGCCGTCGTCCCTCCCTTCGCGCTGCTCGGTGCCGACGCCGGCCACGAGGGCCGCAACGAGTCGGAGTACGTCGTGAACACGACCGGGCTGACGATTCAGAGTGGCTTCACGGGCGCAGGCGCGTATCCGGTAGCGCATTAGCCGGTTGCGATGCGGTGCCTCGACCCTGCGAACCCCAGTTCAACAGTCGGGAGACCTGACGCGAGTCAACTCGCCGCCGCCGGGGATTACGCCCCCGTGATGATCGG
>DATITA010000133.1:0-3735 GCA_035468355.1 Candidatus Dormiibacterota bacterium
GAGCGCCCGCAGCGACAGCCCCTGCTCGGTACGCCGTTCTCGCAATCGCTGTCCGAGGCTGCCGCGAACCCTGGTTGGGGCAAGGCGTGGAGCTCGGGTCGGCGTGGCGCGCAGGCGCCGTGCGATGGCGTGTACCGCCAGGCCCTCGACCTCCCGAAGCCGGTGAACCTCGCGGGCGCGGGCCACGTCACCCGCGTCGTAGCGCCTCCACCCGGCGGTGCTGCGCGCGGCGCGTACCAGGCCCTGCTGTTCCCATGCGCGCAGGGTGGAGGGGCTGATGCCGATCATTCGCGCTGCCTCGCCGACCGAGAAACGCGTCGCCGCCGGGCTGCTCACCGCCCTCTCCCACATCACCTGTGGACCCACTTGACGACCCTACCACCCGCCCCTTAGGGTGTGCGCTGGCCCTTGCAGATGTTCTGCAAAGTGGCCTCATGCCGCGCGGGAGGTGGGTGCATGGCCACGGTGGCGGAGCCGGTCATTCACGGTCAGCGGGTCGAGTCGGAACTCAAGACCAATACCCTCAACCTCTTCGACACCACGGTCATCGCGACGTCGAGTGTCGCGCCTGCTTACAGCCTGGCCGCATCGGTGGCGCTGGTGTTCGCGTTCGTCGGGGTGACCTCCCCGGCAGCGATCCTGGTCAGCTTCATCCCGGTGCTGTTCATCGCGATGGCGTACTACTACCTCAACCGCATGGACCCCAACTGCGGTGCCTCGTACTCCTGGGTCAGCCGCACGCTCAACCCCTACATCGGCTGGTTCTCAGGCTGGGTCCAGCTGGCCGCCAACGTGCTGTTCTGCGCCTCGGCGCCGATCGTGGCCGGCTCGTACACCCTGCAACTGCTCAACAGCGTGTTCCCTGGCCAGGTCAGCTCCGACGCTGCCAGCAACAAGTACTGGATCGCAGGCGTGGGAGTGGCGTGGCTTGCCCTGGTGACCTTCATGGTCGTGCGCGGGATCCGGATCACTGCCAACTTTCAATGGATTCTCGTCGCCATCGAGTACCTGATCGTGCTCGGTTTCGCGCTGGCCGCCATCATCAAGGTGGTTGGTGGTCAGCACGCCACCAACTCGATCACCGCTGACTGGTTCAACCCCGGCTCGGTCAGCTTCGGAGCGCTGGCCGGGGGCGTCGCGCTGGGCATCTTCTTCTTCTGGGGCTGGGACACAGCGGCGAACGTCAACGAGGAATCGAAGGACGCCAACGAGAACCCAGGCCGCGCCGGCATCATCAGCATGTTCATCCTGTTGTTCATCTTCCTCATCGCGGCCATCGCGATGCAGCTGGTGATCTCGCAGGACGCCTTCGCCGATCCCAACAACTCGACGAACATCCTCTACTACTTCGCCCAGCAGCTGGCGAGTTCGCCACTCACCTACCTGATGATCTTGGCGGTGGTGTCGTCGACCGTAGCGACGCTTCAGACCACGCTCCTGCCCTCTAGCAGGCTCAGTTTCTCGATGGCTCGAGACGGAGTGTTCCCAAAGCCGTTCGGCATGGTCCACAGGACGTGGCTGACGCCGTGGGTGGGGACAATCATCACCGCAATCTTCTCCGTAGTCGTCGTCGTGGTTACGCTCCTGTCCGACAGCGTGAGTAGCGTCTTCGCCAACCTCATCCTCGACATCGGCGTCCTCGTTTCCGTCTACTACGGCGTCACGGGGATCGCCTGCTTCTGGGCTTTCCGCAAGGTACTGACCACGAGTCCGAAGCTCCTCATGTTCGCCGGGGTGCTGCCGCTGGCCGGTGGCTTGGCACTGCTCGCATTGGGCGGCTACGTGACCTATCAGTCGTGGACGACCGACATCACCACTGCGCTGCCAGTGCTGGTAGCCATGGCGCTGGGCATTCCGCTGCTCCTCCTCGCTGTGATTACCAATCGCTCTGGGTTTTTCCGCGAGAAGACGGTCTCCTACGTCATGGTCGACGGCACGCTGACTGCGGCTCCGACGGCCGCCCGTATCTAGCAGCCCGTGCTCAGCAAGCACCATGGCCAACGCTGAGCTCCAGCGGGGGAGAGAGCTTTCCGTCCCGCGAGGCATGGGGTCCACCATGGGCGGGTTCGCGCATTCCGCCCAGGGCGCCACGCTGGTCGACGCCGACGGCAGGCCCTTCCTCGATTTCGCCAGCGGCATCAGCGTGACCAATCTGGGCCACGGTCATCCGGAGGTCGTGGCGGCGATCCATCGCCAGGTGGACCTGCTGATCAACTCGGGTGGGCCGGTGATGATGCCCGACGTCTACGTCGAGCTCTGCGCCCGCCTGTGCGCGCTTGCGCCCGTGCCCAAGCCTGCCAAGGCGCTCCTGCTCAACAGCGGGGCCGAGGCGGTGGAGAACGCGGTCAAGATCGTCCGCGAGGCCACAGGACGTCCGGCGATCATCGCCTTCCACAACAGCTTCCACGGGCGCACGCTGATGGCGATGAGCCTGACCGGCAAGGTCCATCCGTACAAGCAGAACTTCGGCCCCTACGCCGCCGAGGTGTACCACGCGGCCTTCCCCGACCCGTACCACGATCAGACCACCGACGCGAGCCTCGACGCCCTCGCTCAGCTGTTCGCCGGCGAGGTTCCCCCCGATCGCGTCGCCGGGGTGATCGTCGAGCCCGTGCAGGGCGCGGGAGGATTCGTGGTGCCTCCCGAAGACTTCCTCCCGCGCCTCTCGCGCCTCCTGCGCGAATTGGACATCCCGCTGATCGCCGACGAGATCCAGACGGGACTGGGGCGAAGCGGTGAACTCTTTGCCGTCACCCATTGGGGTGTCGAGCCCGACCTGGTACTGCTCGCCAAGTCGCTCGGCGGGGGTCTGCCCCTGGCCGCCGTCGTCGGTCGAGCCGACCTCATGGATGCGCCAGCGCCGGGTGGTCTCGGGGGCACGTTCGGCGGCAACCCCGTCGCCTGCGCCGCCGCGCTGGCAGTCCTCGAGGTGATCGAGCGGGACGGTCTCTGCGCGAGGGCGCGCCAGCTCGGCGAGGCGGCGGTCTCACGGATGCACGCCATGCAGGGCCGCTACCCATGCATCGGCGACGTCCGCGGGCTTGGCGCCATGACCGCGATGGAGCTCGTCCACCATCGTTCCAGTCGCGAACCGGCGCCGGACATCGCCGCCGCCGTCCTTCGTGAGGCGCACGCGCGCGGGCTGGCGCTGCTTCGTGCCGGTCTGCATGACAACGTCATCCGCCTGCTCATGCCGCTGACCGTCACGGACGAAGAGTTGACCGCCGGCATGAACATCCTCGAGGAAGCCATCGAGGCCGTCTCCGGCACCATCCGCGCGGCTGAACCGGCCGCACCCATAGGGGCTCACCATGCCACCTGACGCCACCAACACCCGCATCGACGCCGGCCGTCTCGCCGAGCTCACCCAGCAGGAGGAGCGTGACTTCCTGGCCAAGCGACAGCGCTCGCGTGCGCTGTGGGAGGAGGCCGGCCGGTCGATGCCCCGGGGCGTGCCGTCGTCCTTCCAAGACACGCCCCCGCAACCCGTGTTCATCGACCGCGGGAAGGGCAGCCGCGTATGGGACGTCGACGGCAACGAGTACGTCGACTTTCACAACGGGTTCGGGGTCATGGTGGTCGGCCACGCTCACCCGGCTGTCGTCAGCGCTGTCAACGACCAGATGGCGCGGGGCTCGCACTTCGCGCAGCCCGTTGCGGAGGACGTAACGGTCGCCGAGGAGCTTGCCCGCCGTTTCTCGCAGCCCAAGTGGCGTTTCACCAACAGCGGAACCG
>DATITA010000134.1:0-34007 GCA_035468355.1 Candidatus Dormiibacterota bacterium
CCCGATCCGCTCGGAGACCGCGCGGCTGTCCTGCCCATCGCCAGTTGCGACCGGCTGGTCCAGCGAGAGGGGCATGTAAGCGGGGCCGATCTCCATCGCCTCGGTGACGTCGTCAGGCGTGACTCCGAGGCGCTCGGCGAGCTCCGCCACAGTCGGCTCGCGCCCGAGCTCGTTCTTCATCTGCTCGTTGACCCGCACCACGGACTGGTGCAGCTCTTGGAGCCGACGCGGGAACCTGATCGCGGTGCCCTTGTCCCGGAAATGCCGCTTGATCTCGCCCGCCACCGTCAGGGTGGCGAAGGTCGTGAATTCAAAACCCAGGTCGGGGTCGAAGCGCTCGATGGCCTTGATCAGGCCGAGGTAGCCCACCTGCACGATGTCGTCGAGGGGCTCGCCGCGGTTCTGAAACTTGCGCGCCAGGAAGTACACGAAATCGTGGTACGCATCGACGAGCTGCTCGCGGATGCGCTCGCGCTCGGCGGCCTCCGTGCTGTCCCGATACAGTCGATGGAGCGCCCGCAGCTCCTCGCGCGGCATCCGCGGAGATGAGGCCACTGCCTATCTAGTCTGGTGCGTCGCGCTCAGCCTGCCAGGTGCTTGACCATCCGGAAGCGCACGTGACCGGTAAGCGGTTCGACGAGCGGCCGGAAGTCGTCGACGAAGCAGCGGATCATTTCGTACGCGAGCCGCTGCAGCTCGGGGTCGACAGCGACCTCGTGCTTGTGCACCGGCATCATCTTTCCGCTCGGGATGAGGTCCACGTCCACGACCAGGGCGCGGGCCGTGGCGAAGTAGGTCAGCCGAAGATCCGCAGCCGTGTCCAGGCCGTCGGCGGCGGAGATCGCGCTGTCGCAAGCCTGGGTGAGCGCGATGTTGAGCTCGTCCAGGTCGACCAGGCTGAGTCCCAGCTGTCCGCCGAGCGTTGTCGCCACGCGTTTGGCGACCGGAATGAATGCCGAAGAGGCCGGGATCTTGAGTTCCGCCAGGTTTCGCTTGGCCAAGGCTAGAGGGTCTCTACTCCTCGCCGTTGGTGGTCTGGCGGACCTTGCGGTTGGCGGCCGCCTCCAGCTCTTCGCGCTTGCGCTTGGCCGCCGCGACGCCGTCCTGGATCGCCTTGCCCACCGGGTGCTCGGGGTCGCTCACGATGTCGCGTGCTTTCGAGGCGGCTTCCTTGGCCCGCTGCACGGGCTCGCTGCCGCTGAGCTCGATCGTCTTGCTCCTGAGGTTGTCGACCTGCGAACGACCTGGACCGGACGCGATGTACGCACCGGCGGCCAGGCCGATCAGGCCGCCGAGGATGAACCAGCCGAAACCGCCGCCGCCGTCTCTCTCATCTGCCATGTCTAACCTCCAAAACTGAGCGGAAAAGGCTCTGACCCGCCACCTTCACTCCATGCGCCGCGGCGCCGATGCCGCGACCGACGGCCGCAGCGCCGCGCCCACCGGTGCGCAACCCGACGTTGACTCCTGCCGTGATGTCGTTGACGTTACCGATCGTCTGGCGCACCTCAGGCAGGGTTTCCTTCATTTCTTCATTGGTGGTGTCCAGCAGCTCCTCCACTGCGCCGAGGGTTCCGCGCAGTCTGAACAGGACAGCCGCCAGGGCCAGCGCCACCACGAGCGCGGCGACCCCGAAAGCAATCCACATGAAGCTCTGACCGCTCATCCGTTCAATACCCTTCGGCCTGAGGCTGCAAACACCAATGGCAATCTTAGTTGGGCGGTGCCGGATTGCTCGTGTCCGGTTCATTCGGCTCCCGGCCGGGCCGAGGCACGAATCGCCCGAGAGGTTGAAGGAACAGCGCGAAGATGACCGCCGGGACGAGGTTGGCCTGGCCGAGGCGCAACGCGGGCAGCCCCAGGTAATCCCACAGCTGGCCCAGCCCGAATCCGAGCGCGGTCATCAGGAGGATGGGGACGTAGGACCGGCGCCGGAACGGCATGAACGCATAGATCAGCTGCGAGGTGATGAGCACGGCCAGGACCAGGACGAGGAGCCCGGGCGGGATCAGGCTCAAGAGCGGCCTGACACGAATTCGGCCGAAGCCCCCGCGAACCACCCCGGAACACGCGGGTGGTTTGAACGTGCTCCCTCCGGACCACGGGGGTGGGTTGTCCTGAGCGAGCTCAGGTGGGTCCCCTGCCTTGGCTCTCCAAGTCCCGTGTCTGGGGCTTCCCAGCGGGCGTTTGGTCGGCTTTCCGGACTCCGGGGTCCCTAATGCTGTCTAGTTGGGCAACGCGCACATCGCCCGCAGCCCTTCGGGAGCTACCCAATATTACGAGCCGGCTTTCTTGAGAGGTTTCACTACCACGTTCAGCTCATCGAGCTGCGTAGCGTCCACCTCCGAGGGCGCCCCCAGCATGAGGTCGGACATGGACTGCGTCTTCGGAAAAGCGATCACGTCCCTGATGTTGTCGGTGCCACCGAGCATCATCACGATCCGGTCGATCCCGGGCGCGATCCCACCGTGCGGCGGAACTCCATAAGTGAAAGCCTGGAGCAGGGTCCCAAAACGCTCACGAATCGTCTCGAGAGGCATGCCCAGCAGCTGAAAGACCCTCTCCTGCATCGCCGGGTCGAAGATCCTCAGGCTGCCGCCGCCGAGCTCATACCCGTTGCAGACGATGTCGTACGCGTGAGCCCGCACGTCGTACGGACGCTCCTCGACAAGCGACATGTCTTCCTGGAAAGGTCGTGTGAATGGGTGGTGCGCATACGTGAGCCTGCCCTCGTCGTCCTCTTCGAAGAGATAGGTCGGGTTGATCCACAGGAACTTCCATTCGTCCTGCCTGATGAGCTTTCGCCGGCGCGCCACCTCCTGGCGGATGAGGCCCATCACGGTCTCCGCCTTTCGCTTCCTATCCGCCACCAGGAGCACGAGATCGTCATCGCTGGCGCCGGTCGCCCGACGGATGCCGGCGGTCTCGTCCTCGCTGAGGAACTTGTCGATCGAGCTGCCGGGCAGCCAGGCCATGCCCTTTCCACCCGCGCCCTTGGCGATCGTGACCAGCTCATCGAGGTCGCGACGAGCCATGTCTCGACCTCCCGGGACGCGCATACCTCGGACGACGCCGCCCGCGTCGAGCGAGCCACGGAAGATCTGCGCTTTGGTGCCGGCCAAAACCTGGCCCAGGTCGACGATCTCGAGGTCGTGGCGAAGGTCGGGCTTGTCGGACCCGTACCGCAGTAGCGATTCCTTGATGTCGAGGCGCGGAAACGGAGTCGACAGCTCGACCCCGAGCACGTCACGCCAGAGCTTGCTGAACAGGCCCTCGATCAAACCGAAGACGTCCTCCTCGTCGCAGAAGGACATCTCGAGGTCCAGCTGGGTGAACTCCGGTTGCCTGTCCGCACGCAGGTTTTCGTCCCGAAAGCAGCGCGCGATCTGGTAGTAGCGCTGCACGCCTGACACCATCAACAGCTGCTTGAGCATCTGCGGCGCCTGGGGCAGCGCGTAGAAGCTCCCCGGGTGAAGGCGCGACGGCACCAGGAAGTCTCTCGCGCCTGATGGAGAGCTCCGCGTGAGAATCGGCGTCTCCACCTCGATGAACTCCCTACTGTCCATGAAGTCGCGGATGATCTTGTTGACGCGGCTGCGAAGCTCGAGCATCTGTGTCATCCGCGGGCGGCGCAGGTCCAGGTAGCGGTATTCGAGGCGCGTCTTCTCGTCCGGCTCCTCCGGATCCTCGATCGGAAACGGCGTCGTGTCCGAGGTGTTGATGACCTCGACTTCGGAGGCCGCGACCTCGACGTCGCCGGTCGGCATACGAGGGTTCTCCGATCCGGCCGGTCGATGGCCGACGATCCCCTTGATCCGAACGACAAACTCGGACCTCAGCTCGGACGCCACGCGATGAGCCTGCGGCGCCTTGGCGGGATTGAACACGACCTGCACGGCGCCCCAGCGGTCGCGCAGGTCGATGAAGATGAGCCCGCCGTGGTCGCGACGCCGGGCGACCCAGCCGTAGAGCTCCACCTCGCCGCCCTCGTCGGAAACGCGCAGCGACCCGCAGTGACGGGCGCCGTACCCGCTCATGCCAGCCGCCCCGGGAGGTCTATCCACTCCACCTGCGCCTGCTCGCCGCTGGCCATCTCTTTCAGCTGAGCCCTGCGGCTCGCCGCATCCTCGGCGGACAGCAGGACGACCCATCGCGCGCCGAGCTTGTTGGCCGACCGCAACTTGGCTCGCAGGCTCTTCGGCTCGTAATCGACCGCGACCGAGCGCACCGTGCGGCAGATCCGGGCGACCTCCGCGGCCGCCTGGGCGAGGTCGCCGTCGGCCAGTACGACCACGTCGGCCGCCGGGCTTGCGATCACCTCTTCCCCGCTTGCCGCCATCAGCTCGGTGATGCGGTCGATGCCGCCTGCGAATCCGACCCCCGGGGCCGAAGGGCGGCCGATCGCGGCCGCGAGACCATCGTACCGTCCGCCCGACGCGAGGGCGTCCTGCTGGCCCGACGACCCCTCGGGGTAGAACTCGAAGACGGTCCGGGTGTAGTAGTCGAGCCCGCGGACGAGGTGCGGGTTGAGCTGGTACTCGATGGACGCGCCGTCCAGCAGGCGAAGCACGGCGGCCCAGTGTTGCGAGCATTCGTCGCAGAGGTGGTCGGTCACCCTGGGCGCGTCCGCCTTGAACGGCTGGCAGATGTCCACCTTGCAGTCCAGCAGGCGCAGCGGATTGCGCTCGAGCCGGAGCTGGCAATCGCCGTGGAGCTTTGATTTCAACGGCCGGTAGTACTCCTTCAAGAGCTCGAGATACGCGGGGCGGCATTTCGCATCGCCGATGGTGTTGACCTCCACACGCAGGTGAGGCAGCCCAACCTCGACAAGCCAGTCGTGGGCCAGCTCGATCACCTCCGCGTCGAGGGCGGGCTGGGCGCTGCCGATAGCTTCGATGTCGAGCTGATAAAACTGCCGGTATCGTCCCTTCTGCGGGCGGTCGTAGCGGAACATTGGCCCGATCAGGTACAGGCGGGACGGCGGCGCCGCCTGGTTGAGCCCGCCTTCGAAGTACGCGCGCACGACACCCGCCGTGGCCTCGGGCCGCAGGGCCAAGTTGCGGCCTCCCCGGTCTTCGAACCGATACAGCTCTTTGGCGACGGCGTCGGTGTCCTCGCCCACGCGCTCGATCAACTCTGCCGACTCGATGATCGGCGTTTGGATCTCCTCGTAGCCGTAGCGCCGCGCGACGTCGACGGCCGCCTTCTCCGCGGCGCGCCACAAAGGGCGCTCGCCCGGCAGGATGTCGCGCATGCCGCGGACTGAGTTGATCGGCTCGGAGCGAGGCATCGGATGTTCGATTGTAAGAACCGCGGGTTTTGCCCATCCGGAGGGCGCGCAGAATCTGCTCCTCAGCTTCAGGCGTGCGTGTCGATTGGCGTTAATATCTGGCGCCGGTGACCACCGCCCTCATCCAGCTCATCTCACTCGTCCTTGCCGCGCTGGCCCTGATCACCGGCGCATACCTGTTGATCATCGGAAAGCGGCCGTGGCGAGGAGGCGACGATCAGGAGGTCGCGCCGCGCGTGCGCCTGCTCGGGTTGAGCTACATCCTCGTCTTCGGCGCGGCGATGGTCCAGATCATCGTGCAGCCACGCGGCGTCGCGGCCGAATCCCTCGGCGGGCTGATGGTGCTGGGCGGGGCGCTCGTGATCGCGGTGGTACTCCTCGAGGCCCGGGCTTCGCGTCGCTCGTCCCACGAGGCGAGCGTGGACTCCAGGCTCCGCCGCTAGGGAGGTCCTGTCAGAGCGCCGGTCGCTCCCGGTTGGTGCGATAGCCGGCCGCCGCCCTGAGCGCCTCGACCAGGTCGGCCAGGTGGACGGGTTTGCTCATGTAGTCGTCGAACCCGGCCTTGATGCACCGCTCCTGGTCGCCCGGGCCGGCGAGCGCCGTGAGGGCGATTAGTCGCGGCCGGTTGCCGCGCGGCCAGCGCCGGCAGATCGCCTCCGCGGCCGCTAGCCCGTCCATCTCGGGCATCAACACGTCCATGAGGACGGCGTCATACGGCTGCTGCGCGACGGCCGCCACGGCTTCGCGGCCGTTGGAGACTACGTCGGCGCTGTGACCGAGCTTGGCCACGAGCCTGCGCAGCAGGTTCTGGTTCAGGGCGTTGTCATCGGCGATCAACACGCTGAGGCCTTCAGGCCTGGCGTCTTTCGCCACCGGGGGAGGCGCCTCGCCGTGCGCTCCGACCTGGACCATCACATCGTGGAGAGTGCGTGGCACCACCGGCTTGGTCAGCGTCGCCTGGATCACGCCGTTGTCGGCGGCCTCGGCCTCCGCGGGTCCCGGGGACGCCACGGAGATGAGAACGATCGGGAGCTGGTCGGGACGTCGCTGTGAACGGATCTCGGTCGACAGCGCCAACCCGTCGATCGCCGGCGGTCGGTGCTCAACCAGCGCGATGTCGAATGGCCGGCCTTCCTGGACTATGCCCAAAGCCTCCTCAGGCATAGCCGGCGTGGCGGTGGCGCCCCACTGCTCCGCTTGCAGCGCGAGCACCCTCTTGTCTGTGATGTCGGTTGACACCACCAGGACCCGCATCCCGTCGAGCGTCAGCTGACCGGTCGCGACCGAGGCCGGAAGAGCCTGGGCCAGGATCGTGAAATCGAATGCGGTCCCGGCGTCAGGGCCCGCCTCGACCCCGCCCTGCTCGACGCGCAGGTCGCCGTCCATCATCTCGACGAGCTGCTTGGTGATGCTCAAACTCAGCACGGCCAGCCTGTCACCCGGCTCCATGTGCTCGTGCGCGGGCGGCGCACCTTCGAGACCGCCGCGCAGGATCCTGGCCGGCACGCCGCGGCCTGTGTCGCGGATTGTGAAATGCAGGGCGACCAGCCCTCCACGGTCCTCGCTGCTCAGCTCGATGCCGACGCCCCCACGAAAGGTGCGATCGACGGCCCCGTGGAGCAGTGTGAGCAGGATTTGCTCCAGCCGCCTCGAGTCTCCGACCACGATGCTCGGAACGTCCGGCTGCGCGCCGAACGAAAGATCAAGGCTCTTGACGCCGGCGTCGTCCGCGACCATGGCCAGGCACATCTCGACGCACGACCTCAGGTCGAAGGGGTGGAGCGCGAGCTCGACCTCGCCGCCCTGCATTACCGCCGCGTCGAGGACGTCGTCAATCAGCCTGGCCACCTGCTCGGCGCCGATCTCGACGATCGACGCAAGTTCGCGCTCCTCCGCGTTTTCCGCACCGCTCGACAGCAGGCCGGCAGCCCCGACTACCGCGTTGAGCTGGTTGCGCAGCTGGTGCCCGATGTCGGCCATCAGCTCCGCGTCGATTACAACGCGCCGGCCGGAGCCGTTCACGCCAGATCCTGGCACCGCGTCCGGCTTGTCGTCCCCAGCTCGAAACTGGCCCATCAGTAGAGCTGCTCCGCGGGCGGCTGCTCGGTCGGCGCGAACATCGATTCAGGCAGCTGGGTGCCGTTCGATTTGAAGTGCGCGTCGAAGTTCGAACGTGACCCGGTCGCGGTGTGATAGCCGACCGCCCGACCGTCCGGCGTGACACCGACCTGTCGGAAGGCGAAGACCTCCTGAAGCACGAGCTCGCCTTCGACGATTCCGAGCACCTCGGCCACGCTCGTGATCTTCCTGCCGCCGCCGCGGGTTCGCTCGGTCTGGACAATGACGTTGATCGCCGATGCGATCTGGCTGCGAATGGCTCGGGAAGGCAGCTCCGTGCCGGCGAGGAGGACAAGGGTCTCCAGGCGGTTCAGGGCGTCGTGGGGGTTGTTGGCGTGCAGCGTGCTCATCGAACCGTCATGCCCGGTGTTCATCGCCTGCAGCATGTCCAGGGCCTCGCCACCACGACACTCGCCCACGATGATCCGGTCGGGTCTCATGCGCAGAGAGTTGCGCACGAGGTCCCGGATCGAGATGAGGCCTCGGCCCTCCACGTTCGCGGGCTTCGACTCCAGGCTTACGACGTGCACCTGTCGAAGCCGAAGCTCGGCCGCGTCCTCGCAAGTGACGATCCGCTCGGTGGCTGGGATGAACCCCGACAGGACGTTCAACAGCGTGGTCTTGCCGGAGCCTGTGCCACCCGACACGATGATGTTCAGGCGTGTCTTCACCGCCGCGTCCAGGTACTCGATGATGGCCTCGCTCGATCCACCGCTCTCCACGATCTTCTCCGGCGTCAACACCTCGCGACCGAATTTGCGGATGGTCAAGCACGGTCCGTAGATCGCCACCGGTGGGATGACCACGTTGACGCGCGAACCATCCTTCAAGCGCGCGTCGCACATCGGCTCCGATTCATCGACACGCCGACCGATGGTCGAGACGATGCGGTCGATCACGCGGCGAAGGCTGCCCTCGTCGGCGAAGGCGAGGGTGGTCAGCTCGATTCGTCCTGCCCGCTCCACGAAGATCTGCTCCGGCCGGTTGACCATGATCTCCGTCACCCCCGGGTCTCGAAGCAGCGACTCGAGAGGACCGAGCCCGATGACGTCGTCGAAAAGGATCTCGACGAGCCTCTCGCGGTCGGCGGCGGTGATCAAGACCGCTGGAGGTTTGGCGCGGAAATGGTCCTCGGTGAGCTGCGTGAGCAGACGCCTGATGCCGGCGCGGTTGTTGATGTCGATGGCGCCGGCATGGCGGGCCAGGAGCACCGCGTGGATCTCGGTCTTGGCCGCGGACAAAACGGGGCTCAGCTGCCCGCCCGGGTCTGACCGGGCCGGCGTCTCGGCCGGCGCAACGACCGCGGCGGACGCGATCGGTTCCCGACCGACCGCTCTCCGCTCGACCGGCGCCACCGTCGCGGGGCCGTTGGAGGCCGCGGGCTCGGGGGGCTCGGGACTCGCCGGCGCCGGCGCCTGCTGGTAGCGGCGGTCAAACCGTTCCGAGAGCTTCACAGCTTCCTACGTAGGGCTGTCTTCAGAAGGCGCCGGTGGGCGCGCGCGGCGACCGCCCTGACGTTCGGGTCCGGGTCGGCGGTCGCCAGCTGGCTCAAGCCGTCGCTGGCCGCCAGGTCGCCGATCATCGCCAGGGCCTTGCAGGCGGCAAAGCGCACTTGCTTTGGCCACCGTTGATCGTGCCCAATGCCCAGCAAGGGCGGCACCCGTAGGTCGTCCCTTCGCAGGCCGCACGCCATCACAGTCGCTACCGCCGCCTTCTCAGAGGGCGGCTGCCTCATCAAGGCTTCGATGTCGACGTCGGAAGCCGCCTGAGCCAGGGTGATCGCGAGACGGTGGAGGGCAACCTGGTCGGCCATGCCGACCAGGATCTCCACCGCGCGGCGCCCGCCGAGCCGACCCAGGGCCCGGGTGGCCGTGCGCCGCACCAGCGGGTCTGGATCACCCATGAGGTCGCCGATCCAGGGCACCGACTCGGTCAGGCGCATCGCCCCACAAAGCCGGCAGGCCGCCGCCCTGATCGCCGGATCGCCGCTCGCCAGCGAGTCGAAGATCTTGTCGGCGAGACCCGAGTGCCGGAACGCCTCCGTGACCAGCCAATGAGCGGACAGCCCGCTGCCAGGCCGGGCCAGGGCGGCCGAGATGACCCTTGCCACAGGCACGGACTCCCCGAGAAGGTCGGCGGCACTGACGTTCACGATCACGGCCGGCTCGCCGGCAAGGGCGCCATTAAGCACACGGTCGATGCGCTCAGCAAGTCTCGAGCGGCCAGCAAGCACCCGTCCCGCCGTCTGAGGCATCAGCCTCGTATTCGAGCCATTACTGCGATGCGGGGGGTCGATCTGGGGGGACGTTGGTACATTATCGACGTTTTGAGTGCCCGTGAGGTTCGCGAAACCTTACCTCGGGCGCGGGAGGAAGACCCACTTCAAGTGGCTGGCAGCACGGTACCTGGCGCCGCCGAGACCCCCTCCGCCCTGCAGGGCAGGGTCCGGGTCCTGGAGATGTCATCGGTGTTCGCCGAGCTCGGGGACGGCCCGATCCGAGCGATCGCTCGCCGCATGAGGTCTCTTGGCCTCAAGTCCCGCGATACGCTCCGTCTCGGAGACACTGGCGGAGACGTCGTCGTGTTCCTCGCGTCCGGCCAGGTCGAGCAGTCGATCGCCGACGGCACGGGCAAGGTGCTGCTGACGCGCCGCCCGGCGCCGGGCGACCAGGTGATCCTCCCCGCCGCACCCACCCGTGAGCGGTACGTCACCAGCCTCTTCGGGCTCACCGACGCAGTGCTGCTCACGCTGGACCGGGACGGTCTCCTGGAGGGGCTGGGCGCCGCAGTCGCGCCCGTGGCCGCGAAGCTCGAAAAGGTGTGGGAGCAGGAACTGTCCGCCGCGCGGGCTGCGGAAACGCAGGTCAAGTCTCGCTCGGTGGCGCCGATCGTCGCCTTCTTCTCGGCCAAGGGCGGCTCGGGGACCACGACGCTCGCGATCAACACCACCGCGGCCCTGGCTAAGAAGTTCCCGCACCAGGTCCTGCTGATCGACCTGGCGGCCCCGTTCGGCCACGCGGCGCTGTTCGCCGACCTCATCGCTACAGGGTCGATCGCCAGCGCCTCTCGGACGGCGGCGGCCGGCTTCGAGGCCGTGCTCAGGGGCAACATCGTCAACCACCGTTCGGGGATGGGCGTCCTCCCCGGGACGCTGCGGCCGGAGGAGGTGGACCGCGTCACCGGCGACGTGACAGGGCGCGTCCTGGATGTCGTGGTCGACTGGCAGAAGATCGTCGTCGCCGACCTCGGGACATCGCTCGGGGAAGCCGCCCTCGCCGTCATCGAGCGGGCCGAATGCCTGGTCGTGGTCACGCCACCGGAGATCGCGGCGATGACGGATGCGCGCAGGGCCCTCGCAGTGTTCCGCGACATCATGAACGTGCCCGACAACAAGATCGTGCTCGTTCTCAACCAGCGATCACCCCATCCGCCTCTCGACCGAGCGGCGGTCGAGTCGATCCTCGGACGCAAGATGTCGGTCGTCGTCGGTTTCGACGATTCCAGGCCGGAGGACTCGACTTTGGCCGGAGGCCTGGTCCTCTTGCGCGACCCGTCATCGCTGGTCTCACGCGGAGCCACCGAACTCGCGCGCGTGATCCTGGCGAGCCTGAAGCTTGATGGATGACGCCACGCGTCGACGGCGCGGCCAGGCGCTGGTCGAGCTCGCGATCGCGCTGCCGGTGCTCATGTTCCTCGCCGCCGGCACAATGGAGATGGGACGGGGTTATTCGCTGGCCATCGCAACCTCGAACGCCGCGAGAGACGGAGCGAGATACCTGGCCGGCAAGACCGCATCCACCAACGGCCCCGGGGCGGCAGCGGTGTGCAACCTGGTGACCGCGGACCTGGCGGCGGTGACCTCCAACGTCAGCTGCCCGGCCGTTGTGGGGACCAAGCCGGCGGCAGGTTCCGTCACTCCGACGCCGGGCCAGGCCATCGTGGTCGTGTGGTGCGGGAGCCCGGTCGACTGCGCGGGCTCCCCCACCCTGCTCGCTCAGAAAGAGGTCGATGTCTACGTCTACTACGGCTTCAGCGACTTGAATCTCCTGGGTGGCGGAATCACCATCTCGGGGACGAGCCGCGCCACGACTTCCTGGTGACATCGGTCATACGCCGCGGCCCGTCCGCCGGCCAGGCGCTGGTCGAGTTCGTCCTGGTGGCGCCTATCGTCCTACTGCTGATCGGCGCTAGCGTCGACATAGGGCGCGGCCTGCTGCTCTACACGCTCCTTCAGGGCGCATCGCGCGACACCGCGCGCCAGGCCACGCTTGCGTACTACAACGGGTCCAACCTGCTGCCGCCTGACTGCACCGCCCTGGCAGCGCCGTGCTCTCTCAGTTCCGCCGTCAACGGGGCCCACGCCCTCGATTCGCTCGGCGCCTCGGTCGTCTATCTCGACTCAACGGCGACGAACACCCCTCCCGCCTATGGAACCTACGTCGCCAACGCCGACCCCACGCAGCCCGGCGCGATCACGCTGCTGGCCGGCGCCGCGAGCAACACCGTGTACGTCTTCATCTACGAGCTGGACTCCAGCGCGAGCCCGGTCACGCGATGGGGCTGTCCCGCATGTGGTCCCGTGCGCACGGGCGGACACCAGCGGGTGGTGGTGGACCTCAAGCTCAAATGGCAACCGGTGCTGGCTCGGTTCCTCGGCATACCGGCGACGGTGACCTTCGACTCCCAGACAGTCGAGCGGCTCGAGTTTTGATGCACCGCCACAACCAATCCGGCCAGGTCATCATTCTGGTGGCATTCGCGCTGCTCGCGCTCATCGGGTCCGCCGCCCTCGTGCTGTTGGCTGGCTCCGTCGAGTGGCAGAAGAACCAGCTGCAACAGCTGGCGGACCAGGCAGCCCTCGATTCCGCCATGAAGATCGGTATCGGGTGCAACGCCGCGAGCGCGAACGCGGTCATCACCGAGGCCGACAACTTCGTCGCGAGCCAGCGAGCTCGCACGGGCGCACTCGGCATCGCGGGCGGCACGTGCGCTACGCCCTACACCGGGACCGACACCTTCGCCGGAGGGCTGAGCGAGACGATCCACTATCCGTATCGCGAGCATCAACAGCAGGTCGAGGTGATCCTCACGCTCACTCTTCCGATCTCCTTCGGAACTCAGATGGGGCAGACCAGCACCAGCGTGGTGCGCCGCGCGGTCGCCCTGCAGCTGGCGGGTTCCACCACCGCTCTTTCGACGACGTCACTGTTCTGCACAGGCGGCCAGGTCAACATCGCCGGCTCCGTCGCGACGCAGAACCCAATCGCTCTGAGCGGAAGCTGCGCTTTGTACGCGCACGCGCGCTTCGATGCGACGTCCGGGACGTACTCCGACCTCGGAGACGTCGCGGTGTACACGGGTGGCCAGAGCTGGAACGCGGCCGGAGGCTTGTGCAGCGCTGGCGCAAACGCTGGGAGCAGCAACGCGATTTGCGCAGACGGTTCCGAGGTCTCGGGGCACGTTCCGGTGGCCTGCGGGACGATCGGGACCAACGCCTTCCTTTCAGCCGGCGACGTGGCTACCGACCCAAACCCGTGCGCCGCGGGTGTCGCCCCGCGACCGGTGGCGCCTCTTTCGTCAGCGCAGCCACCGGAGCCGGACACCGACGCGTCCGCGATCGCGACCCTGCAGAACAGCGCCGGCGGCCTGCTCGGGGCGGCATGCACTGCGGGGGGCGCGTACTCGACCCCGATCAAGGTCAACGGCTCGATCGTGGCCACCGGATTGGGACCCGCTCCGACCAAGGATGCCGGCGGCGTCTACCACTACAAGCCGAGCTGTTACGGCTACCTCGACCCGAGCCCCCTGACTGGAGGCATCGCCAAGGTCCAGATCGGGCCGGAGATCGGCCCGGCGAGGAAGGACATCGTCGTCACGCTGCCTTCACCTAGCACCACCGGCACCCTGCTGGTCGTCACGCTGCGCTCCGACACCAACCCCTCCAACAAGCCGTTCACGCCTCCGTCCGCCAGCTGGCTGCCGGCAGTCGAGAACTTTCAACACGTCATTGCACACACCCAGATCTGGTACTACCCGAACAATCCCGGCGGCATCACGACCGCCGACTTCGGGCTCGACCCGGCATCGATCGACGGCGTCGGCCAGATGAGCGAGTGGTCCGGCGCGGCGGCCGCGGCGCTCGACCTCACGGGAACCCTGACCCAGACCACCAACCAGTCGGCGGTGACGATCGCGACCAGTGGGTCTGTCACGACCGCGGGCGAGCTCGTGGTCACGGACATGGGCGCCCTGCAGCAGGCCGGCCAGACTTACAACCCCGGCGCTGGGTGGACCAACATCGCATCGGACATGTCGGTCGAGGGATTCGCATCCGACTATGAAGTCAATCCGGTTGCCGGCTTGCCCGCAAGCGAGTCGGTCAGCGTGGGCACGCCGACCAAGTGGGCTTCGGTAGTCGCGGCATTCAAGCCGGCCGCGGCAGGGGCCTCCGGAGTCGTCCTGGACCCGGGTTTTTACTACTTCAACGGCTCGGGGTCCGCCGGGGTCGGCGGCATCTGCCTCAACGGAAGTCGCCTGATGGCCCGGGACGTCACGCTCGAGTTCGTCAACCAGGCGAGCTTCTCGTCCGGGACGTGCGCAGCCGGCGGCGGCGCTGCATGCGCGGGCGCGTGCGCTTTCGGATCGACCCCCTGCTCGATCTCAGCCTGCCCGCCCAACGCCCCCTTCGACGCCGCTTCAGGCGGCGGCTACACGTGGTTCGCCGCCCCCTGCTCGTCGGCGCCCACGGGCGACAGCAGCTGCGCCGCCTCGTCGTGGTGCCCCAACGGGGACCGCGCCTGCTGGAACACGCTCATATGGGAGGCCCCGGGCGCCACCGGCCAGATCGCGATCAAAGGGTCGTCGGTCACCCACTGGTTGCTCGGCTCGGTGTTCTGGGCGGGAGCCTGTGCTGACTCAGTCAACGGTGCTTCGATGATCGAGGGCACCTTGCAGTGCGGGAGCCTCTCGATTTCGGCCGGGGCCGGCGCCCGCACCGCGATCGGCGGGGACTACGGCGTCAGCACAGCGCTGGTGGAGGCCGTTCTTGTCGAATAAGTTGCGCCCGGCGGCGCATCGTGGCAGGCTTGCGGCCTATTCATGTCGATAAGCAACTCTTCCGCGGGGCGTCCGCGGCGCGGGCGCCTCTACATCGTGATCGGGGCGGTGCTCGCCGTGATCGCCTTCGGGACAGCGGCCTTGCTGGCGAGCCTGCCCCTGATCCAGGGCACGACGACCGGCACGAAGATCGTGGTGGCCAGGAACGGCATCAGCGCCAGGACGCTGATCCAGGCGTCTGACCTGGAGCTCATGGCCTACAGCCCGGTGCCGCCCGGGGCCTCCTCCTCGATCGCGCACGTGGCCGGCAGGGGAGCCCGCGTCGACATTCCGGCAGGCTATCCCGTGACCGCGAATCTCACGGCCCCCGCCGGCGACCTGCTGAGCAACAGTGACGTTGCCTTCCTCCCCATCCCCTCCGGTTACGTGGCGGTCACCGTGCCCGCCGGCGAGCTGCTCGGCGTGGGTGGATATGTGCAGGTCGGCGACCGCATCACGATGCTCGCCACCATCAACAGCAGCGCCTTCGGCGCCAGCCCCGGCGCGCCCGTCGTGCGAACCGTCTTTCGCGATCTGGACGTGATCAGGGTCGGCCCGGCCACTCCCGGCAGCGCGACGGCGGCTGCCGTGACGAGCAGCCTGACTCTTCTGATGACGAGCTGCGATTCGGAGTTCCTGTTCTGGCTCCTAAACAATTCGACTATGAAATACACACTCGAGTCGTTTCACGACTCCGCCGCCACGCCGGCTCAACCTGACCCTTCATGCCCCAAGCTAAGTTCAGCCGCCGGAGTTGGCCCCAAAGAAGTGGACGCGCGCTGGCACTTCACCACCCCCTGAGCGTCTCGAGGCGCTGATGCCAACCATCGTGCTCCTGGTCGCCCTCGCCGCCGCGTTGGGCGTCGGCCTCGTCGTGTACGGTCTGGTCACCCCGCAACGGGCCGCCGACGCGGCCGGGGCGAGCAGCCGGGTCACCTATCGCTCGCTGGCCGACGTGCGCGAGCAGCTTCGGCGCCGGTTCGAACCTGGCGGCGCCCCGGTGTGGATCACGGCCAGCGAGCGGGGCTCGCTGGCACGAGACCTCGCCAGCGCGGACCTCGACCTGCGTCCCTACGAGTTCAGGATTCTTCAGGCGGCCAGCGCCGCGGTGCTCGCGGTCATCGGTCTTCTGAGGTTCGGCGTCGGCCTTCCGTTCGTGGTCATGGCAGTCGTCGGATATGTCGCCCCGGCCCTATACCTGCACAACCGCCGCGGACATCGCCTGCAGCTGTTCGATGCCGGCCTGCCCCGGGCTATGGAGCTGATCGCCAACTCGATGAAGGCCGGGCAATCCGTCACACAGGCCCTCGGCTCGGTGACCGACAACGCCGGACCGCCGATGTCGGACGAGTTCGGCCTCGCGCGCCGCGAGATCGAGCTTGGCGCTTCCATCGAGAGCGCGCTCAACAACATGGTCAAGCGAATCGGCAGCGATGACCTGCGGCTGATGGTCATGGTGATCACGATTCAGCACTCATTCGGAGGCGACCTGCCGGCCGTTCTGATCACCCTGTCGGACACGATGCGGCAGCGGTCCGAGATGCGCGCCGAGGTCCTGGCGGCGACGGCGCAGTCACGCGCCTCCGCGCTCATCGTGACGCTGCTGCCCATCGTCGCCGCGGCCTTCCTGTTCCTCGTGGTTCCCAACTACTTCCGGCCGATGTTCACCAACGCGCTGGGCTGGGCGGTGCTCGCTCTCGCCGCCATCCTGCTCGTGATCGGCAACTTCCTGATCCGGCGCCTGACGAGGATCGCGTGAGCACCCTGCCCATCGTGCTGGGGGTGGTGGCGGCGTTCGGCGTGTACCTGCTCGCCGTCGGCATCGTGGCGTCACGGGCGAGCGACGCCGCCACGCTCGCCCGCGAGCGCCTGGCCAGGCAGGAGATAGGGCTCGGGCAGAGCGCCGTCGCCCTCAAGCTGGAGCGGCCGCTGAGCGAGCGCCTCACCGCCCCGCTCCGCCGCTGGCTGGCGCGGCAGATCAACCGCTTCACGCCCGCGGCCCAGGCGGAGCACTTCCGCCGCCAGCTCGACTTCGTGGGCAACCCCCTCGGGCTCGACCCTGCGGGCGTCCAGACCCTGAGGATCGCTGCGGCCGCGGCGCTCGGCGCCGCCGGCACCGGGCTCGGGGTGCTCATCGGCGCGCCCGTTGCCATCGGGCTGGCGCTCTTGATCGGGGTGGCGCTTGGTTTCTACCTGCCGGTGCTGTGGCTCGACCAACTTGTGCGCGACCGCCGGACGGAGCTCCTCGCCGCCCTGCCGAACGCGCTTGACGTGGTCGCGATCAGCATGGAGGCGGGCCTCGGGCTGGACCGCGCTTTGGAACAGCTGGTGCGACACCAGGAGGGGCCGCTAACCCTCCTGGTCGCCCGGGCGCTGCGCGAGATCGAGCTCGGGCGCCCGCGCGCCGAGGCTCTCGAGGAGATGGCCGAGCTGACCGGCATCGACGACTTCACCTCGCTGGTCAAGGGCATCCTGCATGCCGAGCGCACCGGGGTGCCGATTGCGCGGACCATCACGGCGCACTCGGCGCAGATGCGCGTCAAGCGCCGGTTGAAGATCCGGACCGAGGCCGCGCAAGCCTCGCTGAAGATCCTCCTGCCCACGGTCGGCTGCGTCTTCCCCACCCTGTGGCTGATCCTTCTCGGGCCGGCCCTCATCGTCGTCCTGACGATCGGCCACTGCTGACGCAGCGCTAGGTCAGAAAGGGGTTCGTCCGCCGCTCCCGGCCGATCGTGGTCGCCGGTCCGTGGCCGCTGTACACGACATAGTCGTCGGGTAGCGAGAGCAACCTGCTGCGGATTCCCTCCAGCAGAGCCTCCCCGTCCGAATTGGCGAAATCCGAGCGCCCCACCGAGCCCGCGAACAGGGCGTCGCCGGTGAACAGGCAGTCTCCGATCTTCAGGGTGACGCCTCCCGGGCTGTGGCCAGGAGTATGCAGCACCTCGAACACGAGCGACCCGGCGCGGAACGTCTCGCCGTCGACCAGACTGACCACGTTCTCGACTCGGGTCGCGATGGGCCCGAACTCCCGGCGCAACGGTTTGCCCTCGACCAGGACGGCTCGCTCGGCGTCGTGGACCGCGACCGGCACCGCACCGAACGCCTCAAGCAACTCGTGCAGCCCCGCGATGTGATCGAGGTCGGTGTGGGTGAACAGGATCGCCTTGACGTTGGCTTCGCGCCGGCGCGCGAGCTCGACCATGACGTCGGGTTCAAGGTTGGCGTCGATCACCACCGCGTCGTGGGTCGCGTCGTCCTCGATCAGATACGAGTTGGTCCCGAAGCGCCGGTCGGCAGTGACCTCCACGCGCAGCGTCACGACGCTTCGCGGGCCACCGTGTGCACGTCTCGCACTGCTTCCAGCTTCTCCATCACGCGCGAGAGCTGAGCCAAGGAATCGATCTCGACCGTGGCCGAGACGACGGCGGTCTTGTCGTCATAGACGTGGACCTCGAGCGCCGACATGTTGACTCGATTCTCAGCCACGACGGTGGCGATGTCGCGCAACAGCCCCTGGCGGTCCCAGGCCTCGATCTTGATCGCGACGGGGTAGAGGTGGGTCGCCTCCGCATCCCAATCGACGGGCACGACGCGCGCCGCATCCTGCGCGTTGACCGCGTTGATGCAGTCCGCCCGGTGCACTGTCACACCCTTGCCGCGCGTCGTGTAACCGACGATCGCGTCGCCGGGCACCGGCTGACAGCAAGGCGCGATCTTCGTGAGGACTCCCTTCTCGCCGTGCACCAGCACCCGCGGCGCGGGGTGGACGGTGGGAACGAGGGGAATCGCCCGCAGGTCGCCCCCCGGCGCGTCGAGGCTGGGGGCCATCCGCATCACGACCGCGTGCGGTGAAAGGTCGCCGTAGCCGATGGCTGCCAGGAAGTCGTCGGTGGTGTTTAGCTTGTGCATGGTCGCGATCTCGAGGAGCTTCGACTCAGGAAGGTCGGCAAGGTTGACGCGATGCATTCGGTGCAGCTCCTTGTCGAGCAGATCGCGACCCTTGGCCACGTTCTCCTCACGCCGTTGGCCTTTGAACCACTTGCGAATGCGCTCTTTCGCCGAGGCGCTCTTGACGAAGTTGAGCCAGTCGCGGCTCGGCCCGTGCGGCCCCTTGGAGGTGAGGATCTCGACGATCTCGCCGTTCTGGAGCGCATAGTCGAGCGGGACCATTCGCCCGTTGACCTTGGCGCCGATGCAGTGGTGGCCGACCTCGGTGTGGATGCGATAGGCGAAATCCACGGGGGTCGAGTCGGCGGGCAGGTTCAGGACGTCGCCCTTGGGGGTGAAGACGTACACCTCGTCCTGGAACAGGTCGACCTTGACGGTGTCGAGGAAGGACTCGGCGTCCCCCACCTCGTTCTGCCACTCGAGGAGGCTGCGCAGCCAGGAGAGTTTCTGGTCGAAGCTCGAATCCTTGCCGCCCTTTTCCTTGTACGTCCAGTGTGCCGCGACGCCGAACTCGGCCACGCGGTGCATCTCGTGGGTGCGAATCTGGATCTCGATCGGCTCGCCCGTGTGCGTGATCACCGTCGTGTGCAGCGACTGGTATCCATTGGATTTGGGCATCGCGATGTAATCCTTGAACCTCCCCGGCATCGGCTTCCACAACGAGTGCACGACGCCCAGCACCCCGTAGCAGTCACGGACCGAGTCGACCTGCACGCGGATGGCGGACAGGTCGTAGATCTCGGAGAAGTCTTTGCTTTCCCTGGTCATCTTCTGCCAGACCGAGTAGATGTGCTTCGGCCTGCCGGTGATCTCGGCCAGGATGCCGACCTTCTCGAGCTCGCGGGCAAGGATGTCCCGCAGGTCTGAAACAAGGGTTTCGCGTTCGTGCCTCTTGCGCGCAATGCGCTTGACGACGTCGTCGTAGGCCTCTGGCTCAAGGTTGCGGAAAGCGAGGTCCTCGAGCTCCCATTTGATCTGCCCGATGCCCAGCCGGTGGGCCAACGGCGCGTAGATGTCGAGCGTCTCGCGCGAGATCTTGCGCCGCTTGACCTCAGGCAGCGGGTCGAGGGTGCGCATGTTGTGGAGGCGATCCGCGAGCTTGATGAGGACGACCCGCAGGTCCTCCGCCATCGCCACCATCATCTTCCGGATGTTTTCGGCCTGCTGCTGCTGATCCGATCGCAGGGCGATCCGGCCGAGCTTCGTCACGCCGTCGACCAGCCTGGCCACCTCTGGGCCGAACTCCCGCTGGACCTCGTCAGCGGTCAGGTTTGTGTCTTCGACGGTGTCGTGCAGGAGGGCGGCGGCAATCGTCTCGGCGTCGAGCTCGAGGTCGGCGAGGATCGCCGCGACCTCGAGAGGATGGTTTACGTACTCCTCGCCCGACAGCCGGCGCTGGCCCGTGTGCGCAGCCGCGGCGCGCTCGTATGCCTTCCTGACCACCTGCTGGCCCTGGGGGTCAAGGTGGTCGGCGATCCTCAGGAGCTCTGATACGGTCAATTTGCTTCCGGCATGAAGTTTAGGCGGCGAACTCCAACCACTCTTGCTAACCGAGTCCCGTGCGGTCAAAACGCACCAAGACGTACCCATCGCCTGATGAGCTCAGATAGGTCGACTTTCGCGCTAAGGATCGGGTTCTCCGCGGCCGCCGCCGCGCTGATCCTGGTCGGGGCGCCGCTGAACGCGGGCGGGCGCGGGGGATGGACCGCGGTGCTGGCCGCCGTGGCGGGCGTGCTTTCATTCGCCGCGGGCGTCGCATACTCGAAGTGGCGGTTCGCGCTGCCGCCCGCCGCTGCCGCCCTGGCCGTAAGCCTGGTGATAGCGCAGTTCAACCCGGTGCAGGGCGACCTTCTGATGCAGCTCGCAGGCCTGCTGCTCCTTGGGCTGGCGGGCGTCGTCGGCGGAATCGCGTACCGCAGCTTCACAGGCACCCTCAAGCGGCATCTCAGCGAGGTGGACGTCCTGCGCAGCCAGCTCGAGCAGAAGCACCGAAGGTTCATGGCTGCGACCTCGGACGCGGACGGCCCCGGCGTGCCGGGCGACGTGGGCGCCCTCACCATCAACATCTCGCGCGAGGTCGGGGCCGATCTCGCCTGCTACTACCTCGTATCGCCCGACGGCCACCACTTCATCCCGCAGCCTCCAGGCATCGGCCTGGAGCACCTCCACCCCCAGCCGGTCCCTCGCAGGGCGGCGAGCACCGGCCCGATCCTCGAGGCGGTCGAGGCAGGCCGGTCTTTCGCCACGACCGATCAGGGAGCCCTTCTCGAGATCCTCAAGTACACGCCCGACGACCTGGGCATCAAGGGCCTGCTCGCGATCCCCATGCCGATCGGCGAGCACATCGGAGGCTTCATCCTGCTGGGTAACCGTTCCTGGGCCTTCAGCGAGGACGACCGGCGGCTCGCCACCACGTTGACGCTGCGCGCGGGCGCCCTCCTGGCGAGCGCCCACGCGGTCGCCCTCTCGCGCCGCGAGTCCGCGCGTTACTCGCTGATGAACGAGCTCGTCAAAGAAGCGTCGGGCAAGACGACGAACGAGGTCCTCGAGATGGTCCTCGACAAGGGCAAGGAAGTCATCCGCTACGAGAGCGGCCGCGCGCTGCTGTTCCAGGCCGACGGCACATACATGGGGCTCGACGGCACGGCTGAGGCGCATCCGGTCGAGGGCCAGCTCCTGAAGGTCCGCGACGGCGAGACGGTGCTGCGCGCGCTGGTCGAGGAAAACGAGCACATCTACAGCGGCCTGCGGCCTGAGAAGGAGGGCGGCACCGTGAATGAGGCGCTCGCCCCGATCCGGGGCAAGAGCGGCGTCATCGGAGCGCTCTGCCTAGGGCGCCGAGCAACGTCGAGCTTCAGCCATCGGGACGTGCCTGCCCTGGCCGAGCTCGGCTCGATGGCCGGGGTCGCGGTCGAGAATTCGCGCATCCTCCAGGTCGTCACCGGCCAGGCTTCCAAGCTCGACACCGCGCTCGACGCTCTCGGTGAAGTCTCACAGGCGCTCACCACGGTGACGCAAGGCTCCGATGCGCTCAAGCTCAAGACCATCGAGGCCGCAGTACGGGTCACCATGGGCACCGCCGGACTGCTGACCCACACCACCGCGGAAGGCCGCCAGAAAGTGATCAAGTCGCTCGGTTTTCCCGCCGACGTCGACGCCCTCGAGTTCCAGAACGGCCAGGGCATCGTCGGGGCTGTGATGCTGAGCCTGCGGGCGATCGCGGTGCCGGACGTCAGCGCGAGCTTCGACCTCAGCTCTCCGCCGGACCTCGCCGCGTGCGGCCTCCAGGCCGCGATCTGCGCACCCATGCTCGAAGATGGCCGGCTCTGGGGCACGATTTCAGTGTTCGACGCCCAGAAGCGCGAATGGACCGGCGACGACCAGCGCGTCCTGGCGACCCTCGGCAACCAGGGGGTGGTCGCGGTCAGGAACGCAGAGCTCTATGACGACAACCAGCGCAGCATCTGGGAGCTGCGCAACCTCCAGGAGGCACTGCGGGCGGCCACTTCGACCCTTGACCTCCCGCTGGTCCTTCAACAGGTCCTGGCCGGAGCCGCCAAGGCATCTTCGGCGCAGATCGGCGCGCTAGCGCTCGAGGAGTCGTCGAAGCTCATGTTGAAAGGCGGGTTCGGGACCGACCACGTCACCGCCGAGAAGCTCGCGCTCGGCGTCGGAGGCGAGATCTGCCGCAGCGTGATGGATTCCGGCGAGCCCGTCATGGAGGCGATGAAGCATGCCACCGGCGCCGACAGCCCGCTGAACCCCAGAGCGGTGCTGTGCGTCCCGATCAAATTGCGCGGCGCGCCGATCGGCGTCCTGTTCCTCGCGAACTATCAGGACGGCCACGAGTTCAACACCGACCATCGCCATCTGCTCACAGAGCTCGCCGACCAGGCCGCGGTCGCCATCGACAACGCGAGGCTGTTCAAGGACCGCGAAGAGGTCATCCTCGACGCCCTTAAAGCGCTCGCCAACGCGGTCGACGCCCGCGACCCTTACACAATGGGGCACTCCGAGCGGGTGACCCAATACGCCTTGATGATCGCCCGGCAAATGCACTACGCCCCCGACGAGCAGGCGGCCTGGCTGCGCATGGAGCGCGGCGGGAGGCTCCACGACATCGGCAAGATCGGGGTTCCGGACGCGATCCTGACCAAGCCCGGGAAGCTCACCGACGAGGAGTTCGCCAAGATGAAAGAGCATCCCGTCGTCGGCTTCAACATCCTCAGCGGGCTGAAGATGCTCACGGACGAGCTGGTCATCGTCCGCTCGCACCACGAGCGCTACGACGGCAAGGGCTATCCCGACGGCAAGAAGGGCGAAGACCTGCCGATGTTCGCGTGGATCGTCAGCGCGGCCGACGCCATCGACGCCATGACGTCAGACCGACCGTACAGGCGCGGGATGCCGCTCGAAGCCGCCGTGGACCAGGTCCGCACAGGCGCCGGAACGCACTTCCATCCCGACGTGGCCGAAGCCGTGCTGGACGCCGTCCACAACGGCACCCTGAAGGTCATCGCGCAGAAGTCCATGTACGAGAACGCGCCTGCCATCGGGGCATTCGAGAACCCCACCGCATAGCGCGGGTGAGGACAGATGTCCTCCCCCGCGGAACCCCTCCTCTCCTCGGCCACGATGGGTGGCGCCTGGACGGTGACACGCGGGGTGCCGGCCGGAGTAAATCCGGCCTAGAGCTCCACCGGTTAGATCTATTTAGTAGGCGCGGGCCCACCACATGGCGCGGGTGGGTACGGACGTCCCCCCGCGGAACCCCCTCCCCTCCTCAGCCACGATTGGGAGGCGCCTGGAAGGTGACAAGCCCGTGGACGGCCGGAGTGAATCCGGCCTAAAGCTCCACCCCGATAGGCTTTAGTAAGAGCGGGCGAACACGATCCTCCGCTTTGCGGGCGCGCCGTCGACCAAGCATTTCCCGGACACGGTCTCGGAAGGCGCGTAGTTACGCGTGGTCACTCCGCCGGTTGCCTCCTTGACGCGCGCCTCGCATGCGGGATCACCGCACCAAGGCGCCCACACGAAGCCGCCACGCTCGCGAAAATGCGCCACCAGCTCGTCCAGCGTCTCGACCTCGAAGGTGTTGGCTGAGCGGTAGTCGAGCGCCCGCTGAAACAGAGCGCGCTGGAACTGGTGCAGCGCGGCGCCGACCTGCTCGCCGATCCCGGCCACCGAGATGGGCGTCTTCTCACGTCCCAGGCGCTCGACCATCACGACCTTCCCGGCGGCAGCGTCACGAGGACCGACCTCCAGGCGAAGTGGAACGCCGCGCAGCTCCCAGTGCGAGTACTTCTCCCCAGGCCGCTCGTCCCGCCAGTCGATCTTGTAGCGGATGCCGGCGCCCTTCAGCTCGGCGATCCAGCTGTTGATGTACGTCTCGACCTGCGCACGCGATTCGGCATCTCGGTGGATGGGAACGACCACTACCTGGACCGGTGCGATCTTGGGAGGGATGATCAAGCCGCTGTCGTCGCCATGAGCCATGACTAGGCCCCCGATGAGGCGGGTCGACATTCCCCACGACGTCGTGTAGCAGTGCTCGCGCACGTTCTCCTTGTTCGTGAAGGCGATGTCGTACGCAAGGGCGAAGTTCTGGCCGAAGTAGTGCGACGTGCCCATCTGCAGGGCAAGCCCGTCACGCATCATGCCTTCGATCGAGTGCGTGTACTGCGCACCGGCGAAGGTTTCGCTCTCCGACTTGCGGCCGACGATCACCGGGACGGCCAGCCACTCCTCGGCGATCTGGCGGTAGTACTCGGTCGTCAGGTCGACCTCATCCCTCGCTTCCTGGGCGTTGGCGTGGAACGTGTGGCCTTCCTGCCAGAAAAACTCGCGTGTGCGCAGGAACAACCTTGAGCGCTTCTCCCAACGCAGCACGTTGCACCACTGGTTGGTCAGCTTGGGCAGGTCGCGATGGCTCTGTATGTAGTCCTTGATCAGGGTGCCGATGATCGTTTCCGAGGTCGGCCGGATCGCCAGGGGCTCCTCGAGCTCGGCGTTGTCGCCTCCTGCTCTCGTGACCCACGCCACCTCGGGCGCAAAGCCCTGGATGTGCTCGGCCTCCTTCATCAGGTACTCGCGAGGGATGAGCAGGGGGAACGCCCAGTTCTCGTGGCCGCTCTCTTTGATCATGTCGTCGAAGGCGCGCTGAATGTTCTCCCACATCGCCCAGCCGTATGGACGCACGACCATCATCCCGCGGATGCCGGACCAGTCCGCCAGTTCCGCTTTGCGGATGACGTCGGTGTACCACTTGTCGAAATCGTCGGACATCTTGGTGACGTCTTTGACGAAGGTCTTCTGCTCCTCGAGGTCCTGTTTCATGCCCATCGCTCCATGTTTTCTTGCGTGCTCGGTGTCAAGGTCGGCAAAGCCCGCGCGACAGCGGGCTAGCGCGGGAGCGGGGCCGGCGCAGGGGCGTGCTCGGCCGCGATCGCGTCGATCTCGGCCAGAAGCACGGTGAGCAGCTCTTCCTGGGGCACGGTGCGGTAAAGCTTACCTTTCTTGAAAATCACGCCCTTGCCGCGGCCACCGGTGACGCCGATGTCGGCATGGCGCGCCTCAGCCGGCCCGTTGACGACGCAGCCCATCACCGCGACGGTGATCGGCACTTTGAGCCTCGCGATGTGCGCCTCCACTGCTTTCACTGTCGGCACCATGTCGTACTCGAGCCTGCCGCAGGTTGGGCATGCCACCAGCGTCGCGGTCTCGTTCCGGAAAGCGAGCGTCTTGAGGATCTCATGCGCGACTCGCACCTCCTCACGCGGGTCGGAGGTCGCCAGCGAGACCCGAATGGTGTCGCCGATGCCCTCGCTAAGCAGGATGCCCATGCCGACGGCGCTGCGGATGCTTCCGGCCTCGACCGGGCCCGACTCGGTGACGCCGAGGTGAATGGGGTACTGGCGCGCCGCCGCGAACTTGCGGTTGGCCAGGACGTTCGTCCAAACGTCGGTCGCCTTCAGCGAGACCTTGATGAAGCCCGGGCCGTAGTCGAGGTCCTCCAGGATCTTGCAGTGGCCGAGCGCCACCTCGACCATTCGGTCCGCGGTCAGCTCGCGGTTGTCGCGGTCGATCGCGTGCTCCTCGCGCATGCTCTTGTGCACTTCTTCGGGCAGCGATCCGGCGTTGACCCCGATCCGAAATGGGATCTGTCTTTCCTTCGCGGCGTTGACCACCTTCGTCACCTTGTCTCGGTCCGGGATGTTCCCCGGGTTGAGGCGCAGGCAGGCCACCCCGGCTTCGATCGCCATCAGCGCGAGGGTGTGGTCGTAGTGGATGTCGGCGATGACGGGCAGCGGCGACCCCTTGACGATCTCCTTGAGAGCCTCGGCGGCTTCGTGGTCGGGAACGGCGGGCCGGACGATCTCGCAGCCGGCCTCCTTCAGCTCGTGGATCTGCCGCAGAGTCGCCTTGACGTCCCGGGTGTCGGTCTTGGTCATGGTCTGGACGGCGATAGGCGCCGCGCCACCGATGACTACGCCGCCGACGTTGACCGGGATGGACTTGCGCCGGGTGACCATCGACATCAGTGGAGCCCCGGAAATTGCCCGCTGGCAATGCGCTGGATGTCCAGGAAGCTGATCACCGCGGCCACGGCCAGCAGGGCGACCAGACCCCAGCGCTGGAAGTTGAGCTCGGTCGTGCGGTCGAACGGCCGCCGGCGCAGCCATTCCAGGACCACCACTACGATCCGCCCTCCGTCCAGCGCGAGCAGCGGAAGGAGGTTGGTGAAGCCGAGGGCCACCGAAAGCAGCGCGACCAGGAAGAGATAGCTGGGCGGGCCCTGGCTGACCGCGCTGTAGGTGACCGCGCCGATGCCGATGGGGCCGGTCAGGCCCTGCGGACCGAGCAGCCCGCCCGGCACCTGGCCGGAGATCAATGACCACAAGCCCTGGACGATGCCGCTCACCGCCTGGAACGGCCAGGTCACGCCGTAGGAGATCGCGGCGCCCGCGCTCAGCAGGGGCTGGATTCGGACACCGACCTGGCACGCGCCCTGTGAGCACCCGGGCGTCACCACGTACTCGAATCTCTGTCCGTTGGAGTGCACGCCGCCGACTGTGAGCGGCGCTCCGGGCGCGGCATCCTCCTGTTTGCGCATCTCGTCGGGGCTGCTGACCGCCTTGCCGTTGACCGTCTGGATCGAGTCGCCCGCGCGAAAGCCCGCGCTCGCCGCGGGCGAGCCGGCGACGACGTCGACCACCTTCCCCGGGACGGAGTTGATCTGGGTCAGCTGGAAGCCGGTGATGATCAGCATCGCGACCAGGAAGTTGGCTGCTGGACCACCGGCCAGGATCACGATCTTCTGCCACGCCGACCTGGTGTGGAAGCCGTCCGGGTCCTTGAAGTCGTCCGCCTCCATGCCTCCCATCCGCACGTAGCCGAGGATCGGCAGGAGCCTGATCGCATAAACCGTCCCGTTCCGGGTGAACGACCACAGCTTGGTGCCGGCGCCGATCGAGAACTCGATCACGCGGACCTTGAAGAGCTTGGCGAAAAGGAAGTGCCCGGCTTCGTGGGGAGCGATCAGCAGCAGGAACATCCCGGCCACGCCGATCACGTAAATCACCGGGTTCAAGAAGGTGCTCATGTGGCTCCCAGACTACCGGAGTAGAGCCCCGTTCTCCTTCACGTAACCGCGCGCCCAGCGATCGGCCTCCAGGATGGCCTCCAGGGTCTCGCCGCCGCCCGGGAACGCCTCCAGCGCCCGCTCGACCATTCGGAGGATCCCACTGAAAGGGATCTTCCGGGCCAGGAACGCGTTTACGGCCTCTTCGTTGGCGGCGTTGAGCACTGCGGGGCGGGCCATCCCGGCGGCGGCCGCCGCCCGGGCGATCGTCACGCTGGGAAACCGGTTCGGGTCGAGAGCATGGAACTCCAGGCCGCTCAGCTCCACGAGCGGGGTGGAAGGGACGGCCCCGGGCAGCCGCTCGGGGTAGGCCAGGGCGACCGCGATCGGCAGCCGCATGTCCGGGCGACCGAGCTGCGCCTTGAGCGAGCCGTCCACGAACTCGACCAGGGAGTGGACCACGCTCTGGGGATGGATGCACACGTCGATCGCGTCCAGGCTGACCCCGAAAAGGTGGTGGGCTTCGATGACCTCCAGGCCTTTGTTCATCAAAGTCGCCGAGTCGACGGTGACCTTCGGGCCCATCGACCAGCGCGGGTGGTTGAGCGCCTCGTCGACCGTGACGCGATCCAGGTCCAGCTCGGGCCTGGCCCAGAAAGGCCCGCCGCTGGCGGTGATGATCAGCCGCCGCACGCTCTCCCGGCGCTCGCCCCACAGGCACTGCCAGATGGCGCTGTGCTCGGAGTCGACCGGGCGGATGCCGCGCTCGGCGGCCGCGCGCATGACGAGGGCTCCGGCCATGACCAGGACCTCTTTGGTCGCAAGCGCCACCTCTTTGCCGGCCTCGAGGGCGGCGAGCGTCGGCGCCAGCGCGCGAGCGCCGGGGATCGCGACCACCACCACATCACAGCGGGCGTCAGTCACCATCGCCTCGACCCGGGCGTCGAACTCAGGCTCGCCGGCCAGGCCGCGTACCACGTGGTCCGCCTCCCGGTGCGTCGACCTGGAGCCTTCGGTGACTCCGAAAAGCCGGAACCGCTCCGGGTTGCGATCGATGACGTCCAGGGTCTGGCGGCCGATTGAACCTGTGGCGCCGAGGACTGCGACGTTGAGTGGCCGCGTCATCAGAAGCCCGAGATGTGGAACATCGTCAGATAGAAGAAGACGAGGATCGGCGGGAAAAGAATGGAGTCCAAACGGTCCAGCACTCCCCCGTGCCCGGGGATGATGTTCGACGAGTCCTTGACCTCGGCGAGGCGCTTCATCTGCGATTCGGCCAGGTCGCCCACCTGAGCGCTGACGCCGACCAGAAGCCCGAGCACCAGCGCGTGCCACGGTGAGATGCCGAGCACCGCGGACACGCCGACGACCATCACCAGGACCGAGCCCACCAGGCCGGCGACAGCCCCCTCGACGGTCTTGCGCGGGCTGATGTTATGGAAGAAGGGATGGCGCCCGACCCGGCTGCCGACAAGAAGCGCGGCGACGTCGCTGGCGACTACAGCCAGGATCGTGAACAGGGCCCATTGAAGGCCGTCGGGTCGTGATGTGTAAAGCAGCAGGTAGAAGTTGAACGGCATGCCGATGTACAGCGCGCCCGTCAGGCCCATCGCCCAGCGGCCCAGCCCCTGACGGCGGCCCGGCATGACCAGGAACACGGCCAGGCCTCCCACGAGGGTCAGGGCCAGCACGAGCTCGATGTCGATCCCCTTGAGCAGAGTGCCGCTGAAGGCGAAGAAGATGCCAAGAGGAAAGAGCAGCCAGGCCGGCGCGCGCGCGCCCATGCCCTCTGAGAGCCCGATGAACTCCCACAGGGCGAGCGCACCGAGCAGCAGCACCAGGGCGTACGCGCCGTATGTGCCGGCCAGGATCAGGCCGATCACGATGAACAGGATCACGAAGGCGCTGAGGATGCGCACCATCAGCTGGCTCGGTTTCCAACCGCCCGTCAACGAGGCGTCCCGGGTGGTCATCTAGGAGGCGGCACCTTCCGGCCTGCCGCCGAAGCGCCGGACGCGGGTGGCGTAGTCGGCCAGCGCGGCCTTCAGGTCGACCTCGTCGTAATCGGGCCACAGGGTCTCGCTGACGAGCATCTCGGAGTAAGCGCCCTGCCACAGGAGGAAATTGCTGACCCGACGCTCCCCGGCGGTCCGGATGATCAGGTCCGGGTCTGGAAGCTCCGGGTGGTACATGCGCGCCGATATCGCCGCCTCGTCGACGTCGGACGCCAACACCCCGTCGGACACGATCCTTCTCACTGCATCCACGATCTCGGCGCGTCCACCGTAATTGAGACAAACGTTGAGCACGCCGTTGGTGTTACTCGCGGTCCGCCGCATGGCCTCTTCGATGCGCTCTCTCATGCGCGGCGAAAGGTCGTCGCGCCGGCCGCTGACCACGATCCGCACACCGCGCCTGTGCATCTCCTCGATCTCGCGCTGCATGGTTTCGTGGAAGAGCCGCATGAGGGCGCGGACCTCGGCCCGCGGCCGTGACCAGTTCTCGGTCGAGAAGGCATAAATGGAGAGCACTTTGACGCCGAGCTTCTCGCAGGCGTCAAGGACCCTTTTGATCGCGCGGACGCCGGCGCGGTGGCCGTAGCTGGCGGGCTTGCCTCGGCGGCGGGCCCACCGGCCGTTGCCGTCCATGATGATGCCGACATGACGGGGAATCTGAGAGTCCACGGGCCAGCAAAGCGTACCGATTGGGCCCGCGACCGGCCGGAAGCCTTCTAGACCTCCATCACCTCGGTCTCCTTCCGGCCCCCGAGCGCATCGACCTTCTCGATCTGGGCTTCGGTGATCTTTTGAAGGCGGGCGTGAGCGCGCTTGGAGTCGTCCTCGGTGACCTCGCCCTGCTTCTGCATCTGGTCGATCTGGTGGAGCTCGTCGCGCCTCACGTTGCGGATCGCAACTCGCGCCTCCTCGGCCTTCTGCCGGACGAGCTTGACGAAGTCGCGACGGCGTTCCTCGGTCAGAGGAGGGATCGGGACGCGGATCACAGTGCCATCGCTCGCGGGGTTGAGACCCTGGTCTCCGCTGCGCAGCGCCTTCTCGATGGCGCCGATCTGGCTCTTGTCATAGACCTGGACCACCAGCAGCCGCGGTTCGGGCGCGCTGATCTGGGCCAGCTGGTTTAGCGGCGTCGGCGTCCCGTAATAAGGCACCATTACCTTGTCGATCAGCGCAGGGTTGGCGCGCCCGGTGCGGATCGAGGCGAGGTCGGCGGCGAAGTGGTCCACCGACTTCGCCATCTTGGACTCGGCGTCGCGAAGGACCGGATCGATCATCGCGCCGCCCCGACGCCTGACGCGACCAACGTGCCGATCTCATCGCCGAGCACCACGCGCTCGATGTTCCCAAGCTCGAGGAGGTTGAAGACCACGATGGGCACGTCATTGTCCATGCAGAGGGTCAGAGCGGTGTTGTCCATCACCTCGATGCCTCGATTCAACACATCCATGTAACCCAGTCGCTCGAACTTGGTCGCGGTGGGGTCCCGCTTGGGATCGGCGGTGTAAACGCCATCGACCTTCGTGGCCTTGAGGATCACATCCGCCTCGATCTCAACCGCGCGCAGAGCCGCGGTGGTGTCGGTAGTGAAGTAGGGGTTTCCGGTGCCTGCAGCCAGGATGACGACCCGCCCTTTTTCGAGATGCCGCACGGCGCGGCGCCGGATGTAGGGCTCGGCGACCTGCGGCATTTGGATGGCCGTCATCGTGCGCGCGGGGATGCCGGTGCGCTCGAGCGCATCCTGCAGGGCGAGGGCGTTGATCACGGTAGCCAGCATGCCCATGTAGTCGCCGGTCGCGCGGTCGAACCCGCGCTCGGTCGCGGCCAGGCCTCGGAAAATGTTGCCCCCGCCGACCACCAGCGCGATCTGAACACCCATCTGATGCACCCGCTTGACCTGCCCGGCGATGGTCTGCACGACCTCGAGGTCGATGCCGTAGTCCCGCTTGCCACCAAGCGCCTCACCGCTCAGCTTGAGCAAGATGCGGTTGTACTTCGGCGAGCGATCCCCCACTTCTTCTCTCAACAATGCACCTTCGCGCGGGCTATCGACGACTACGTCTCCCTGATGTTAAAGCGCGAGAAGCGCCGCACCGTGATGTTCTCCTGGAGCTTGGAGATGTTTTCCTTGATCAGGTCCTCGACAGTGTGCTTCGGCTCCCGGAAGTACGGCTGCTCCAGCAGGCAGTTCTGCTTGAGGAAGTTCTCGACCTGGCTTTCCACGATCTTGGGGATGATGTGCTCCGGCTTGCCATCCTGCTGCGCCTTCGCTTCGTAGACGGTCTTCTCCTCGACGAGCACCGCGTCCGGGACGTCGTCGCGTGACACCCATCTCGGCTCGTACCCGGCGATCTGGAGCGCCAGCTCCCTGGCTAGCTTGCGGAACTCCGCGCCCTTGGCCACGAAGTCGGTTTCGCAGTTGACCTCGACCAGCACACCGACCTGCGGCGGGAAGCCGTCGCCGGTGTTGTGCAGGTAGGCCTCGACGACCCCCTGGCCGGTCGCGCGGCCCTCGCGCTTGCTGGCCTTGGCGATGCCCTTCTCGCGCAGGATCGTGAAGGCCTTCTCGAGGTCGCCCTCGGCCTCCTCGAGCGCCTGTTTGCAGTCCATCATGCCGGCGCCTGACATCTCTCGAAGCTGCTTGACCAGCTCCATCGGAACCTTCGCCACTAGCGCGCCTCCTCGTCGTCGGCCGTGCGCCCGATGAACTCCTCTTCCGACACGGTCGGCAGGTAGTCCTCCTCGTCCTCGAGGTACTCCTCAATCTCCTCGTACCTCGGGGTCTCGAGGAACTCGCGCTCCTCGACCTCGGGCAGGATCTCGCCGCGAGCCTGGGCCTCCTGGCGCCCTTCCTGGCAGGCGTCAGCGATCTTGCCCGTGAGCAGCTTGACGGCGCGAATCGCGTCGTCGTTGCCGGGAATGACGTAGCTGATCAGGTCGGGGTCGCAGTTCGAGTCGGTGATTGCGACGACCGGGATCTTCAACCGGTTGGCCTCGGTGACCGCGATGTGCTCCTTGCGCGGATCGACCACGAAGAGCGCGCCGGGAAGTCGCTTCATGTCCGCGATGCCGTCGAAGTGGAACATCAGCCTGTCGAGCTCATCCTGGAGACGCTTGGCCTCCTTCTTGGCCATCTGCTCGAACTGGCCTTCCTGCTGCATCTTGCGCAGCTCCTGGAGCCTTTCGATGCGCTTCTTCACAGTGCCGAAGTTGGTGAGCATGCCGCCCATCCACCGGCGGTTGACGAAGTACATGCCGCACCGCGCGGCCTCGGTCTGGATGGTCTCCTGCGCCTGCTTCTTGGTGCCGACGAACAGCACCGGCCGTCCGCTCGCGGCCACTCCACGGACGAAGTCCCATGCCTCGTCGAGCAGGCGGACCGTCTTCTGCAGGTCGATGATGTGGATGCCGTTGCGCGCCGTGAAGATGTAGGTGCGCATCTTCGGGTTCCAGCGGCTGGTCTGATGCCCGAAATGGACACCCGCCTCCAGCAGTTGCTTCAAGGTTACTTGAGCCACGTTCGATTGCCTCCCTGTTGCACTTCCGCCCGCGGCCTTTTGGCGCTACCGCACGGCTGGTTGACCGTGGTGGCAACGACAGGGGCTTGCCCGGGCGTGCTAACTCAGTCGAAAGGACTGGCCCCTGGAGTATACCCAGCATCCCAGAGGCGAATCAGAGGCCCCCGGGAAAGCGCCCCGCGCACTCGCCGCTCTGCGAGAGCGCCGTCGCCGTCGCGGTGACCTGCAGGTTTCCAGGCGTCTCAGCCGGGAACTGGATCACTGCATCCTGGGCGAGCAGGTGGTCCTCGTCGATCCAGGTGCACGCGCTGTGGCCCTGGACGGTCGCATACGGGCCGGGGCCGAGCTGGAGGATCTGGGTCGTCGGCGCGGGAGCACCAACGGCCGCCCCCGTGGAGAAGAAGGCGCTCTGGCCCGCCGGGGAGACTCCGGTGAGCACGTAGCCGACGCCTGCCGTCGGAGGGCCTGTCACTGACGTCACCTTGCCGCTCCAGTCGAACAAAGTCGTGACGCCCTGGGCATTGATGCAGCCGACCCCCGCCGGCGAAGGCCAGTAGCTCAAGGTGCAGCCGGCGGCTCGGATGGTCGCAATTCGCGCCCCGTTGGAGACGTTGGACACGTGCCACTCCGACGGGGTGAGGCCGGCAGGCTCGAAGGTGCAGGCGGGCATCAGGGCCAGGACCAGGGCGCCCTGGTGCCAGCCCATCGGCCACAGCGTCGTGGCCAGCTTTGCCTTGGGGGTGCTGGCCGTGTAGATGTCGGAATGATGCCCGCCGCCGTGGAGGTCCTCGACGTAAAGCCGAAGTCCGATCGTGCTGGCGCCTGACAGGTCCTCGACCAGGACGGCGATCCGCTGGTCGTCGGGGCTGACTGAGAAGAAGCTGACGACCGTCGAGCTGCCGGGCACAGTCGTGACATCGGCCGCCGACGCCGGGGGCACGACCATTCGAATCTTCGTGTCGCCGTCCCTGAAGTAGACCTGATCGTTGCTCGCGCTCACCGGCGGGGCCAGGACCGCGCCGTCGTGCTGGGAGGAGCAGTACTGGACGGAGGCGTTGGCGACCGCCACGCCGGCCGCGATCGAAGCATCGGGTCTGACGAGCTCGAGCTCTCCGGCGGTGAGCAGGAGGCCGAAGGCTCCGGCCAGCGGGGTGGCGCTGGGGGGCGGAGATAGGGTGGCCTGGGCGCTCGACGAAGGTGAGGCCGTGGCGCGGGGGCTGCCGGAGGCGCCCGAGCCCTGTCCTCCGCATGAGGCCGACAGCAGGGCCGCCACCGCCAGGACCGACAGCCGGGTCATCGCCGACAATGTAACCCCCGCCTGCCGGTAGCTAGGAGGCGGCTTCCACCCTTTTCTCGCGTTTCGGACCGGGGCATTTCGGATAATCGGAGCAGGACTTGAACAGGCCGTACCTGCCTCGCCGCTCGACCAGGGGCTTGCCGCAGAC
>DATITA010000135.1:0-20561 GCA_035468355.1 Candidatus Dormiibacterota bacterium
AGCGGTTTCGACCCGGTCCGCCGAGAGGTGGCCAGGGTGGCGCTGAACAAGCTCATCGTGGACGGCCGGATTCACCCGGCCCGAATCGAAGAGATCGTCGCCAAGTCCCGCCTGGAGGTCCTGCAGAGGGTCAAAGAGGAGGGGGAGGCGGCTGTCCTGGAGGTCGGTCTACAGGGTCTTCACCCTGAGGTCGTCCGCCACCTGGGCATCCTGCGTTTCCGTACCAGCTACGGGCAGCAGGTGCTGAACCACTCGAAAGAGGTCGCTTATCTGGCCGCCATGATGGCGGCCGAGATCGGCGCCGACGTTCGGATCGCAAAGCTGTCAGGCCTGCTGCACGACGTCGGCAAGTCCATCGACCACGAGGTCGAGGGCTCGCACGCCGTGATCGGAGCAGACCTCCTGCAGCGCCACGGAGTCCCCGCACAGGTGGTCCACGCCGTTCGCGCGCACCACTACGACGAGGAGCCTCACTCCATCGAGGCGCTCCTGCTCATCGCCGCCGACGCGATTTCCGCAGCTCGCCCAGGGGCGCGCAGAGAGTCGCTCGAGGCATACGTCAAGCGGCTGGAGAAGCTGGAGGAGATAGCCAACTCCTTCCAGGGGGTCCAGCAGTCCTACGCCATCCAGGCCGGCCGCGAGGTCAGGATCCTGGTGAAGCCCGAGCAGATCGACGACACAGCTGCTCAGCTCATGGCCAGGGACATCGCCAAGCGAATCGAATCAGAGCTCAGCTTCCCGGGCCAGATCCGCGTCACCGTGGTGCGTGAGACCAGGGCCGTGGAATATGCGAAGTAGATCCACCAAGGGAGTCCCAACTCGGGGCTCCCTTTTTTGTTGCCCAATAGACTTGTGACTGTGACCGGCGACGAATTCCGCATCCTTTTTGTTGCCGACGTGGTCGGGCACCCCGGGCGGGATGCCGTCAAGGCCCTCCTGCCCGGCCTCAAGAAGGAGTTGCGCCCAGACCTGACTATCGTTAACGGCGAAAACGCGGCGGGAGGCTTCGGCCTGACGGGCAAGATCGTGGCCGAGCTCAAAGCCGCCGGCGCCGACGTCGTGACCACGGGCAACCACGTCTTCGCCCAGAAGGATTTCCTGCCCGAGCTGCCCCACCTGGAGCGGGTCCTGAGGCCCGCGAACTACCCTCCTGGGGCGCCCGGCCAGGGGTCCTGCCTGGTGGAGGCGGCCGGACGTCAGGTCCTGGTCATGAACCTGATGGGAAGGATATTCACCGGAGAAGGGCTCGACGACCCGTTCCGGGCCGCCGACTCGATCCTGGCTGCGCACCCGGACACCAGGATCGTTTTCTGCGACATGCACGCCGAGGCGACCTCTGAGAAGAGCGCGATGGGGTGGTACCTGGACGGGCGCGCCAGCGCCGTCGTGGGCACCCATACCCACGTTCCGACCGCCGACGCCCGGGTGCTGCCGGGCGGGACCGCCTTCGTGAGCGACGTCGGGATGGTCGGGCCCCGGGACAGCTGCATCGGGATGGACAAGGACGTCGTCATCCAGCGGTTCCTGACCGCCGTGCCCGCCCGTTTCCAGGTCGCGTCAGGACCCGTGACTTTCAATTCGGTACTGATTACCATTAGTGCTCCCACTGGCCGAGCAACATCGATCCAGAGAGTCGACCGTGAACACGTTTGAAGAGGTTCCAGCAATGACAGTCGAGCGCGTTCCAGTCGAGGTGCTGAAGGTTTCGGCCACTTCCAAGCCGGTTGCCGTGGCAGGGGCTATCGCTGGCGTGATCCGGAGCAAAGGGCGGGTGGAGGTGCAGGCCATCGGGGCCGGCGCCATCAACCAGGCGGTCAAGGCAATCGCGATCTCTCGGGGCTATGTGGCCCCAGGCGGCCTTGACCTGGTCTGCATCCCGGCGTTCATAGACATCTCAATCGACGGCGAAGAGCGCACCGGGATCAGGTTGCTGGTGGAGAGCCGCTGACGGCAGGATCCCCTCGGGCGCGGTCGTTCAACATCTGGACGATCGGGTGCCAGATGAGCTCGGCCGACTCCGAGAGCCTCGCGCGACGACTGCTCGCGGCGGGGTACGTGGAGGAATCGCTCGAGCGGGCTGACATCGCCATCCTCAACACGTGCGTCGTGCGCCAGGCATCGGAGGACCGGGTGTACTCGAAGCTGCACGAGCTGCGGGAGTGGAAGACGCCGGAACGGACGATCGCGGTCACCGGCTGCATCGTGGCCAAAGAAGGGGAAGTCCTGCGCAAGAGATTCCCGCAGGTCGACGAGGTGGTGCCGATCGGCGTCTACGAGGAATTCCTGGCCGGCCTCGAGGCCCGGTACGACTACTCTCAGGGCGAGTCTCTTCCACCCGAAGGGCGCACCGGTATCAGCCACTACGTGAGGGTCATCCAGGGATGCGACCACAACTGCACGTTCTGCATCGTGCCGCGAGTCCGGGGCCGCGAAAAGCACGTGTCGATGGCCGCAGTGATGGAGGAGTGCCGCGAGGCGGTCGACGCGGGAGCCCGGGAGGTCGTCCTGCTCGGTCAGAACGTCGACGACTATCACGACCCGGACGGTGGCGGCGGCCTGGCAGCCCTCGTACGTTCGGTCGAGCGTTTACCCGGACTGAAGCGGCTGCGGTTCATGACTTCGCATCCGCAGGACCTGGAGCGCGAGCTGCTCGAGGTGATGGCCGCCAGTGACGTGGTCTGCCGCGAGCTTCAGCTGCCGATCCAGTCTGGCGACGACACGATCCTCAAGCGCATGGCCCGGGGATATCAGACGCGGCACTATCGCGCGATCGTCGAGGAGGCTCGCCGCCTGATGCCGGACCTGGGTCTGGTCACGGACGTGATCGTCGGGTTCCCGGGCGAATCCGAGGCGGCCTTCCTGAACACCCGGGCGCTTCTCGAGGAGATCGAGTTCGACGTGGTGCACCTGGCGATGTACTCGCCGCGGCCAGGCACCTTCTCGGCCGACCGGATGGTGGACGACGTGCCGGACCCGGAGAAGCTGCGCCGCTTGAACGACTTGCTGGCGCTGCAGCGCCAGATCGCAACCAGCAAGACGGCTCGATGGATCGGCCGGAATGTCGAGGTCCTGATCGAAGGACGTGACGAGCTCGGCCGCCCTTATGGACGGATCCGGCAGGGCAAGCGAGCGATCGTGCTGGCCGGAGGAGACATCGTCCCCGGGGAACTGCTCCACCTGCGGGTCTTGCAGGCCACGGCCGGTCAGCTGCTGGGACTGCCGGCGGCATGACCGAGGGGATGGCTGCACCCGCGACCCCGGTGATGCGCCAGTACCGGGAAGCGAAGGACCAGCATCCCGACGGCATCCTTCTCTTCAGGCTCGGCGATTTCTACGAGATCTTTTTCGAGGACGCCGAGACCGCGGCGCCGATCATGGGCGTGACCCTCACGTCCCGGCCGCTGGGCAAGACCGGGCGCGCTCCGATGTGTGGAGTGCCGCACCATGCATGGCAGGTCTACGTCGGGCGCCTGCTGCGAGCAGGCCACAAGGTCGTGATCTGCGACCAGGTGGAAGCCGCATCCAAGAACAAGATCGTGAGACGGGACGTCACCCGCGTGCTGACGCCCGGGACTGTGGTCGAGGACGCATATCTCGACCCGGCACGGCCCAACTACCTCGTCGCTGCCTGGACCAGGGGGATGGAGGCGGGTCTTGCCGCCTGCGAGGTGTCCACCGGAGAGCTCCTGCTGTGCCAGCTGCCCGCGGACCGGCTGCGGTCGGAGCTGGACCGCCTCGCGCCTGCGGAGCTGCTCACGCCACCGCAGACCGAGGAGTACCGGTTCGACCCGATCCGCGGCCAGCAGCGCCTGCGCGACGTCCTCGGGATCGCGTTCCCCGCATCCGTGGGCGCCGCAGATGCGCCGCTGGCGGTGGGCGCCGCCGGAGTCATCCTCGACTACCTGAAGCAGAACCAGGCGCGTGTCGGTCCCGGGTCGTTCACGGTTCGCACCTACTCCCCGGAGGCCACGATGCCGCTGGATTCGGCGACAGTACGCAACCTCGATCTGCCCGCGCTGATCGGGCTGGTGGATAGGACGCGGACCGCGATCGGCGCCCGCCAGCTCCGGGCATGGCTGGGGGCTCCGATGCGCGACGCGGAGTCGATCGAGCTTCGGCTGGCGGCGGTGGACGACATGCTTTCCGCTCCACCGCTGCGTGACCGGCTCGAGGCGGCGCTCAAACCTGTCGGGGACCTCGAAAGGTTGGTGACCCGATCGGCGCAGGGCCATGCGTCGGCGCGCGAGCTCGTCGCGCTGCGCCGTTCCCTGGAGGCGATTCCTTTGGTCCAGGACGCCCTGGCGATGTTTCAGGCGCTCGTCATCAAGGAGCTCGCCGGCCAGGTCGGCGCCGCGCCGGCGCTCGCCGAGCAGCTAGCCCGGGCATTGGTCGAAGACCCTCCGGCGACGAGGCGCGACGGCGGGGCGATCAGGCCGGGGTACGACGCAGACCTCGACGGAATCTCCGATGCGTCGCGCAGCGCACGTGAGTGGATCTCCAGGCTCGAGGCGGTGGAACGGCGGCGGACCGGCATTCGCTCCTTGAAGGTCGGGTTCAACAAGGTGTTCGGGTATTACATCGAGGTCAGCCACGCCAACCATGGGGAGCTCCCCGCGGAATACGTGCGCAAGCAGACGCTCACGGGGGCCGAGCGCTACGTCACGCCCGAGCTCAAGGAAAAGGAAGCCGTCGTCCTCAGCGCCCAGGAGCGCATGGCAGCCCGCGAGCTCGAGATCCTGCAGTCTCTCGGATCGGCAGTGGCGGAGTCAGCTCCGATCCTTCGCTTGACGGCCCAGTCGATAGGCATGGCCGACGCGCTTCTCAGCCTCGCGAGCGCCGCGGCAGAGCACGGCTGGAGCAGGCCCGAGGTCAACGCGGGCCTGCTCCTGAGCATCACCAACGGACGCCACCCCCTGGTGGAGCAGGGGCTTCCCGCCGGCGTTTTCGTCGCCAACGACCTCCAGCTCGACCCGGACGGCGAGCAGGTCATCATCCTCACCGGCCCGAACATGGCAGGCAAGTCGACGTATCTGCGGCAGGCGGCGGTCATCGTGCTCCTCGCGCAGTGCGGGAGCTTCGTGCCCGCGGAGCGGGCGGTGGTTGGGCTGGCTGACCGTATCTTCACCCGCGTCGGCGCGCACGACGACATCAGCGCCGGCATGTCGACATTCATGGTCGAGATGACCGAGACCGCCTACATCCTCAACCATGCCACGCGGGCCTCACTCGTCATCCTCGACGAGGTGGGGAGGGGGACGTCGACTTATGACGGGGTGTCGATCGCGCAGGCGGTCGTCGAGTACATCCACGACTCTCCCAAGCTTGGTTGCCGCACGCTTTTTGCCACGCACTACCACGAGCTGACCGCGCTCTCCGAGAGGCTGCCTCGCGTGCGCAACCAGCGCGTCGAGGTGCTGGAGGAGGGGGACAGCGTGAGGTTCCTTCACCGTGTGGTACCCGGAGGCGCCGATCGCTCGTACGGCATCCACGTCGCGGCGGTCGCAGGCCTGCCCTCGGCCGTCATCGCGCGGGCGCGCCAGGTGCTCGGTGAGCTGGAACGCCAGCGCCCCCTCGAGCCGCCCGAGCTGCAGCTTGGCCTGCCGATGGAGATCGCGCCGGATCCGCTTCGCAAGGAGTTGGAGGCCATCGAGCCGGACTCACTGAGCCCTCTCGAAGCTCTGCAGAAGCTGTACCAGCTGCGGGCGAAGCTGACCCCGTGACAGAACCGATCCGCCTTCTGTCCCCGGAGGTTGCAGACGCAATCGCAGCCGGGGAGGTCATCGAGCGTCCCGCCTCGGTCGTCAAGGAGCTGGTTGAAAATGCGCTCGACGCCGGCGCGCGACGAATCACCATCGACGTGCGAGGCGCGGGCAAGACGTCGATCCGCGTCAGCGACGACGGCTCCGGAATTCCGGCGGCCGAGCTCGCGATCGCGTTCATCCGCCATTCGACGAGCAAGCTTGCGAAGCTGGCCGAACTCGCCGCGATCCACAGCTTCGGGTTTCGCGGCGAGGCGCTGGCGAGTATCGCGGCCGTATCCGACGTCAAGTGCGCGAGCGGGGGTGCCGTGATCCGCATTCGCGCCGGCGAGCTTGTAGAGCAGGGCGCGGGCCCCCTGCTGCCCGGAGTCGCAATCGAGGTGAGCGATCTCTTCGGCAACGTTCCCGCCCGGTTGAAGTTTTTAAAGAGCGACGCGACGGAGACCGCCGCCATCAAGGAGGTGGTGGGATCGTTCGCCCTGATTCACCCACACGTACGGTTCCACCTCACCGTCGACAGCAGGGCCGCCGTGAGCACCAGCGGCGACGGTGACCGCCGGCGAGCGATCAGCGCGGTCTTCGGCGCGCCGGTGGCGGCCGAGGTGCTCGAGATCGTGGGAATGCCAATGGTCATGGGTATGGTCAGCCAGCCCCGCCTCAGTCGTGGCAGCCGGGACGGAATGGTCATGGCGGTCAACGGACGGCCGATCAGCGCGAGATCGCTCGTGTACGCGCTGGAGGAGTGCTACCAGGGTCGCCTCGAGCGTGGACGTCACCCGGTGGCGGTGATCGACATCGGAATCGACCCCGAGCTCGTGGACGTCAACGTGCATCCTGCCAAGAAAGAGGTGCGCTTTCGTGACGAGGGTGCCGTGTTCGGGGCTCTGCAGCGAGCCGTCCGCGCCGCCCTCGACGGCAGCGAGCCGTTTCGCTATCACGCCACCGAGCCGGTGGTCGCCGTCGCCACCACCTTGGGACCGCAGATGACTCTCCACCAAGGGAAGTCCACTATCGCGGCCGTCCAGCCCAACGGGCACGCGGCTGGCGGGGCGGTGCTGCGTCCAATCGGCCAGGTGGGCCCCGGCTACCTGGTGGCGGAAGGACCGCACGGCCTCGTGCTGGTGGATCAGCACGCAGCCCACGAGCGCGTTCTGTACAACCGCCTGCTGCAACGGCTGCGCGATGGTCGAGGCGCCAGTCAGCCCCTCCTGATCCCGCAAGCTGTCGACGTCGAACCCGCCCTCATCGCGGCCGCGGCCGACCACAGGGCCGATCTCGCCAACCTCGGGCTGGAGTACGAGGAGTTCGGGCCTCGCAGCGTCCGGATCACCGCAGTGCCGGTGGAGATGCCCGTAGGCCGGGCGACCGCCGCGATCCAGGAAACCCTTGCGGCCCTAGCGGAGAACCGCGGCGACGGTGCGATGGAGAAAGCGGCCGCCGCGCTTGCCTGCCATTCGGCGGTCAGGTTTGGCGACGTCCTGGACATCACCGAGCAGCGGCGACTGCTCGCCGACCTGGAAGAAGCGGCCGAGTCCGTGACCTGCCCGCACGGACGCCCGACGCGCCTTCTGGTCGAGTGGCAGGAGCTGACCCGACATTTCCGGCGCAACTACTGACCCGCGCCCGGGTGAGCCGGCAATAGCGATCGTCCCGGTGATCGTCGGCCCGACGGGGATTGGCAAGTCTCGGCTCGCCTTCGAGCTGGCGGTCGAGCTCAACGCAGAGATCGTGGTCGCCGACTCCAGGCAGGTCTATCAGCGCCTTGACATAGCCACCAACAAGCCGGGACCCGAGCAGCGACGAGCCATCACGTACCACATGATCGATTTCGTCGATCCCGCCGGCGACTTCAACGCCGCCCAGTTCGTCCAAGGCGCGCGCGCCGCAATCGATGGCATCCAGGCTCGGGGCAAGGTCGCCATCGTCGAAGGCGGCACGATGCTCTACGTCGACGCGCTCTGCGAAGGTTTCAGCCTAGCCGGCATACCTCCCGACGCCACGCTGCGGGCCGAGCTGGGCAGCCTGGATGCGAGCGCATTGCGAGACAGGATGCTCGCGCTCGACCCTGACCCGGGGGTCGACGAGAAGAACCCCGTGCGGATGATCCGGGCCATCGAGATCCTGGAGACCGCCGGGCCACCGCTGCGCCGGCTGCGAACGCGCACGCCTCCGCCGTGGAGACCACTGCGCATCGGTTTGACCGCGGACCTCGACGTGATCGACCGCCGACTCGAGGAGCGCAGCCGCCGGCAGGTCGACCGGGGGCTGGTGGCCGAGACCAGGGCGGCTCTGGACTCGGGCGTGCCGCCATCGGCTTCCGTGCTTACCGGCATCGGCTATGCCGAGGCGCTGGCCCACATCCGCGGCGAGGTGAAGCTGGAGGAGCTTCCGATGGTCATGGCGCAGTCGAACCGCCGCTACGCGCGCCGCCAGCTCAGGTGGTGGCGTCGCGACATCACGGTGAGGTGGTTCCAAATCGAGCCCGATCCGCTGGCCGCTATCCTCAAATACGTGAGGGAATCGCAGTGAGCAAGACCACGGCCGGAGCCAGGCGCCTGGGCCTGATCCCGCCGTACCTGTTCGCCGAAATCGACCGCAAGGTGCAGGAGAAGAAGCGCGCCGGAGTCGACGTCATATCGCTTGGCATCGGCGACCCGGACCTGCCGACGCCGAAGCGCATCGTGAACGTCCTGCAGGAAGCGGCGGCCGACCCGGCCAACCACCGCTACCCGTCATATTTCGGGCTCGCGGAGCTGCGTGAGTCGATCGCCGGCTGGTACCGGGATCGCTCGGGCGTGAACCTCGACCCGTCGACCGAGATTCTGCCGACGCTCGGCAGCAAGGATGGGATCAGCCACGTGCCGCTGGCGCTGGTCGACCCAGGCGACATCGTGCTCGCGCCTGATCCCGGCTACACCGTTTACGTGACCGGCGCTGTGATGGCGGGCGCGGAGCCGTACATCATGCCCCTGACGGCGCAGAACCACTGGCTGCCGGACCTGGACGCCATTCCGGAAGACGTTGCGCGCAAGGCGCGCCTGATGTGGCTCAACTATCCGAACAACCCGACCGCAGCCACGGCTGACCGCGACTTTCTCGAGGGAGCGGTCGAGTTCTGCCGGCGCCACGACATCGTGCTCTGCCATGACGCTCCCTACTCCGAGATCGCTTTCGACGGCTACCGGCCGCTGACGCTCTTCGAGATCCCGGGAGCGAAGGACGTCGGCCTGGAGTTTCATTCGCTTTCGAAGACCTACAACATGACGGGGTGGCGAATCGGGTGGGTTTGCGGGAGGTCCGACCTCATCCATCTCATCGGGCAGCTGAAGACCAACATCGACTCGGGGATCTTCCAGGCGGTGCAGTGGGCCGCCATCGAGGCGATGAATGGGGGGGAAGCAGAAACATTAGCCGCGTGCGAGATCTACGCGCGCCGGCACAGGCTGGTCGCCGACACGCTCAACGAGCTGGGCTGGAACATCAAGCCACCTCGTGCGACCTTCTATGTATGGGCGCCGGTTCCGAAAGGCTATGACTCGATCGGGTTCGCAAGCCACGTGCTCGACGAGGTCGGGGTCAACATCACGCCGGGGGTCGGATTCGGGAAGCATGGCGAGGGATATTTCCGGCTTTCGGTGACCGCGCCAGAAGCGCGGCTCGAGGAGGCGATGGGCCGCATGAGGACGCTCAAGCTCTGAAATCCCCACGAAATCCGAGGCTTCGCCGCGATCGGGGTCCCCGCGAACTCAAGCCGAAGGCTGCGAGTTCGTGGGGTCTTTTCGCGGGGGTCCCCTTCAAGTGATCACGACCAGGACGCCGCGCGAGCGGGCCTATCTCGTCGGCGTGCTGCTCCCAGGCCACACGCCCGAGACCGTGCGGGACCAGATGGCCGAGCTCGCCGACTTGGCCAGGACGGCCGGGGCGGAGGTCGTGGGCTCGGACGTCCAGCGACGTTCTGAGGTCGACTCGAGGCACTTCATCGGGATGGGCAAGGTCGAGGCCCTTCGGGACATGCGTTTGGAAGGCGGCTTCGACGTCATCATCTGCAACGAGGACCTCAGCCCCCGCCAGCAGCGCAACCTGGAGCTGGAGCTGAAGACCAGGGTCATCGACCGCACCGAGATCATCCTCGAGATCTTCGCCCAACACGCTCGGACCCACGAAGGCCGCCTACAGGTCGAAGCCGCGCGCCTGCACCACCTGCTGCCCCGGCTCATCGGCGCCTACGCATACGACCGCCAGGTCGGCGGGCGGCGCGGCGGCGTCGGCGCCCGCGGAGGCTTTGGGGAGCAGCAGATCGAGGTCGAGCGCAGGCGCATCCGCAAGAGGATGCGCGACCTCGAGCGGGAGATCGAGCAGGTGCGCACGCAAAGGCACCAGCAGCGCACGGGGCGCAGGCGCGCGCAGCTGGAGACCGTCGCGATCGTCGGATACACCAACGCGGGCAAGTCGACGCTTCTGAACACCCTCACGGGCGCGGGCGTCCGCGCCGAGCAGAAGCTGTTCGCCACGCTCGACCCGACCACTCGCAAGCTCGACCTCCCGGCTGGACGCGGCCTCCTCCTGACCGACACGGTGGGCTTCATCCAGAAGCTGCCGACGGACCTGGTGGCGGCGTTCCGGGCGACCCTGGAAGAGGTCACCGAAGCCGACGTCATCCTCCAGGTGCTCGACCTGAGCTCTCACGCGGTCGAGGAGCAGGCGGAGACCGTCGACAAGGTGCTAGCGGAGCTGGGGGCTGCCGACAAGCCCCGCGTGGTGGCGCTCAACAAGGTCGATCTGCTCGGGCCGGCGTCGCGGCGACGGGCAGTCGGCGCGCTAGTGGCGCGATACCCGGGAGCGGTCGCCATCTCAGCCACCCAGGCAACGGGCCTGGCGGAGCTCATGGCTGCGCTTGACCAGGCCAGCCGAGGCGAGGTGGTGGCGCTCGATATCCTGGTGCCGTACGGCAGCGAGAGCGTGTTGGCGCTGTTGCGAAAGATAGGCGGGGTGGATCGGACCGAGTACGTCGCGACGGGCACGAGGGCCTGGGGCTGGGTGCCGCGGCATGCCGCCGGTCAGTTCGAGGAGTTCGCCGCCGCTACCGAAAGAGCCTGATCACCCCTCGGACGATGCCGACCAAGCTCACGTTGCTGGTCACGATGGGCTCATAAGCCGGATTCTCGGCGATCAGCCTCACGTGCCCGTTGCCGCGCTCGAAGCGTTTCACGGTGGCGTCTCCATCGACCAAAGCGACCACGATCGACCCGTTGGGAGCTTCGTGCTGCGGCCGGACCAGAACCAGGTCTTCATCCAGGATCCCGGCGTTGATCATGCTGTCGCCGCGCACGCGCAGAAGAAAGAACCCTTCCTGGGCCAGGTCGGACGACAGGAGCATGTGCTCTTCGATGTTCTGCTCGGCCAGGATGGGAGCACCGGCGGCGACGTTTCCTATCACCGGCACCGAGACGGCGTTCCGGCGCATCTGGTCGGCGTCGGCGTCCTGGACCAGCTGCACTGTGCGCGACTTGCTGGGATCGCGCTTGATCAAGCCGCGCCGCTCGAGCTGGTTGAGGTGGTTGTGGACAGTCGAGCTAGAGCTGAGGCCGACCGCCTCCCCGATCTCACGGACGCTCGGGGGATAGTTGCGGACCTTGGTCACATCGCGGATGTAGTTGAGGATCTTGGACTGCCTCTCGGTGAGCTGCTCTGTCAATTCGATCTTCTCCAGCTGCTTGGATAGGGGACTTTTGTTGGGACGTTGCGGCCATGCTAGCACTTCGGGTCTCCAAGCGCAAACCTTTGTTCGTAGGCATTGACAATCGAACACCCGTTCGTTATGGTAGTTCGCGAACAGATGTACGCAGCTGGATACGGAATCCGACCCATGGCGTCTCGGCGTCAGGACGCCGGCGTTCGCTCAGCCGGACGAATGTTTCTCGTGGTGGCGCTCGCGGTTGCAGCCACCGCTAGTCTGGCGGTGGTCGCGCACGGTGGTTCGGCGGCCGTCGTCTCGACGGTCGTGGTCCAACCGGGCGACACGCTCTGGGCCATCGCCTCCGCCCGCTATCCGACGGATGATGTACGGGTCCGTGTCGAAGACATCGAGCGCGCCAACGGCCTTCACAGCCCGGTCATCGAGGTGGGGCAGACCCTGCAGCTGCCGGGTTAGGTGTGGCCGCCGGTGAGCCTCGTCCTGGTCACCCGCCGCAACTGCCACCTCTGCGACGATGCCCTGGCGCTCATCCGCGATCTCGGCGCTGAGCCTGAACTCGCCGATGTCGACTCGGACGACAGCCTCCACGACCAGTACGACTGGCGCGTCCCGGTCCTCATGCTCGACGGCCGCGTGGTCGCCGAGGGCCGCATGACTCGCGACCAGCTCCAAAGGGCCCTAGGCCTGCCTGAATAGAAGGGTGGGACGACCCGGTAGCAAGTCACAGGATGCTGGTGATAATGACCGTTATAGGCAGCACTGCCTTAGAGTGCGAGATGAAGCCGCAATGCCTCATCTATGTCGAGCATGATATTTGCCGGGACCTGCCCGATCAGTTGGCCGACGCGCTCGACAGCCACGCCCCTGATCTGCTCGGCTTGAGCTTTCGAATCCTGCTCTAGGCCAGTTGTCGCTGAGGTCAGCAGCACTTGAAATGGATACAGACGCTCGATGTTTGATGTGATTGGAATGACGGTGACCACCCCGCGGCCGAGACGGGTCGCAGTGGCGTTGGCAGCATCATTGCTCACGATTACCGCCGGTCGGCGCTTACCTGCCTCAGAACCTCGGGTGGGATCCAAGTCAACAATGCGGATGTCGCCACGTCGCATCTAGGAGAGGCCGTCGGCGCTGGCAGACTCCCATGCGCCGGCATCTCCGCTTCCCGTCCATTCTTGCCACGCCTTCTCGTAGGCGGCGCTTAGTTCTGAAGCGCGGAGCAGGCGAACCGCCTTATGGAGGACGGCCGATCTTGATTCGTACCCCTGCTTCTTGGCGTACTCATCAAGGAATTCGACGTCCTCGCCGGGAAGGCTCACGCTTACCTTCACACTAATATCCTACCTGTGGTAGGGCTTTGGTAGGAATAGCGTAAGTAGATCGGCGTTAGTCACTCGAGATGCGGCCCCTCTAGGCGGAGCGCTGCAGCGCGGGCGCCGTGTCCAGGCCGCGCAGGAAGACTTCCAGCGGCAGCGCCGCCCCTTCGAAGTCCCGCCGGAGCAGCTCGAGGTCGGCGCCGGTCTGAGCCAGCCCGGCGATCGCGAGTTCGAGCGTGCGCAGTTGGTCGCGGGTGTAACGCCCCAGGGGCGCCGGTAGAGTCCCGGCGAAGCTCTCGCGCTCCCAGGCCTCGCGGACCTGGGCCGCCAGCTCGAGCAGCCTGGCGCCGACCGCAGACACCATCTGCCGCTCGGAAGGCTCGCTGACCAGCCGGTCGACGGCTTCGCCGAACAGCCGGATCAACCGCCGCAGCTTGACCTGGGTGCTCAAGGTACGCATGTTCGCACCCTAAGTGTAGCCGAACAGGTGTTCGGACTCAAGTGCCGTACGGCCCGAGCCCTCAAGGCCGAATGCCTCCGGGGGTGCGCCCGACGATCAAGTTGAAAATCCCGGCGAACCAGCGGTCGACCGACACGATCTCGACCCCGGCCCGCCTGACGGTTTGAGCAGTGTTGCGGTTGAAATGGTCGGCCTGGAGCGCGACCAGGAGCGGGCTGAAGACCTCCTGGACCGCGGCCACTGGCAGGAGATTGCTACGCACGTGCTCCAGGAAGACCATCGGGGCGCCCGGCTTGGCGACGCGGATCGCCTCTCGCACAGCGCGCAGCGGATCGCCGATCGTGCACAGGCAAAGGTTGAAGGCGACCGAGTCGAACGTGCGGTCGGCGAAAGCGAGGTGCTCCGCATCCATCTCTACCAACAACGCGCTGCGGCCCGACTTTCCCGACTCCGCGCGAGCAAACTGCAACATCGGCAGGCTGGCGTCGATCCCAGTGACCTCCACCGTCGGCGGGTAGTGGGGCAGGCTCAGCCCGGTCCCAAAGCCGATGTCCAGGACCTTACCGCGCACGCTCTCCCCCACCTTCTTGCGCCCTTCCAGCACCATCCAGTCGCTGAACCGCGAGGACATGCCGCGGTGGTATGCGCCCGGGTCGTGGTCGAACATTTTGCGGACGCGGGCCAGGCTCGGCACCGGTGGCCTAGGGGGCGAAGATGCGGCAGAGGCTCTCGGCCAGGGCGTCCGCGTCGTATCCAGGGTGGGTCAGGAAATGGCCGACCGCATCGCTGACAGCCCCGACGACGGCCCGCCCGAAGACCTGGGGGTCCTTGTCGGCATAGAAAGGGTCATGGCCCATGGCGTGCCGCACCTCGTCGGTCACCGCGCTCGCAAACCGCGACTGGAGGTCGTGGCGAACCTTGTCGACGTCGGCGCTGAGGCCCACCGACTCGATGATCAGGAGGCGCGCCACCGAGGAGCGCTCGAAGCAGGAAAGGACGAAGGTCGTGATCCCGCGACGCAGCCTCTCGTGGTGGTCGTGGCCGGTTGCGGCGGCGGCCAGCACGTCCTCGATCAGAGCGCCGCCCTCCTGGGTCAGCAGATCTCTGAAGCAGTGCTCTTTGGATTCGAAGAACTCGTAGAAGGCGGACTTGGACGCCTTTGCCCCGGCGACGATGTCGTCCACGGAGGTGACGTTGTAGCCCCGCGTCGCGAAGAGCGTGAGGGCCGATTCGGCCAGACGGCGGCGGCGCTTTTCGACCCGAGCGTCACGCCTCTCTTGGACCGCCGCGCTCGCCGCCGCGGTCACCAGTGGCCCGTACCAGCCGGCGCGGGAGCATCCGACGTCCCAGACGGCCGGGCGCCCTGCGGGCGCTGATGCCCGCGTTGCGGGACCCGCCGATCGTCCTCAGGCATCGAAGGATGCCGTCCTCCTCTCGCCACTAGTTCCTGGCGAGAGCTCGCGAGATGACCAGCCGCTGAATCTCGCTCGTCCCCTCGAACAGCGTGTAAATCTTGGCGTCGCGGTGCCACTTCTCGACCGGGAAGTCGCGAATGTAGCCGTAGCCGCCGCAGATCTGGATCGCCTGCTCGGTGACTTTGACCGCGACTTCGCCGGCCTTCAGCTTGGCCATCGAGCCCTCCGCCTTCTTGAACTCGCCGCCGCTGCGGCCCTCCCACAGCGCGCGCCAGATGAGGGCGCGGGTGGCTTCGATCTCGGTGGCCATGTCGGCCAGCATGAAGGCGATCGCCTGGTTCTCGATCAGGGGGCGGCCGAATTGCTTGCGTTCCTTCGCGTACTGCAGCGCGAACTCGAAGGCGGCGCGCGCAATGCCAAGCGCCTGTGCTCCGACGATCGGCCGCGACAGCTCGAACGTCTTGAGGGCGCCGGAGGCGCGCTGCGACGTGCCTTCACGCGCCCGCTTCAGCCTGGCCTCGAGCTTCTCCATGCCGCCCAGGACGTTCTCGGCGGGAATAGTGCAGTCTTCGAGCAGGACCTCGGCGGTGTGCGAGGCTCGGATCCCCATCTTCTTTTCTTTCTTGCCCATGCGGATGCCCTTGGTGCCGGGCGGGACCACGAAGCTGGCCTGGCCGCGCGTTCCGAGCTCGGGCTCGACCGCTGCGACGATCACGTGGACGTCGGCGATCCCGCCATTGGTGATGAACACCTTCTGCCCGTTGATCACCCAGTCGCCGTTCTTCCGGATGGCGCGGGTTTTCATCGACGACACGTCGGAGCCGGCGTCCGGCTCGGTGACCGCAAAAGCCCCCAAGGCCGGTTTGTCCGCCGTGCCGAAACAGGCGGGGATCCACGTGGCGATCTGCTCGGGCGTGCCCTGGGAGAAGATGGCGGCGATCGGGAGCCCGGTGCCCTGGATCGCCAGCGCGATGCCGGCGCACCCCCAGGTCAGCTCCTCGGCGACCAGCGCGGGCATGATCCCGGTGCTGTCGCCGTACGTCTGCTGGAGGAAGTCGACGCCGTACAGGCCCACCTTGGCGGCCTTTTGGACCACCGGCCACGGAAATTCCTCGCTCTCGTCGTACTCGTGGGCGACGGGGCGGATCTCCTTCTCGGCGAAGCTGTGAACCCAGTCGCGGATCTCGCGTTGCTCGTCGGTCAGTTCAAACGAAACCATTGCTTTTCCCTCGACTCCTTGAGCCAATAAACAGACAAGTACTCGTACGTACCGTTTCTTTTCCTGGAGGCTACGCCGGGTCGCGCCGTGGTGTCAAGGGCGTATGGCGTGCTCGATGTGGGCCGTTCAGGCCAGCAACTTCACCACGGCCGCCAGGCCGGCGACCACGATGACCCCGCGCAGCACGTCCGGCGGCAGCCTCCTCCCCACCTGGGCGCCCAGCTGGCCCCCGGCGACGCTCGAGACCGCCAGGAGTGCTGCGGCGGGCCAGGCGATGTGGGTCACCAGCACGAAGACCAGCGCGGCGACCGCATTGACGATCAGCGCGACGACGTTCTTCAGCGCGTTGATCCGCTGCAGGGTGTCGTCGAGCAGGACCCCCATCAGCGCGACCAGGATCACGCCCTGCGCAGCCCCGAAGTAGCCGCCGTAGACGGCGGTGAGGAACACGCCGGCGCGCAGGCCCCACGCGCTGTAAGGATGGTCGCGGTGATGGGCGAAAAGGATCGACAGGCGCGGCTGTGCGATCACCAGGCCCACCGCGAACAGGATCAGGGCCGGGACCACCCGGTGGAAGATGGTCTCGGGCAGGGCTAGCAGGAGCAGCGCCCCCACCAGGGCTCCGCCTGCGCTCGGCAGGGCCAGACCGGCGATCCGCTTGCCCTGACCCGCGAGCTCGCGGCGATAGCCCACGACGCCGCTGGCCGTGCCGAACACGATCCCCACCGTGTTCGTCACGTTGGCCACGAAGGGCGAGTACCCGACCGCCAGGAGCACCGGGAAGGTCAGCAGCGAGCCTGACCCGACGATTGTGTTGATCATCCCGGCGATCAGCCCGGCGGCGAGGATCGCCGCGATGTCGAGACCGGTCAATCCGAACAGTGGCGGTCTGCTACTCGCCGGTCCAGGCCGGTTTGCGCTTGGCGAGGAACGACTCCACGCCTTCGTGGAAGTCTTTGGAGGTGTAGCAGGCGACGATCAGGTCCGAATCGGCACCCTCCGGGATGAGCCTGTCTCGCACGCGCCTCAACGCCTCCTTGGTGGCCCAGAGCGTCAAAGGCGCGTGGGCGGCCACCTCCTCGGCCATGGCCTGGGCGCGGCCTGCCAGCGACTCCTCGTCCCCTGTCACCTCGGACACCAGGCCGCACGCGAGCATCTCGGCGGCGTCCATTAGGCGCGCACGCATGATGAGGTCCTTCAACCGCGCGATGCCGACCAGCGCGGCGAGCCTGGCGTAGTTGGGCATCGACAGGCAGTTGCCCAGGGTGCGAGCGATTGGGAAACCGTATCGGGCCGACGGCGCGGCGATGCGGATGTCGCAGCAGGCCGCGATGGCGGCGCCCGCCCCGGTGCATGAACCGGCGATGGCGGCGATGGTCGGCACGCGCACCGACTCGAGTGCCGTCATGACCTGGTTGCCGCGGGCCTCGTAGTCGAGCGCGTCCTCGGCGGTCTTGAAGTCCCGGAACTGCGAGATGTCGGTTCCTGCGACAAAAGCCTTGCCCCCGGCGCCCGTCAGGACCATGGCGCGAACGTCGCGCTCCGCATTGACCTGCTCGCAGACCTCGATGAGCCGGCGGTACATGTTCCAGGTCAGGGCGTTGCGCGCCTGGGGGCGGTTGAAGGTGATCCATCGCACGGCACCCCGGCGCTCGGTGATCAACTCCCCCGCACCCTCCTCAGCCACGAGCGTCACCAAGCCACTCACGCAGCACCTCGTCGGTGTGCTGCCCGAGAGTTGGGGGCGGCCGGCGGATCGGGCTCGACTGGCCATCGATCTTCCAGGGAGCGCCGACCTGGCTGATCTTTCCGGCGACCGGGTGCTCGATCTCGGTGCGCATCTGGCGCTCCGTGGCCAGGGGGCTGGCGAAAGCCTCGGCGATGTCAAATATCGGGCCGGCCGGGAGTCCGTTCTGGTGGAGCCGTTCTAGCCACTCTTCGCGAGTGCCGGTCTTGAGGTGCTCCTCGATCCGCATGACGAGATCGGTGCGCGCCCCCAGACGCCCGGCGTTGCTGGCGAAACGACGATCCGCGGCAAGCTCGCTCGCTCCGAGCGTCTTGCACAGGCGAAGGAATTGCTCGTCCGTGGCCACCGCCAGGTTGATGAAGCCGTCCCGCACGGCAAACGTGCCGTACGGGGCGATCGACGGATGGTAGTTACCGTCTTTGCTCGGGACCTTGCCGGTAGCGAAAAGACGCCCAGCCTGGTACGTGAAGAGCGCGAGCAGAGAATCGTTCAACGCGATATCGAGGCGCCGCCCTTTGCCGGTGCGGCCGCGTTCAACCAGCGCAGCAAGGATCGCATGGCTGGCAAACATCCCGGCTCCGATGTCGCCGATCGGCACTCCGACTTTGGTGGGCGGCGCATTCGGCGGAGCGTTGATGCTCATCATCCCGGACGTGCCCTGGGCGATCTGGTCGTAGCCCGCCAGCGTGGGCTGGTTCTGGCCATACCCGCTGATGGAGGCGTACACGATCGACGGCTTCTTCGCCTGCAGCGTGGCGGCGTCCAGGCCGAGCCGTGCCATGACGCCGGGCTTGAAATTCTCTACCACCACGTCGCTGGACATGGCAAGGGCGAGCGCATCGGCCGCACCTTTGGGGTCTTTGAGGTCGGCGAGGACGCTGCGCTTGTTCCGGTTGACCGACAGAAAGTACGAGGACTCTCCGTTGATGAACGGCGGTCCCCAGTGCCTGGACTGGTCACCGCGCGGCGGTTCGATTTTGACGACGTCCGCGCCCAGGTCTCCGAGCAGCATCGTGGAGTAGGGGCCTGCCAGCGCTTGCGTAAGGTCCAGCACGCGAATGCCGTCGAGCGGCAAGGGCGCCGCGGCGTTGGTTTCCACTGCGGGCGAGTCTAATGGGCCGAAGATAACCGGGTGGTCACAGCCACTGGAGCGCACCGGTGACCCTCCAGCAAGCGAGAGGTCGGTTCCCTGACGTCGTCATCGGCGGCGCGGCCGGCCTGGCGGGTGGATTGCTCGGCGTCGGCGGCGGCTTTCTCATGGTTCCGCTGCAGGTCATCTGGACTCGGACCCCGCAGCGCCGAGCGATCGGCAATTCGCTGGCGGCCATCGTCCCCATCGCCATCGTCGGCGCGTGCATCTATTACTTCGGGAGCCGGGCGCCGCAGCTCGACCTGAAGGTCGCCCTCCTGGTCATGGCCGGTAGCTCGGCAGGGTCTGCGGCCGGCTCCCGCCTCTCGCGAAATGTGCCCGAGCGCTCCCTGAAGATGCTGGTGGCCGTGCTGCTGGTCCTGGCGGCGGTCAAAGAGCTTCACGATGGGCTGCTGGGCGGACTGCAGGGCTCCGGCGACGTCACCCTCGGTCTCGGCGCCGATGCGCTCATCGTCGTGGGCGGGCTCGCGGTGGGGACGATCAGCGGTCTGACCGGGGTCGGAGGCGGAGTCCTTCTCGTGCCGATGCTCGTGCTCGGGTTCGGGATCGGCCAGCGAGTCGCCCAGGGGACCTCGCTGCTGGCCATACTCCCCAACGCGCTGATCGGGTCGGCAATTCACCGCCGGCATGGAGACGTCGACGTGGGCGAGTCAGGCCGGATGATGCTCGGCGGGGTGCCGGGCGCGCTGGCAGGGGCCGCGCTGGCACTGTGGCTTCCCCAGCGCCTCCTCGCCACGCTCTTCGGCCTGCTGCTCGCGGGCATGGCCGTGCGCATGTGGCCCAGGCGCGACGAATCGATTCCGGCTTAGCGGCCTACTCCGGCGATTTCGGCGGCGGCTGAGGCTGCGGCTGGCTCGTCACCACCGAGTGGTGCCGGAACTGGACGTCTGTACCCACAGCGCCGCCAGGCAGCTTGACCTTCTTCTTCTTCTTGGCCTCGCGGCCCTGCTTGTCGCGTCCTTTACCCATGCGCACCAGTTTCCACGACCTGGGCCAGTTCGCGCAAGAAGGATTCAACATCGGTGACCAGGCCGATCGACTGCCAGCTGCCGCGGTCGGCGAGCTTGGTCACCACTGCTGGGTTGATGTCGACGCAGACGGCGCGTACGCCCGCTTGCAGCATGTTTCCGGTGGCGATCGAATGAAGCATCGTCGACAGCATCAGCGCGATGCGCACCCCGCCCAGCGCCGCGCGCATGCGCTTTTGCGCCTCCACCATGTCGGTGATGACGTCCGGCAGCGGGCCGTCGTCCCGCACTGACCCCGCCAGCACGATCTCGACACCGTGCTGGATCGCGGACCTCATCACGCCGGACTCGAGCTGGCCGGTCTCGACCATCTGGCGCAGACCCCCGGCGGCGCGGACGCGGTTGATGGCCCGCATGTGGTGCTCGTGCCCGTGCTCGATGGCCAGGCCGCTCTCGACGTTGATCCCCAGCGCCGTGCCGAACAGCGCCGACTCGACGTCGTGAACCGCCAGCGCGTTGCCGGCGAACAGCACCTGCACGAACCCCAGCTCGATCAGGCGCGAGAGATAGCGGCCCGCGCCGGTATGCACCACGGCCGGGCCGGCCACGACGAGAATCCGCCCACCGGCGGCGCGCACCTGACGCATCTCGTCGGCGATGCCGCCGATGAGGACCTTCTTCGGCTTCTCAGCCGAAACCTCGCTACCCATGAAGCTGAAGATCTCGGTGTGCCGGGACCTCTCGAGCGGGGTCACGCGAACGCCCTCGTATCCGACGACGACCTCCATTCCCGGCGTGGCGCCCTGGAAGACGATGCACCACGCGCGGCCCG
>DATITA010000136.1:0-5504 GCA_035468355.1 Candidatus Dormiibacterota bacterium
CATCACCAGCGGGCCGGCGTCGATGGGGCGGAATCCGATCGAGCCCACGAACTCGAGCACCTTGTCCTTCGCGCCCTGGTCGTCGCCTGCCACGAAGCCATCGAGGCGCGTGCCCTCAACCGACGGCTCCGCCATGCGCGACGCGAAGGCGTAGTTGAAAGCCTTGACCACGCGGACCTTGGGGTGCCGCTTCTGGATCTCCTCGGCATTGGAAGGTCCGTTGAGGACCTCACCCGGGTTCTGAGTGTTCACGTGATTGGTGGCGTCGACGACCACCTTGCCATCGACAGAGTCCCCCAGCCCGCGGAACACCTCACCGAGCTTGTCGTACGGCACCGCGATGATCACGAGGTCCGCATCTTTGACCGCCTCGACATTGGAGCTGCCGGCGCGTGCGCCGGTCGCCTTGGCCGCTTCCGCGGCCTTCTCCTGGGTCGTCGCCGTGATGGTCACCGTGTGACCCGCTTTCACACCGGATGAAGCGAGCGCCTTGCCGACGTTCCCGGAACCGATGATCGCGACCTTCATCTGAGCTCTCCCTTTGCCCCGTTGATCTCAAACACGTAACCCGCCGCGCTGCGTGGTTATTCGAGTTCAGAATACGCACGCTGTGGGCAGGCTCGCCGACCGGGTAATCATCGTCACGGGGGCAGCTTCCGGGATCGGGAGCGCCTATGCGCGCCGTCTCGCGCTGGAGGGCGCCCGGCTTGCCCTCGTGGACATCGACACAGCGAAGCTGGGAGCCGTCGCGGCGGCCTGCCGAGATTCCGGCGCCGAAGCACTCGAGGTCGAACTCGACGTTTCCGACGCCCGAGCGGTGCGACAGGGGGTCGACGGCATCGCCTCCCGTCTGGGTGGGATCGACTGCCTGGTCAACAACGCCGCGGTCCTGTCCACGCTGCGCAACCGGCCGTTCGAGGAGATCGAGCCGGCCGAGCTCGACCGCGTCCTGGCGGTCAACGCTCGCGGGCCGTTCCTGATGTGCCAGGCAACGGTGCCCCACATGCGCCAGCGCGGACGCGGCAAGATCGTCAACATGGCCTCGGGCGCGTTGCTGGCCGGTCCGCCGGGTCTCGCCCACTACGTGATGTCGAAGGGCGCCGTGTTCGCCCTCACGCGTGTGCTGGCGCGAGAGCTCGGACCGGCGGGCATAAACGTCAACTCGATCGCCCCCGGCCTCACGGTCACCGAGGGCGTGCGGGCGGTGTACCCGGATTCGTTCATCACGGCCGCTCGGGCGTCGCGCAGCATCGCGCGTGATGAGGTGCCCGGAGACCTGGAAGGGACGCTCGTCTACCTGCTTTCGGCCGACAGCGATTTTGTCACCGGCCAGATGATCGTCGTCAACGGCGGGGCCCAGTTCTGGTAGATCGAACATGAGCTTGAACTGGAAGGGGGCTCGGCGTGTCGAGCGCACGCCGCTGGAGGGAGAGCTGGTGCGGCTCGAGCCCATCGACCCCGGCCGCCACGCCCGGGACCTGTTCGAAGCCTCGCGTCGCGCCGACGATATCTGGGCCTACCTCGCGTACGGACCGTTTGACTCTGTCCAAACCTTCACGGACTGGCTGCAGGCGAGGGCGGCCTCGACCGATCCGCTGTTCTATGCCGTGGTCGACCGCCAGGCGCGCGCTGCGCGGGGCATGGCGAGCTACCTTCGGATTGCGCCTGCCGATGGTGTGATCGAGATCGGTCACATCTGGTTCGCGCCGGTTCTGCAGCGCACGAGGCAGGCCACCGAGGCCATCTTCCTGCTGGCTCGCCACGCCTTTGACGACCTGGGCTACCGGCGTCTCGAGTGGAAGTGCGACTCGCTCAACGCGCCCTCTCGGCGAGCTGCCGAGCGGTTTGGCTTCAGTTACGAAGGGATCTTCAGGCAGCACATGGTGATCAAGGACCGCAACCGGGACACGGCATGGTTCTCGATCATCGACACTGAGTGGCCGTCTCGTAGAGTTGCATTCGAGCAGTGGCTGGCCCCGGCCAACTTCGATGGCGACGGAAAGCAGCGCCGCTCACTGGCCGAGATCCGGGGCGAGCTGCCGGCCTAGCCTAGGAGGGGACTGCCACCGAGGTCGCGCCTCTTCCGGAGGCAAAGAGAAGGGCTCCGGCGCGATGCCGGAGCCCTCTGGATGATTTACCGAAGGTTTAGCTGCAGCCTGTGGTCGCGCCGCAGTTCAGGCACTTGTAGCAGGACCCCGAGCGCACGGTGATCGCTCCGCAGTCCGGGCACGCCGGCGCGTCGGTGTTGACGAAAGCGATCTTTTGGACCGAGCCGCTGTGGCCGTTGCCGTTGGTCGTCGGTGAGGCGATCACCTTCAGCTCGGTGGCGCTCGGGGCGCCCTTGGTCTCGGCCGATGCGGTTGAAGGCGCTGGTGACGACGAAGCGGTCTCGGCCGGCGGGTCGCGGCGGATGACGCCCGCCTCGTCCTGCTCTTCGACGGGCAGGAAGTGGCTCGCCATCCAGCGGAAGATGTAGTCCACGATCGACTTGGCGATCGGGATCTCAGGGTTCTTGGTGAAACCCGAGGGCTCGAAGCGCATATGGCTGAACTTGTCGACCATGAACTTCAGCGGCACGCCGAACTGGAGTGCGTAAGAGGTCTGGGTCGCGAAGGCGTCCATCAAGCCCGAGATCGTCGAGCCCTCCTTGGCCATCGTCACGAAGAGCTCGCCCGGGGTGCCATCCTCGAACATGCCTACGGTGAGGTAGCCCTCGTGGCCCTGGATGTCGAACTTGTGCGTGACCGCCTTGCGCTCGTCGGGCAGCTTGCGCCGGACGACCCGGTAGTCGACCTGGTCGGTGGGCCCCGCCTGCTTCTTCTCCTTGTCGAGCGAGGTGGAGAGCGGCTGTGAGCGCTTGCACCCGTCGCGGTAGATCGCGATGCACTTGAGGCCCAGTTTCCAGGACTCGAGGTACGTCTGCTGGATCTCCTCGACGGTCGCGTCGCTTGGGAGGTTGACGGTCTTGGACATCGAGCCTGAGATGAAGGGTTGCACCCCCGCCATCATCCGGACGTGCCCCATCGGTGCGATCGAGCGACTGCCCTTGACGGGCTTGAACGCGCAGTCGAAAACCTTGAGGTGGTCGTCGAGCAGCTGCGGCGCACCCTCGATGGTGTCGTTCTCGTCGATGTACTCGACGATCTCCTTGGCCTGCTTCTCGTCGTAGCCGAGTTTGCGGAGCGCAGCCGGCACGGTCGTGTTGACCATCTTCAGGAGGCCACCACCCACGAGCTTTTTGTACTTGACCAGCGCCAGGTCGGGCTCGATGCCCGTAGTGTCGCAGTCCATCATCAGCCCGATGGTCCCGGTCGGCGCGAGCACCATCGCCTGGGCGTTGCGGTAGCCGTGTGCGCGACCGAGCTTGACGGTTTCGTCCCACGTCTCCCGCGCCGCGTCGACGACGTTCTGAGATTCAGGTGAGGTCGAAAGCTGGTGGGCCGCTTGACGGTGCTTCTCCATGACCCGCAGCATCGGCTCGCGGTTCTTGGCGTACTCGCTGAATGGGCCCTTGACCTGGGCCATGCGAGCGGACTGCGCAAACGCGCGGCCCGTCATGATCGCCGTGATTCCGCCTGCGAAGCGGCGACCCTCGTCGGAGTCGTACGCCAGCCCCATCGACATCAGCAGGGCGCCCAGGTTGGCATAGCCCAACCCGAGGGGGCGCAGGGCTTCGGAGTTCTTGCCGATCGCCGGAGTGGGGTAGGAGGCGTTGGAGACGAGGATCTCCTGCCCGGTGAAGCAGATGTCCACCGCGTGGCGGAACTGATCGACGTCGAACGTCCCGTCGTCGGACTGGAACTTCATCAGGTTTAGCGACAGCAGGTTGCACGCGGTGTCGTCCAGGAACACGAACTCGGAGCAGGGGTTGGTGGCGTTGATGCGCCCCGTGTTGGGCACCACGTTCCAGTCCTGGATGGTGGTGTCGAACTGCAGGCCGGGGTCACCGCAGATCCAGGCCGCCTCGGCGATCTCGCGCCACATGTCCTTCGCCTTGTAGGTGTCGATCACCCTTCCGTCGACGACCGCCCTGGTCGTCCAGGGCTTGTCGGCGACCACTGCCTCCATGAACCCGTCGCTGACGCGGACCGAATGATTGGCGTTCTGGAACTGGACCGAGTCGTAAGCGCCGCCGGGCACGTTGAAGCCGACGTTGTAGCCGGCCTCGATGAGGGCCCAGGCCTTCTTCTCCTCCTCCGCCTTGGAGCGGATGAACTCGAGGATGTCGGGGTGGTCGGCGTTGAGGATTACCATCTTGGCCGCGCGCCGCGTCGTGCCGCCGGACTTGATCGACCCGGCGAAAGAGTCATATCCCTTCATGAAGGAGACCGGGCCGGAAGCGGTGCCGCCGCCGGAAAGCTGCTCCTTGGACGAGCGCAGCACAGAGAGGTTCGTGCCCGTGCCGCTGCCGAACTTGAACAGCATGCCCTCGGTCTTGACGAGGTCGAGGATCGACTCCATGGAGTCCTTCACAGAGTTGATGAAGCAGGCAGAGCCCTGCTGCGATCGCCCCGGCACTCCGATGTTGAACCACACCGGGCTGTTGAACGAGGCCTGCTGCGTGACGAGCAGGTAGCGCAGCTCCTCGGCCCAGTTCTCGGCGTCTTCCTCGGCCGCGAAGTAGCCGTCTTCCCGCCCCCAGCGGACCAAGGTGTCGACCACCCGGTCGATGAGCTGGCGGACGCTCGTCTCGCGCTCCGGGCTGCCAGGGCTGCCGCGGAAGTACTTCTGGGCGACCACGTTGATGGCCAGCTGCGACCACGAGCGGGGGACCTCGACGTCCTTCTGCTCGAAGATCACCTGGCCCTTCTCGCCGGTGATCGCCGCCGTGCGGCGCTCCCACTCCACGAGGTCGTAGGCGTGGCTGCCCTCAGGTGTGAAGTAGCGGCCGAAGTGGAGTCCTTTGGTTGCGGTTTTCACAGGGTTGCCGTCCCTGTTGCGGGTTCCGGCGAGGTCGGTGGGATTTTTGGCCATCTTCTTAGAGAACGCCTCCTTCAATCATCCCCGCTGAGGGTGGATTCCAATCGGATTGCTGCGACGTGGGCTGGTGCGTTGAACTTGTTCGTTTGGGGATGCAAGAGGCCCCAGAGCATGCCCGCCACTTATGCCCCAGGGCCTCGATGTAACGGCTCGAACTATACGAGCGGGCTTGGGGCTTGTCAAGCCCAAAAACACAAGATGTGTGGTCTAAACAATCGTTTACCCCCAACATGTGGGTGGATTACCTGTGGATATCCCTGGTGAGAGTTTGGCCCAGGGTGGGCAAAACTGAGGGAAAGCTGGGCAAAACCGGTCTACTGAGCTGAGTCGACCAGCGCGAGGCCGAGTGGCTCTGTGGAAACGCTTTCCTCAGCGCCGGCCGAGACCTGGACGCTTTGGGCCGAGGCGCGAATGCGCGCCGACACCTGTTTGCCCTCGCTGTAGGCGTTCTGGAGCATGGTGACGGCCCGCTGGAGCTTGTTCTCCAGGATGCCCTCCAACGAGTCGAGGTGGCGCTCGACGTC
>DATITA010000137.1:0-5936 GCA_035468355.1 Candidatus Dormiibacterota bacterium
GAGTTCACGCTGGAAAAGGCCCCACGGACTGCGAGATCTGCCGACGTCCTGATCGTGGAGGACAATGCGTCGTTCGCCGCCCTGCTCAAAGCGGAGCTGACCGCCTTGGGGCTGACCACGGTCCGGGCCGGCGATGCGGAAAGCGCCGAACGCATCCTCGCCTCCATGACGCCGCGCGGGATCCTGCTCGACCTCATGCTCCCGGGCATGCAGGGGGACGAATTCCTGCGCAAGACGGCTTCCACCCCGGGCTGGTCCACCCCCGTGGTGGTCCTGACGGTGAAAGACCTCGAGCCGGCGGAGATTGCGGCGCTCGAGGCCGCCGGCGCCCTGGCCGTGCTGCCCAAAGAGGCGGGTGCGCCGGAGGCTGCCGTCACCCTGATCGCGGACCGGTTGGCAGTCGCGCCAAGACCCGGGTGAAGTCGAAGACCCCCCTGGGGTTGCGCCTCCTCCAGACGGTCGTCATCGCCGATGACGAGCCAACCATGCGCCTGCTCGTGCACGCCACGATCGACTCCGATGAGTACACCGTGCTGGAGGCTGCCGACGGAGCGCAGGCCTGGACGATGATCCAAAAGCAAAAGCCTTCCCTGGTCCTGCTCGACGTTCAGATGCCTGGGTTGAGCGGCCTGGAGGTGCTGCGGCTGATCAAATCCGATCCCGAGCACTGGAAGACCAAGGTCATCCTCCTCACCTCCAAGGCGCAGGAGACCGACATCGAGACAGGGCTCCTCGCCGGTGCGGACTTCTACCTGACCAAACCGTTCTCGCCGCTCGACCTCCTGAGCCGGGTCGAAGAAGCGCTGGGGGTCGCATGACGATGCTCCGAGGCTGGACCCTTCGCCAGATCACCGAGCCGATCATGGACTTGAGGAGGCGGGTCACCCAAAGCCCGACAGGCGAGAATCCCCCCGAGGCGGCTGGCGACCACGCTGCTGCCGAGATCGCGGCGCTCTCTGATGAAGTCGAAAAGTTGATGGCTACCGTCAACCAGGACCTTTCGGATCGGATTCAGAGTGAGCGCTCGACTCTCGACTCTGAGCAGAACTACCGCACCTTGTTCGAGGGTCACCCCCAACCCATGTGGCTCTATGACGTGGACACGTTCGCATTCCTCAAGGTCAACGACGCCGCGGTCCGACAGTACGGGTACTCACGCGAGGAGTTCCTTGGCATGAACATCGCGCAGCTCAGTGCGCCGGACGACCTTCCCAAGCACCGGGAGCTCCTCTCGCGTCCCCTGCCGTCGTTTGACCGGACGGGCCCGTGGCGTCACAGGTTGAAGGACGGTTCGATCATCCAGGTGCTCATCACGTCTCACGCCCTGAGGTTCGGCGCGCACAATGCCCGGTTCGTGCTCGCGGAGGACCTGACCGACGGCCAGCGGCTCCAGCTGCAGCTGCTGCAGGTGCAGGCTCGGGCGGAGAGCAGCGCCGAGCTCGTCCGCGCCAAGGACGAGATGGTGTCCACGGTGAGCCACGAGATGCGGACGCCACTGGCCAGCATCGTCGGCTTCACCGAGCTGATGGTGACGCGTGAGATCTCGCCCGAGAACCGCATGGAGTACCTGGCGATCATGTTGCAGGAGGGTCGCCGGCTGACCGCCCTCATCAACGACTTCCTGGACATCCGCCGCATCGAGGAAGGCGGCCGCCAGGTCTTGCGCCTCGCACCTGCCGATATCACGGCGCTGATCGATCGCGCGCTGGCCATGTTGGGCGACTCGACAAGCGAGCCGATCGTCACCAGCTTCCAGGAGAACCTACCCCTGGTCCGGGTCGACAGCGACTGGATCCTCCGAGTGCTGGAAAACCTGCTGTCGAATGCGCGCACGTACTCCCCGGCCGGCGGTTCGATCGTGGTCGCCGCCCGCGCCGTCGAAGGGAACGTCGAGGTCAGCGTGCATGACCACGGATTGGGGATCCCGCCGGAATCCCTGTCCCAGATGTTCGCCAAGTTCTATCGGGTCGGGACCCCCGACCGCAAGAGGATCCGCGGCACCGGCCTGGGTCTTGCGATCAGCAAGAACATCGTGGAGGCCCACGGGGGCAAAATCACCGTGCGGTCCCGGGGCCTGGGACACGGCGCGACATTCTCCTTCACGGTGCCGGCGGTCAGCCAGTCAGCACAAGCGGGCGACGTTCTGCTGGTTGAGGACGACTCGGGCTTCGCCCAGCTCCTCGAGGCGGAGTTCTCGGCGAGGGGCTTGAGCTCGATGTGGGCGGCCGATGCCGAAACGGCGGAGCGTTTGGTGGCGACGGCGACGCCCCGGGCCGTGGTGCTGGACCTCGTCCTGCCGGGGCTCTCAGGCGAGGAATTCCTGATGCGATTGAGGGCCTCGCTGGGAGCCGATCTGCCGGTCGTGGTCGTCACGGTCAAGAACCTCGACCAGGCGGCTACGCTGCTGCTTCAGAAAGCGGGCGTGACGGCGATCCTGAGAAAAGGTCCCGGGTCGGCCGAGGCGACTGCGACGATGATCGCGCAATCGCTCAAGGTCACGGTGGCCCTGTGATCGGCGGCGACGAGGCCGAGAGGGCAGCCCAGACTCATGCCGACGACCTCGCCCGCCTGTTGGAGCTGAGACGCCTTTACGAGGACCGCGTTCCCGAGCCCCATGGCGGCCTTGAGGTTCCCAGTCCGGTGGTCTGGCCGGCGTCGATCCTGTTCACCGACATTCGCGGGTTCAGCCGCCTCACCGAGCGTTTCGCGCACGACCCGACCGGGCTCCTCGACATCCTCAACGCGCATCTCAAACGCGTCCTGCGGTCGATCTCGATCTGCGGCGGAGTGGTCGAGAAGTTTGTAGGCGACGGGGTGATGGCCACCTTCGGCGCCGACGACTACACGCCCGACCATGTCGAGCGCGCGACAGCCGCGGCCATCGGGCTGATCGGGGCCAACGAAGCTTTGAACCGCCGCTCCGCAGCCGAATGGGGATTCCGCCTCGAGGTCGGGGTCGGGATCGCGACTGGGCCGATCGTGATCGGGGCCGTCGGCTCGGCCGAACGCTCAGAGCTCGGCGTGTTGGGCGACTCCGTCAACGTCGCGGCGAGGCTCGTGACCCACGCTGGGCCAGGTGAGATCCTGATGTCGGGCTCGGCCTATCGGGCGGTGGCCAGCATGCTGAAGAGCGACCTGACCGACCGGTCGGCGGTCCGCGGGCGACTCGGGACCCTGGAGATCTACCGGATGTCGCTGCTCGGCGGCCGTGGCGCCCTGAGCTGACGGCTCACAGGATCTGTAGACACCTGGGGGCTTCCCCAGGGATAGAAGCGGCGGCCGGTCCGTTGGGTGCTTCATGCGTATATGCACGCGGCCGCGGTCTGCAGAGCAGGAGAACGGGAAGCGGAGAGAGATGTGTTTCGGCTCTCCGCCGACCGAGCTGGATTCAATGAGCTGGACCGGTGGTGGAAAGCGATCGGGGACGGCGAGTTGGATGCCATGCCGGGTGGCGAATCGTCGCCCTAGCGCGCGCTTCTGAATACTTGCCGCGCCTAATTCAGAACGGCTGGGTTAGCCTTCGTCGCACATCGTCGCGAAGGCATCATCGTCGCCGCATTCCTGCTCGTGAGCGTGGCTTGTGGCGAACAACTCCGACGGGCTCGCAATGTCAGTTGGACGTGGAAGGTCGGCGCCAACACGACGACCGGCGCGCGGCCCATCACGGTCACCTTTGGCTCCGCGCGGACGCACATCACCGGTTCAGGATGGCGACAAAAGGTCGCGCGACAGGTCGTCGCCCCACGCTGCAGGCATCGATATACCGCTGTTCACCCTGAGCTGACAGCTCAGGCGGCCGGCACGGGAGCGACTCCGCTCCCGTTAGCATTCGGCGCCAGCTCAGCGGGCAGCTCCGCCGGCGGCGAGAGAGGGAGGGTGAGCGTGAACGTGCTGCCCTTGCCCACTTCGCTTTCCAGCAAGACCTGACCGCCGTGCAGCTCAACGAAGCGCTTGGTGATCGCCAGCCCCAGGCCGGTGCCGTGGTTCTGGCGCGACATCGCGGAGTCGAACTGGCGGAACTCCTCGAATAGGTGCTCGCGATCCGCCGCCGAGATACCGATGCCGGTGTCGGAAACAGCCAGCTCAACGAACCCGTCACGCCGGCTCGCCTTGACTGTCACGCTTCCCCCCTCCGGCGTGAACTTGATGGCGTTCGATACCAGGTTGAGGAGCATCGACTTCACCTTCAAGACGTCGACGCGCATCCGCCCGGCGGCGGCAACGTCGGCCTTGAGGCTGATCGTCTTGCGAGTCGCGAGGGGCTCCATCGTCGTGACTACTTCGCTGACGATGTCTCCGACCGCGACTGTCTCGATACGCAGGACCATCTTCCCCGCCTCGATCTTGGACAAGTCCAGGATGTCGTCGAGCAGGGCCAGCAGGAAGCGGCCGCTGGAGTTGATCTCGTCGAGGAACCTGTGCCGCGTCGGACCATCGAACCTGCCGGCCTGGTCGTCCGCCATCAGCTCGGAGAAGCCGATGATGGCGCTCAGGGGCGTTCGCATGTCATGGCTCATGCTCATGAGGAAGTTGCTCTTGTTCTGCGAGGACCTCACCAGGGCCGAGTACAGGCGTCTGGTGGCAAGCAGATTCCTGACGCGAACCACGACAGCCTGCCGGTCGAGCGGCTTGGTCAGGTAGTCGACTGCGCCCAGGTCGAGCGCGCTGTTGCGCGCCTCGGGCCCGATGTCACCGGTGAGAACGACGACGGGCAGCAGGTCCAACATGCCGCGTGAGTCGCGAAGCCGCCGCAGGATCTCCAGTCCGTCAGGGGCCGGCATGTGCAGGTCGAGCAGCACAAGATCGGGTTTGAAATCGCCGATCGCCCGTTCCGCCTGCGACGAGTCGGTCAGGCCCAAGATCTCGGTGTCCGCGCCGGCAAGGCACCGCTCCAGCATCACAACGTCGTCATCGCTGTCGTCGATGACCAGCACGCGGCTGCGCATCACTTAGCGACCAGCGACTCGCGGACCCGAGCGAGCAGGGTCACCTCGGTGAACGGTTTGTCAAGGAGGGCGATCCCCGGAGCTAGGGCGCCCTGCGCGAGGCCGGGTTGGGCAAACCCGGACATATAGAGGACACGAAGGTCTGGGCGACTTTCGACCAGGCGCGGCGCCAGCTCGGTCCCCAGCATGCGGGGCATGACCATGTCCGTCAGCAGAAGGTCGATGTGACCGGGGTGATTGCGCGCCAGCTCGAGCGCATCAGGTCCGTTGGGGGCCACGAGCACCTCATAGCCGTTCTGGCTGAGGATCCGGTCCACGATCTCCCGGATGTCGTCGGAATCCTCCACCACGAGCACGGTCTCGCTGCCCCCGACGGCCGGTGCGAGCGGAGTGAGCGCAGCCGGCGCGTGTCCCTGGTCGTCGGCCGGCAGGAGTATTGAGACTCGAGTACCGAGGCCAGGCTCCGAGTACACGTCAACGTGGCCCCCGGCTTGCGTCACGATCCCGTACACGGTGGCCAGCCCGAGGCCCGTGCCTTGCCCCCTCGGCTTGGTCGTGAAGAACGGCTCGAACGTGCGTTCAAGAGTGTCCTTGTCCATGCCCTGCCCCGTGTCCGTGACCCGCAGTCGGACGTATCGTCCTGGAGTCAGGCCCGGGCGGTCGGCGAGGTAAGCCGCGTCGACTTCGACGTTGGCCGTGTCGATCGTCAGCGTGCCCCCCTTCTGCATGGCATCGCGCGAGTTCACCGCGAGGTTGGTGATGACCTGGCTCAGCTGCCCGGAATCGATCACCGTCGGCCACAGCCCTTCGACCGGCAACGCGACCAGCTCGATGTGCTCTCCGAGGGTGCGCCGCAGGAGCGGGGCCATCTCGTCGACGACCGAGTTGATGTTCATCGACCGCGGCTGCACGACCTCCACACGCGCAAATGCGAGGAGCTGATGGGTCAGCCTCGCGGCGTTCTCGGCCGCTCGTTCGATGCGCTCCATG
>DATITA010000138.1:0-28534 GCA_035468355.1 Candidatus Dormiibacterota bacterium
GCCATCCCGGCCGCCACGGGCACCATCAGCTACACCTTCTACAGCAACAACACCTGCGCCGGTCCGGGGACCGCCGCCGGCAGCCTCTTCGCCCTCGGCAGCAAGTCGAACACCGAGTCGAACCTGGTCCTGGGCGCCTACTCCTTCAAGGCGACCTACAGCGGTGACAGCCACTACAACAGCAAGGTCAGCGACTGCGAACCCTTCACTGTGACGGCAGCGCCACCGCCCACCAAGGTCAACGTCAACCTCAGCACCATCGTCTTTGACGCTGCGACCAACAAGGCGCTGGACGACCTCAAGCTGAGCGCTGGCGGGTCTGTTTACGACACCTCCAGGGTGGTCACCCCGTCAGCCATCCCGGCCGCCACGGGCACCATCAGCTACACCTTCTACAGCAACAACACCTGCGCCGGTCCGGGGACCGCCGCCGGCAGCCTCTTCGCCCTCGGCAGCAAGTCGAACACCGAGGCGACCCTGGTCCTGGGCGCCTACTCCTTCAAGGCGACCTACAGCGGTGACAGCCACTACAACAGCAAGGTCAGCGACTGCGAACCCTTCGCTGTGACGGAAGGGTCGGCCCCAACGAAGGACGAAACCTCTGTCACTACCCAGTCGAGCGAGATTGGGAGCGCCGTGGCTCCTGGAGCTTCGGTGACCGACACTGCCACTGTGACCAACAAGACCTCTGGCGGCGCCACGCCTACAGGCACGGTCCAGTTCAAGCTCAGCTTCAATGATGGCGCGGCAACCAACGTAGGTAGCCCGGTAACACTCGATAGCACCGGCAAAGCCACCTCGGCCGCGGTTAGCGGGACTACGACGCCCGGCGATACCGCACCCGGCACCTACTGCTGGCAGGCATTCTTCACAGCAACAGGCAACTTCAACAACTCGTCAGGAACCGCTAAGACCAACGAGTGCTTTACGGTCGCGACAGGCGGTGTCGAGGGAGCCACCGCGACTGCGACTCCGACAGGTGGTGTCCTGGCGGACACGGGCGCCAACACCCCTGACCAGAGCTTTGGTCTGGTCCTGGCTGCATTGGGTCTCCTCGCCATGGTGGGAGGCGCGTTCGCCTGGAGGCGACGCGAGGCCTGAAATGGCGCTCCATTTGCGCGTCGCGGGGTGGAAAACGTTCCACCCCGCGCGTCTTGTCCGGCGCCGGCCGTGGGCAGCGATCCTGCTCTCAGCCGGCGCGACGGCATTCCTCGGCGGCGCCGCGGTCCTGGCCGTAAGCCTCGCGCCAATGTGGGGGATCGGCGCCGAAACGGCGACGGTGACGGCGGTCGAGGCCGCGCCGGTGCCGGTGATCGGCTCGACCGGCGGGCTTTCCATCTCCGACTCGATCCGGGGCTCCGTGAACCAGGTGATCACGGCGCCACCCGTCATCGACCGCCCGGTCAATGGGATCGCATTCCAGATGCGGATACCCGCCATCGGCTACAGCTCCTCGGTGGTCGAAGGCGTGGATGCCGCCCACCTCGAGAAGGGTCCGGGGCACTACCCGACCAGCCCGTGGCCTGGCCGCCCCGGCAATGTAGCCATTGCGGCACACAACGTGTACTGGTTGAGCTTCAGCCGGTTGAAGGCCGGCGACCGCGTCGAGATCCAGACCCCTCATGGGCTGTACCTCTACGAGATCACCGGGTCGAAGGTGGTCGAACCGGACGACCGCACGGTGCTTCAATCGACGGCGGAGCACCAGCTCACGCTGACCACCTGCTACCCGCTCTGGGCCGGGGCGTACGCGACCCAGCGGCTGATCTTCTTCGCGCGGGAGATCGGCGGAGTCGGCTAGGCCGGCTTCATTCCGATGTAGAGGGTCTGCTTGCCCATCAGCCATCGGGCGGGTGGGAAAGCCAGGTAGGCCCGGACCAGCAACGGGCTTTGCGGCAGTCGGCTCTTGGTCGTGTACGGCAGGAAGCGGGCGATGACGCGCTCCGTTCGAAAGCCCGCCATGGTGGCGGCTTCCGCGAGGCTCTTCTCGGTCAGCGCCGTCTGGTGGTCGATGAAGTCCCAGTAGGCCCCTCCGACCAGCCGGATGTTGGGCTGCAAGATGAGCATGCGGCCGCCCGGCCTCAGCAGAGCGAAGGCGACTTTGAGCTGTTGGAGCACCGCCTCGGTGGACGCGAGGTGCTCCAGGTAGTTGCTGAAGAAGGCGATGTCGAAGTAATCGTTCGGCATGACGTCGGCGAGGTCCAGCCCGCTCGCGTGCACGAAGCGCACATCGCCGGGCAGCGCGGAGCCCATGTCGCGTATGTCTGTAGCCCACCGCTCTCCAGCGCGGATGTTTCGAATGAAGTACCCGACGTCGCAGGCGATGTCGACAACCCGCGCCTCCGGCTTGATGTAGCGCTGCAGGTACCGGCCGAGCTCCCGCCAGATCGCATCCTTGGCGGCCTGATCAGCCTGGTCGAAGCGGAGGTCGTAAACCTCTTTGAGCACGATCGGCGGGAGGTTCTTCGGGTCGAGGCGGCCGCCATGCTCGTTGGGGGTGGGCGGGGAAGTCATCGGCACGCCAACCATAGCGTTCGGATCTCGTGGGTCGGCTGTCAGCGGTAGACGACATTGGCTCCGAACCGCGCGAAGCCCAGACGCTCGTACACCCGGGCCGCCTCCTGGTTGGCTGCGTCGAGAAAGACGAAATCGCCGCCCCTTGCGAAATGTCGCTCCACGAGCGATGAGCTCACCGTCGCGGCCACCCCACGGCGCCGGCTGTCCATACGGGTGACGATCCCGACGATCTCGGCCGCTCCTTTGAGCGAGTGCGAGACGCCCGTGCCCGCGGTGCGGCCGTCGATCACCGCGAGCAGATACACGCCATTCGGCGCCGCCAGGTCTTGCTGCAGCCGCGTCACGGGAGGCACCGGGCGTGCGGCCGCGCCGCCGTCGGTCCACCTGATTTCCTGGAAGGCTGCCAGGTCTGACGCAGGGGATGACCGACGTAGTTGTTTCAACACGACACCTTCCGCGAAGAACGGTCTAAAGCCGTCGGGGCGGCAGGCCATTAGCGGGTTTCGCTCGGTCTGCCTGAGACCCGAAGCCTCCAGCCAGGCGCCGGCCTGAGGCGCGACCGATTCATTGAATTCGATCTGAAGCTCCGTCTTGCGTCTGGCGAACATCGAACGGAGTCGTCCGACCGCGCCTTGTAGGTCTGACTGCATGACGTCGCCGTCGACCAGCGTCACCCAGCTGTCCGCGCCCGGCTCGGACGAGATCACGACCCGAAACGGGCCGACGGAAAGGAGCTCCGTCCCGGCGGGTCGCGCCTCCAGGGCGTCGAGCTGCCAGGCCTTGAAGCGCAGCGCATCCCTCGCGCGATTCGATTCCAAAGCCGTCAGTTGAAACCGTACGCTGAGGACGCATGGGAGACCTCCCCCCAACGGCGGCCAGCGCCGAGAACGCTTTCGCCGCGGGCCTGTTCGATGCCCTGCCCGCGCGTTATGACCGGCTGGCCGAGACGCTCTCGTTCCACCAGAATCGAAAGTGGCGGGGCGAGCTGGTGCGCCACATCACGCGCTTCCAGCCCCAGCGCATCCTGGACGTCGCGACAGGTACCGGCGGTGTCGCGATCGCGCTGGCCCGGGCGACCGATGCGCAAATCGTCGGAGTCGACATCACCGAGTCCATGCTCGAGCGCGGCCGTGAGCGCGTGCGCTTGGCCGGGCTCGACGGCCGGATCCGCCTGCAGATGGCGAGGGCCGAAGAGCTTCCGTTCCCAGACGGTCATTTCGACGCCGTCACCTTCACGTACTTGCTGCGTTATGTCGCCGACCCTGCCGCGACCATCGCCGAGATCGCCCGTGTTCTGTGTCCCGGAGGCGGCATGGCGAGCCTGGATTTCTACGTCCCGCACAATCCCTTCTGGCGCACAGCCTGGCGAGGCTACACGCGCCTGCTGCTACCGGCGGGCGGATTCCTGCTCGGTGGCCGGCCGTGGGCCGGCGTTGGCCGTTTTCTCGGACCGAACATCGAGGACTTCTACCGCAAATGGCCGCTGCACCGGATCTTCGAGGCGTGGCGGACCGCCGGCATGGTCGATGACGAGCACGAGGTGATGAGCCTCGGGGGCGGTCTGGTCATGTGGGGCAGAAAGCACCATGCCTGAGCCCGTGCAGCTCGAATCGCTCGGCCCGGCGTACTACGCAGCTCACACGGCGGGGTGGCGCCGCGACATCCGGGCTCTGCTTCACCCGCCGTACACCGCGTGGCACCTCTCGTACGTGCTGATCGGGGCCAGCCTGGCTCCGCACGTGAGCCTGCCGCGGCTTGCGGCCACGTTTCTGGCCTTCTTTCTCGCAGTCGGGATCTCCGCCCACGCCTTGGACGAGCTGCGGGGCCGGCCGCTGAGGACTCAGATTCCGTCAGCGGTCCTGTGGAGCGCGGCGATTATCGGCCTGACCGGAGCCGTGGGCCTGGGGATCGCCGGGCTGCCGGTGGTTGGAATCGGCCTCCTGCCATTCATCGCCGCGGGCGTGCTCTTCGTTTTCGCGTACAACCTGGAGCTCATGGGGGGCAGGCTGCACGGTGATTTCTGGTTCGCCCTCACGTGGGGCGCATTCCCCGTTCTGACCTCTTTTGTTGCGCAGACCGGACGGTTGTCGGTGCCCGCCGTCGCCGTCGCCGCAGGCGCGTACGCCCTCTCCTACGGCCAGCGCCTGCTCAGCACGCCGGCGCGGAACCTGCGCCGCAGCACGAGGTCGGTGAGGGGGACGATGACCATGATGGACGGGTCGCAATCGCAGGTCGATGCGAAAGCGTTGCTCGTGCCGCTCGAGGGCGCGCTGCGCGCTTTCTCCTGGGCTGTCGGGGTCCTATCCGTAGGCCTCTTGCTCTCCCGCTTGGGCGCGTAGCATGCGGCGTGTCATGGCCCAGCCGGACACAGACAAGGTCAAGCCCTTGCTTCGTGGTTGGTCTCACGCGATCGCCGCGCTGGTCGCGATCGCGGGACTGGTCGCCCTGATCGTGATCACCCGTCACGACACCGGCAAGCTCGTCTCGATGCTCGTCTACGGCATCGGTCTGGTGCTGCTGTTCGGCGTGAGCGCGACCTACCACGTGTTCACCTGGCCGCCTCGGGTCAAAGACTGGCTTCGTCGCGCCGACCACGCGACGATCTTCGTCTTCATCGCCGCCACCTACACGCCGCTGGCGTACAACGTGCTCGACGGTTGGTGGCGCATAGGGGTGCTGTCCGCGATCTGGGCCTGCGCCATCGCTGGCGTTGCCGGCGCGGCGCCGTTTCTCCGGCTCCCCCGACGCTTGCTCGCCTCCCTCTATCTCGCCATGGGGTGGGTTGCGGTCGTCGCGCTCGTGCCATTGACGGCTGCGCTGGGTTGGTTGGCTGCCTTGCTGATCGCGCTGGGCGGATTGCAGTACTCGCTCGGAGCCGCCGCCTACGCGTTCAAGCGGCCCAACCCGTGGCCGCGGGTGTTCGGCTATCACGAGCTGTTTCACCTGGCGGTGATCACCGCCAGCGTGACCTTCTACGTGATCGTGGTCCGGTACGCCGTCCCATATCACCGCCTGGGCTAGCAACCACTTCCCCGCTGTGCGGGGAAGTACCCCGCAGCCGGGGGATGGGGGGAGGCAATTCTCCATATGGACCTCCCCATCCGGCGCTTAGCTAGACCGGCGGCACTCCGTGCTTGCGGTCGGCACGAGGCGAGACTCGGGTCGAGTAGGCCTTGAAGCGCGCGATGAGGGTCGTGCGAAGGTCGTCAGGCTCGACCACGTCGTCGACGATGAGGTTGGCGGCGAGCTTGTAAAGGTCGACGTCTTCGCGATACTCGTCCTCGAGCTCCTTGCGGCGACCCGCCCGCTGCGCCTCCGGCAGCTCGGCCAGCTTGTTGTAGAACACCGCGTTCACGGCCGGCTCGGGTCCCATCACCGCAATCTGCGCCGAAGGGAGCGCGATCACGCAGTCCGAGTCGAACGCCGGCCCCGCCATCGCGTACAGGCCCGCGCCGTATGCCTTGCGCACGATGACCGAGATCTTTGGTACCGTCGCCTCCGAGACGGCGCTGATCATCTTGGCGCCATGCCGGATGATGCCTCGCCTCTCCACATCGGTCCCGATCATGAACCCGGGGACGTCGGCAAGAAAGAGCAGCGGGATCTCGAATGCATCGCAAAGCGAGATGAAGCGGGCCGCCTTGTCCGCGGAGTCGTTGAAGAGCACCCCGCCCTTCTGCATCGGCTGGTTGGCGAGGATCCCGATCGCCTGCCCGTCCAGTCGCGCGAGACCGGTGAGCAGCTCCTTGGCGAACAGCTGCTTGAGCTCGAGCCAGCTTCCCTCATCGACGATCGCATCGATGACCTTGCGCATGTCATACCCGCGGTTGGCCTCGAGCGGGATGAGCTCGCCGAGCTTCTTCGACCCGGTGCGCGCGGGCCTGGCCGCGACCGCGGCGGGCTTCTCGCCAGAGCGCTGCGGCATGAAACGGAAGTACGTGCGGGCAAAGTCGATCGCAGCCTGCTCGTCGGCCACCAGCACGTCGCCGCACCCGCTTACCGTGCAGTGCATACGGGCGCCGCCCAGCTCCTCGAGGCTGACCTTCTCGCCGACCACGACCTCGACCATGCGGGGCGATCCAAGGTACATCGAGGCGTTGCCCTCGACCATGACCACGATGTCGCAGAACGCCGGGATGTACGCGCCGCCGGCGGCCGAGGGCCCGAACAACAAACAGATTTGCGGCACGACCCCCGAGAGCTGCACCTCGTTGAAGAAGATGCGCCCCGCATGCCGGCGACCCGGGAACATGTCGATCTGGTCAGTGATGCGCGCACCTGCCGAGTCGACCAGGTAGAAGAGCGGGACGCGAATTCGCATCGCCGTCTCCTGGATGCGCACGATCTTCTCCACCGTTCGCGCTCCCCAGCTTCCCGCCTTGACGGTGGGGTCGTTGGCCATTACGGCCACCTGGCGACCTTCCATCGTGCCCAGCCCAGTCACGACACCGTCCGCGGGTAGCTCGTCCGCGAGCACGTTGGCGAACAGGCCGTCCTCGACGAAAGAGCCGGCGTCAAGGAGGATGCCGAGCCTCTCGCGCGCGGTGAGCTTGTGCTGTTCGCGAAGCTTGGGCAGGTACCGCGTCCCACCCTTGAGCGCTTTCTCCCGCAGCTCCCGATGTCGCGGGCTGCTCATGTTCCCTTGAAGTCCGGAGAACGCTTTTCGAGGAATGCCTTGATCCCCTCCCTGGCGTCGTCCGAAAGGGTGACCAGGGTGAGCTGGCTCTGCAGGTAGTCGAGCGCGGCATGGAACTCCATGTCCTGCTGGAGGTAGAAAGAGTCGCGGCCGAGTCGCATCGCCACCGGTGACTTGGCCGCCAGGCGTTCGGTGATCTCGCCGACCGCTGCGTCGAGCTGGTCGTGAGGCACGACCCTGTTGATCACCCCGAGAGCCTGCAGCTGCGTGGCGGTCCACCGATCTCCGAGCATCTCCATCTCGAGCAACACCTTGCGCGGAATGTTGCGCGCGAGTATGGCCTGGATCATCATCGGCCAGATCCCGACGTTGATCTCTGGCGTGCCGAACGTCGCCGTGTCAGTGGACACCAAAATGTCGCATGAGCAGGCGAGGCCGAGCCCGCCCGCCAGCGCGTGGCCGTTGATCCGCCCGACGATCGGTTTGCCGAGCCCGGCCATGAGCGTGAACAGCTCGACGAACAGATCACGGGATCGATGCCTCTCGAGCTCGGTCATCGCGGCGCCGAAGCTTCCGAGGTCGGCGCCCGCGCAGAAGGCGCGATCGCCGGCGCCTGTCAGCACGACCACCCGAACCTCCGCCTCGCCTCTGACCCACCGAAACGCCTCGACCAGGTCGCGCAGCATGGCGCCGGACAGCGGGTTTCGCTGGTCGGGCCGGTTGAGGGTGATGGTCGCCACGTGGCCGGCAGCCTCGACGCTGACCTGTTCGAGGGAAGGCTTCACGCTCACGTCGGTAATCGTAGGTCGCTTCTAGCGGAGGATCCCTGCCGCGATCGCGATTCCGACCAGGATGAGGATGCCGCCTCCGATCTCCTCGCTCCAGGCCTCGACGTGCTTGCCGAGCCGGTGACCGAGCTCGAGCCCGACCAGCGACATCGCCACGCTGACGACGCCCATGGTCGCTGCCGCGAGCACGATCTGGATGTGGTGGACCGCCAGCGCGAAACCAACTGCCAAGTTGTCGATGCTCAGTGCCAGCGCCGTGAAGATCAGCTGCTGCGTCCCGATGCCAGGCGGCTTCGGTTCCGCGCTCTCGACCCGGCGGCCCTGCCAGATCGTATAAGCGCCGGTGAGGACCAGGACACCGCCCGCGACGTACGCCGCGAGGCTGTGCCCGAAAAAGCGCGCCACGGCCTCGCCCAGCAGCAGCCCGGCGAGCGGCATCAGCGCCTCGAAAAGACCAAACGCGATGCCGACTTTGATGCGCGTCCGCGTGTCGATGCCGGAAAGGCCGATTCCGATCGAGCCGGCAAAGTTGCTCAGCCCGACCGAAAAGCTGACGAGAAGCAGGCTGGCGATTCCCGGCATCCGGCTAACTATAAGTAGGCCAAGAAACGTTGCCTGGCAAGCCATCGGGGGCGCGTTCCGTTGGCATCCCTTAACAAAAATACTTTGCCGACTCGCTTAACGCCGTTCAGAATGGCAGCGAATCTGCAACCGCTTCTGTAACCCAAGGTTAGGCCCGCAATCGCTCAAACGATATACTCCGCCCGCCCCACAAAGAAATGAAGGCCAAGCAGCGCGAACCGGTCGCGGCCGCCGCCGTGGCTTCACACGATCCTGGCATCGATCTCGACAAGCCCATCTTCACGCTCAGTGTGGCTTCAGAGATCCTCGAGGTGCACCCTCGCACCTTGATGATGTACGAGCACCTGAACATGATCAGCCCCAGGCGCACGGTGACCAATCGCCGTCGCTATTCACGCCGCGACGTGATGAAGCTCCAGGCCATTCAGTCGCTCACCCGCGAGCACCACGTCAATCTTGCCGGCGTCCGTTACATCCTCGCGTTGCTCAAGCGCTTGCACAACGCCGGGGTCGAGCCTCCGGCGGACCTCAGGAACCTGGATGTGTCCCAGCTCGACGTCTAAGCAACCACTCGGATTCAGGAAGGCGAAGAGGTAAATGTCAAAGAAAAGACGGCGTTTAGAGATCAAGGTCGACCCGCTTCCGGCCCCGTACCAGCTCGAGACCGCCTCGTGCCCCGTCTGCGGGCGCGACGCGGCGGCAATCGGCAGGCGGCACCTGCAGATCGTTTTCCGATGCGAGGGCTGCAAGGTCGTCTTCAAGCGCAACCGGAGCTGGCCGTACATCTACTGAGCGCCTGACCGCCGAGCCCTCGTAGGGTAGGGGCATGAAGCGGACGGCCGGCCGGGCGGCGATCTACGGCGTCCTGATGGGCGTCGCCACCGCCGCAGTGGTCGAAGCGGTGCGGCCCCGCGGAGGCACGGCGGTGCTCGTCGACTGGGACGAGGTGCGCCGCACGGCAAGGGCGCGCCTGGATCGGCCGGCGCTGGGCCGGACCGACCTCGAATCGGCCAGGAATGCCTACCGAGCGCTCGCCCGCCGGCTCGAGACGCCGCTGCTCGGTTTCGTCGGGGGACTGCCATCGGGCGGTGCCATGCCGAGCTTCGAGGCACTGGACCGCGATGGTTGGCTCGACCTGAACCTCGCCATCCTGCGGCGGGCGATCGACCCGGTGCTCGAGGCCGGCCGAGTGCCCAGCTCGCTGATCGTCGAAGTCGGGCGAGCGGGCGTCGACCGATACGTGGGCTACATGCTCGCGTTCCTCGGGCAGCGGGTGCTCGGTCAGTACGACCCTCAGCTGATGAGCGCGGAGCCGATGGGAGGCGAGGGCCTGTACCTGGTGGAGACCAACGTCGACGAGTGGGGCAGGCGTGCCAACCTGCCCCAGGAGGATCTGCGGCGCTGGCTCATCCTCCACGAGATGACTCATGCGTGGCAGTTCGCCGCGCATCCGTGGTTGCGTCCCCATATGGAGGACTCCATGCGCATGCTGCTCAAGTCGGTGACCCGCAAAGGTCCGCCCCTGGGGCGAGTGGCTGCGCTGGCGGGCGTCCTGCCGGCCCAATGGAGGGTGATGCGCCAGGTCCAGGGCACCATGTCCGTGATCGAGGGCTACAGCAACCTGGTGATGAACGAGCTGGGCGCAAAGCTTCTGCCCGGCTTCGAGCAGTTGGAGCGTGCGTACCGAGAGCGGAGCTCCGGCAAGAGCGCGTTTGAGGTGCTGATCTGGAAGCTGACTGGCCTGGATCTGAAGCTGCAGCAGTACCGCCGTGGCGAAGCCTTCTGTCGAGCCGTGTTCGACGAGCACGGCATCGAGGTCCTCAACCGGGTCTGGGATGGCCCCCAGGCGATGCCGACCCTTGACGAGCTTGGCGACCCGACTGCGTGGTATCGCAGGATCGGTCCCTGAGGCCGACCCTGCCGCTCAGTCGCGCAGCTCTTCCTGGGCCGTGTCCTCGCTGATCGGCATCACCGCGATCGGCAGGTCATCGATGTCGAAGTAGCGCACGGGCTTGCTCATGCGTTTGGCGATGCCCACCTGCACCTTCACGCCCAGGGACAGCCGACCGAAAACCCAGACCTCGTCGCACCTGGCGAGGAGGTTGTTCATCGCCTCCCGAACGATCTCCTTTGAGACGGTGTGCATGAGGTAGTAGTCGAAAAGCATGAAAGGGCTGACCGGGACGAGCCCGGAGTCCAGGACGAACTTCTGGATGTGGGCGCGCCAGTAGAAAACCTTGTTGGACATCGCGACGTAGACCAGCCGCTTCGGATGGCGGAGCGTCTCCTCGGCCTGGTCCCGCGCGCTGGGCTTGGTGGTGGGTTGGAAGATCCGCTCCAGGATGTCTTCCGCAGCCTTCCCCTCGATCGCCATCGGGCGGCTATCGTATCAGCCGTGCCCGCGGCCTCCCGCTTTGACCTGTCGGGACGGGTCGCGCTCGTCACCGGGGCCAGCCGCGGGATTGGCAGCGCGATCGCCCACGCGATGGCCGAGCAGGGCGCCCAGGTGGTGCTGTCAAGCCGCAAGCAGTCCGACCTCGACGAAGAGGCGGCCCGGATCAACGCCGAGTACCCGGAGGCCGCGACCGCGATCGCGGCGCACGCGGGCCGCCCGGATGACCTGGAACGGCTCGTCGCTGAGGTCATGAAACGGTTCTCGCGGATCGACATCCTGGTCAACAACGCCGGAACCAACCCGTCCTTCGGCCCCGTCATGGGCACGGAGCTGGCCGCCTGGGACAAGACGTTCGAGGTCAACCTGCGCGGAATGTTCATCCTGACCAAGCTCGTGTACGAGGCGTCGATGGAGACGCATGGCGGTTCCGTGGTCAACGTGGCGAGCATCGGTGGTCTGCGCCCGGGGCCCGGCCTGGGCGTCTACAACGTCACCAAAGCCGGCGTGATCATGTTCACCAGGCAGCTCGCCAGGGAGATCGGCGGCAAGGTACGTGTCAACGCGGTGGCGCCCGGGCTGATCAAGACGCGCTTCGCGGAGGCGTTGTGGGGCAATCAGGCCATCCTCGACCGGGTGCTTGCCGCCAATCCGATGGGCCGGATCGGGGTCCCCGAAGAAGTCGCGAGCGCGGTGGTCTTTCTAGCCTCCGACGCCGCCAGCTACATCAATGGGGAAGTGATCGTGATCGATGGGGGCGGGGGCGAGATCTAGCCGCCCGCCTTCTCTCGTGCCCCGGCGTCGACCCGTTGGCGTCGCCCTCCCCGTCCTCCGACGCCGGCTGCCGGCTGTGGATGAAGTCCTCCAGCTCTTTCTCGTACTGGTAGGCATGGCGGTCGGGCTCATAGCGCAGGACGCGCCTTTGCTGGATGAAGTCTGAGAACGCGGACCGGGTGTCGCGCGACGCTCGGAAGCCAAGCTCGCGCGCCGCCTTGGCAGTTGACAGCGAGCGTCCCCAGCGCAGCAGGTCGAGAAGCTGCGGGGAGAGAAACGCAACCCCCAGCTTGCGGATGCCGAATGCCGCGAGCTCGAGCCCGATGGGCGGCAGCAGGGGAGCATGCAGCTTGCCGACGGCGTCGAGCAGGTTCGACAGAGGCTCGGTCCCCGTCGACGCGATGTTGTATGCGCCCGCCGGACCTCGCTTGGTGGCGAGCGCGATCGCATCGACGGCGTCGTCGCGGTGCAGAAGCTGCAGCGGCGGGTCGTAGCCGGCGACGGTCGGGACGACCTCGAGGTCCAGGTACCGAGCGAGCGGCTGCGGCTCTTGCGGGTTGAGGCTGTTGCAGAACCTCAGCACGAGGATCGCGATCTCGGGGTTGCGCAGAGCGAAGTCGCTCACGTAGGACTCGACCTCGACGATGTCGCGCACAAACTGGTGGCGCGAGTTGCTGTCGAGGCGGTGGTCCTCGCGCAGGCTCGCCGGCAGGTCGAACCGCGACCCGTAGACGTGGCCCGACGACTTGAGGATGAACCGGCGGACCGGGCTGCTTTCGCCGGCGCAGCCCGCCAGGAGGTTCAAGGTCCCGATCACGTTCATCTCGTGGGCGCGGCGTGGGTCCATGTCGAACGAGTCGATGCGCGTGAGCGTGTGGACGACCGTGTCGATCCCCACGGAGCGCACGAGCTTGCCGATCAGCGAGTGGCGGATGTCGAGCTTCAGGTAGTCCGCGCGGCCGAGGTCGTAACGCGGCTCGCGGGTGTCGATGCCGATGACCTCGGCGACGTCCGGGTCCTCGACCAACCGCTGCACGAGCAGCGCGCCCCACCAGCGCGCGACGCCGGTGACGAGGATCCGCCGCTTCTTAGTACCCATGGGAATTTCAGTCTAGCCAGCGTGGCCTTGGCGGCCGGATTCACTCCGGCCGCAGCTTTGTTCTCAATGCTCAGTGCTTGGAGTATCCAATCCGGCAATCCCTACGGCGGGAAAGAGAGCAGCGCGGCGAAGCCGCGCGATGCAATCAACATGTCACCTCCTGCTCGCGCTCGGCGCGCAGAGGGAACCGGCAGGTTCCCTCTCATACTTCAATAGGTGCGCTTGATGACGTCCCGCTCCATCTGCACGACGGCGCGCGAGACGGTGTCGAGCAGGGGAGATTTGGCCCGGCGAAGCGCGAACTCGAGCTGGCGTAGCAGCGAGTAGAGGGCCTTCATCGCCTTGATGGCGTCGCCGATGTCCACGTTGGCGGGCAGCGGGATCTGGTCCAGCGGCTCGCCAGTCGACCACCGGTAAGCGAAGTCGATGTAGCCGTGCGAGGGCGCCCGCAGGTTCGGCTCGTCGAGGTCGCTCTCCATGTCGGCGAACCTGAAGTAGAGAGACCGGATCAACCGGGCCGTCTGGGCGATGGCTGGCGTGGGGTAGCGGCGCGGTCCGCGCGCCTGGCGATCCCGCCCGCCACGCTCCCGGTCCTCGGCGGCGAGCATGACCATCACCGCGCACAGCTCCTCCGGCGTGAGGCCTTCGAACCAGCCGAGCCACGCCGCCTCGGCAACCAGGAGCGTGTTTTCGCCATAGATGCGCGCGGCGAATAAGCCCTTGTCGGTGGGCTTGTCGGCGGAAAGGAATCCGGTTTCGGTCAGGATCCTGGCCAGGCGGCGGAGCTTGCGCGGGTATTCGTCCATCTGCCCGACGACCTCGCGCTGACCGCTATCCATCTCCTTCTGCAGGTTGCGGATCTCCCCGTATTTCTGCAGGAGCTCGCCGAACCGCGGTGAGCGCACGACCTTGAGCTTGCGCTGCCTCTCCAGCAGCCCCTTGGCCTCGATCTCGAGGCGCTGGAGCATGCGGCTGCCGGCTCCCATGGCGCGCGTCGGACGCCCCCGCCGGCCGCGTCTTTGCCCGCCCCCCTCGCGGCGCAGGCGTTTCAGCTCGATGCGGATGGCGCGCCGTCGATCCTCGAGCTTGAAGTACTGGGCCACGTCCTCCATCGAGACATCGGCGTCGTCCCACATGCGCCTCGCGTCGGACAGCTGGTCGCGGACGTTGACCATGCGCTCGGAGGTCTGCGTTGCGGCCAGGCGCTTCTGGAACTGGCCGAAGGACCGCTGCATGAGCGCCTCGGCCTCCTCGGGCGTGTAGACCCGAAGAAGGTTGAGCGCCATGTTGTAGCTGGGAAGGAACTTGGACTCGACGACGAGGGTCGGGCCCATCGCGACCTCGTAGATAGTGCCGACCTCGACGTCGGACTCCTTGAGGATCACGCCGTGACCGATCACGTCGATCCCGCGCCGCCCCGCCCGTCCCATGAGCTGAGTCAGCTCGCCGGTCGTGAGGTTGGAGAAGTTGACCCCGTCGAACTTGGTGAACGACGAGACCACCACCCCGCGCGCCGGCATGTTGATGCCGAGCGACAGCGTTTCGGTGGCGAAGACCACCTTGATCAGGCCGCGCTGGAACAGCTCCTCGACCATCTCCTTGTGGTATGGGAGCAGGCCCGCATGATGTTCGGCCAGGCCGCGACGGAGCAGGCGTGCGTCGACCATGCGGCGGAACAGGGCCTCTTCGTCATGGTCGGTGAGCGCCTGCAGGCGCTCCGCGGCCACCCGGTCGATCGCCTCCTTCTCGGCAGCGGTGGTGAGGTCAAGCTCGTGGTACGAGCAGCGCTGGAGCGCCTCGCGGCAGCCGCGGCGCGAGAAGATGAAGTAGATCGCGGGCAACATCTCCATGCCGCGCAGCGGCTCGATCACGTGCAGCAGGTCGTTGGAAGGCAGGCCCCGGTAGCCGCCGATGCGGTAAGAGGCCTCCTCCTCCTGGGCGCCTTTGCTCCAGGTCCTCTGATCGATCCCGCCGTCCTCCTTGAACAGGGGCAGGAGGCGGTTGTTGATGGAGAGCCACATCTTGAGCTCGACCGGGCGGACGTCGTGGAAGACCGTTTCCATGCCCCCGCGGTTCTCGGCCATCCAATCGGCGATCTCCCTGTAGTTGCCGATCGTGGCTGACAGCCCGACGAGCTTGATCGTGAGAGGCGTCTGGATCACGATCTCCTCCCAGACCGACCCGCGCGGGAAGTCGTCGATGTAGTGGACCTCGTCGAGAACCACGTAGCGGACCAGGTCGAGGCGCTTGGGGTCTTCGTAGATGAGGTTTCGGAGGATCTCGGTCGTCATCACGACCACCGGCGCGTCGTCGTTGATCGTGTTCTCGCCGGTGACCAGGCCGACCATCGACTCGCCATACTCGCGCACGAAGTCGTGGTACTTCTGGTTGCTCAGCGCCTTGAGCGGGGTCGTGTAGAGGACCTTGGCGCCCTCTCGCAGGGCGCGGAAGATCGAGTACTCGGCGACGATCGTCTTGCCGCTCGAGGTCGGCGCGCTGACCAGGACCCCGCCACGCCCGCGATCGAGCTTGTCGATCGCCTCGCGCTGGAACGCATCCAGCTTGAACGGGAGGCCCGCCTCGAACTCGTCCACCAGGGAGTCGACGGCCTTCACAGCCGGTGCAGCTCGGTCGAGACATCGGTGACCCGCGCCCCGTCGCTGTGGGCCTCGATGTAGGCCAGCACGTTGGCCAGGACCTCGTCGGCGTGCCGCCCGTCGGCGCTGACGCAGGCGACGGCGATCTCCGCCAGCTGCCAGCGGTCTCGCTCGCCGACCTCGGCCGCCGCCACCTGGAATTTCGCCCGGACACGCCTCAGCAAGCCGCTCACCACCTGCCGCTTGGATTTGAGCGAACCTGAGTCGGGGATGTGCAGCACGACGCGCGCGATCCCGACCGCGAGGCTGGAAGCCATCAAAGTTCTTCTTTGACCATTCGGCGTAACTACTCAATAATCATGGCTTGCGTTTGGAAGCGTTCGGATCCCCTACTTTTTGGCTGAACGCCCGCGCATGGCGAACGAGGGGACAAAGTTGCGGCCGGGGGGAATCCGGTTGCACCGGCGGCGCCTGGTTCATTCGATTAGATTGGGGCGGTGGTAGGGGAGCGTGAGGCACTCGGGCGCGAGCTGGTCAAAGCGTCGTACCTGAAAGGCGATTTCCTCCTCCGCTCCGGGAAACGTTCGAACCGCTACTTCGACAAGTTTCTGTTCGAGACCGATCCCGCGCTTCTCAAGCGTCTCGGCAGTCAGTTGGCCGCCCTGGTGCCGCCCGAGACGCAGCGGCTCGCGGCCCCAGAGCTGGGCGCGGTGCTCCTGGGCGGCGCGGTGTCGATGGAGACGGGCCTTCCGCTGGTGCTCGTGCGCAAGGAGCCGAAAGGCTACGGCACGGCAAAGCAGCTCGAGGGACGCGTTGCGGCGGGCGAGCGGGTGACTGTGATCGAGGACGTCGTGACCACAGGTGGCGATTCGCTGCGGTCGGCGCAGGTGTTGCGGGATGCGGGGCTAGAGGTGATTCACCTCGTTGTGGTGCTCGATCGCGGCGAAGGCGGCGAGGAGAACATCAGAAGCGCCGGCATCCCGTACTCGCCTTTGTTCCGCATCCAGGACCTCGAGCTTGACTGAGCTGCTGATTCGCGGCGGCACGGTGTACACGCGCGGAGGGCCCGTGGAGGCCGACGTTCACGTCACGGACGGCGTCATCACGCGCGTCGAGTCCGGGGTGCGTGCCCGGGACGGTGCCAAGGTCCTGGATGCAACTGGCATGTACGTCCTGCCTGGCGCCATCGACATCCACGTACACAGCCGCGATCCGGGATTCCCCGAGAAGGAGGATTTCGGAACTCTGACCGCGGCGGCCGCCGCCGGTGGTGTGACGACCGTCCTGGACATGCCGAACACCGTTCCGGCTGTGGACAGCGCCGGTGCGATGGAGTCGAAGGCCGCCATGGCGCGGGCCAAGGCGCGAGTCGATTTCGGGCTCTGGGGACTCATCCGCTCCAGCTCGACGCCGGACCAGATCGAAGGCATGGCGGCGTCGGGGGCCGTCGGCTTCAAGGCTTACCTCGGCTACGGCTTCAGCCTCAGTCGCAAGCAGGTCCAGCACAACCTGGACCCTGACGACCCCGACCAGGAGCCGCCTCCCGACTATGGCACGCTCGCCCGCCTGGCGCCGCTGGTGGCGGAGCTGGGCCTGCCCCTTGCCATCCATGCCGAGGACCCGGGTGTCTTGGGCGCGTTTCGCCGCCCGCTCGCCACGTACGCGGACTTCCTGGCCTCCCGACCGCCGGAGGCGGAGGCCGTCGCGGTCTCGGCTGCTGCCGCCATCGCGAAGGAGACGGGAGTTCGGCTTCATGTCGCGCACCTGTCGAGTGAGCTGGGGTTGAGCGCCGCCGAGGACGCCATGCGCATGGGGACGTACATGACGCTGGAGACGTGTCCCCAGTTCCTGTGGCTGTCCGAAGCGGACTTCGACCGCGCCGGCAACTTCATGAAGATGCTTCCCCCCGTGCGCACTTCGGCCGACCGCGAGGCCCTGGTCGACGGCCTGTCACGCGGTGTGATCACCATCGTCGCCACCGACCATGCCCCGCACACCGACGAAGAGAAGTCGCGGTCGCTGGAGGAAGCGCCACCGGGAAGCCCGGGAGTGCAGAGCCTTTACGTCAGCTGCCTGGCGCTCGCGGAGCGTCTCGGCAACGTCTGGCTCGCCCCGCGCTGGGTCAGCCAGTCGCCGGCCGCGCTGGCCGGGCTGCAGCAGAGCAAGGGGGCGGTGGAGCCCGGTTTCGACGCGGACCTGGTGATCGTGGACCCCAAACGCAAGACGCGGGTAAAGGCGGCGCAGATGCACTCGCGCCAGCGTCATGGCGCGCTCGAGGGCCAGGAGTTCGGCTTCGCCGTGAAGGCGGTATTTCTGCGCGGGGAGGCGGTGGGAGGCGCGCGGCGCCCCCGTGGGCGGATGGTTCGGCCTGCGGTCGCGGGCCGTTGACCGGCCGCGGCCGTGAAGGGCAGACTTAGCCCGATGCGCCCTGGATTTGCGACTTACGCCGCTGCGGCTGCGCTTCTGCTGCTGGGCTCAGCCGCCTGTCTGGGCTCTTCGGGGGCCTCTCCGACGGCGCAGCCCACGGTCAGCGCCCGCGCCAGCGCCAGCGCCAGCCCGAGCGGGCAGGGTTCGAGCCCGCTCAACCCCGCGGTCGCCATGCCGAGCGGGTTTCCCAGCGATGTTCCGATCTATCCCGGATCGCGCCTCACCGCGGGAGCCTCGTTCAGCTCGAGCGGCCAAACCACCTGGGGCATGGAATGGGAGACGCTCGACAGCGTCGATAAGGTCCAGGCTTTCTACAGCAACAAGTTCGCCCAGGGCGATTGGACGATCAGCTTCAAGGGCACGGCCAACGGCTCTTTCTCCGCGATCTTTGCCCGCAAGAGCAACGCCAAGGACGGTGGCCTGGTCGGAGCCGGTTCGGCCGGCGGCGTGACCACGATCACGCTCAGCCTGGTCAACGCCGCCTGAGACCAGCGTGGCATCGGCGGCCGGGTTGAGCCCGGCCGCAACTTTGTTCCTGGGTCTCCCACGCGAGGCTTGGAGTGGCTAGTAAGTTAGGTTCCCTCCATATACCGGAGGGAGAGCAGCGACCGCGGCTGAGCCGCGCTCGCGATGGGAGGGAACCATCCGGGTTCCCTCTCATACTTAGGCCCTGGCGCCGGCGCCCCTGAAGATCGGGTTCTGAGCCAGCTCGCGCTCGAGGCTGGTGGCTGGACCGTGGCCGGGGTACAGCGCGGTTTGCAGCGGCAAGCGCAAGAGCTTGGTCCCGATGCTCATCATCTGGCGCCGCAGGTCCGTCTCTGGCATCTGCCTGCCGACGCCGCCCGCCAGGATCGTGTCACCCACGAACGCGTGGTTGGCCACCACGAAGCAAAGGCTGCCCGGCGTGTGCCCCGGCGTGTGGACGACGCTCACCTTGAATTCACCGAACTCCAGCTCGTCGCCGTCGACCAGGTAGCGGTCCGCCGAGCGGAGAAACTGCTTGGCGTCTGCCGAGTGCAGCGCCGTCTCGCCACCCGTCACGGCCTTCACGTCGTCCTTGCCGCCTACGTGTCCCGGGTGGCAGTGGGTGGCGAGGATGTACTTGACCTTCAGGCCGGTCGCCTGGTCGACGACCTTTTCCACGGGCAGGCCAGGATCGATGATCACCGCTTCCTTGGTCGACGCGCACGAGACGACGTAGCAGTTCACGTCTCGATCGAGCTTGACCTTGACGATGGAGAGTTTGGACATCAATCAGTATTTACCGCAATGGAGCACTTCGCCGCTGTGGCGTTCGCGGTCGTGCTCTCGGCGGTCTGCCTGTTCTGGATCTACGGGTACGTCCGGCGGAGGTCGAAGAAGCGTTACTGAAACTGCGACCGCCGGCTACTCGTGCTCGGGCGCGCCCTGGACCTTGATCCGGAGGGCGTCCAACGAGTCGAACTTGTCAAGCGCCGGCTTGGCCCGCACGCGGTCCGGGTACTTCGCCGTCTGGATCGCCTCCAGCAGCAGCTCGATCTCCTCGGGCGTGAAGTTGAGCGTCCGGTAGACGACCTCCTTCACCTTGGCCGGGCGGTCGACCGCGCTCCGGATCACGTCGTCGGTGTCGGTGACGACCTGCGGGCGCGTCGGGCGGAAGAGCTCCTCGGAGCCGGCGAGTGAGACGCGTTTGAATGTCGGCATCAATAGACCACCTTCAATCTTGTTTGTGATTTTCCAACACTTTGGCAGCTAGCGCCCGGTATGACTTGGCCCCATCCGAATCACGCGCGTACTGCAGGATCGACTGCCCGGCGAGCGGAGTCTCCGCGAAACGGATGGAATCGGTGACCCCAAAGTCGTAGACCTTGTTGCCGTATTTCTCTCGCACCGCGGCCAGCACCTCCTGCGAGTGAAGTGCGCGGTGCTTGTACAGCGTGGGGAGGATGCCGATCAGCTCCAGCCGCGGGTTCAGCCTGCGCTTCACGCGCTCCATCGTGACCAGGAGCTCCTGCATGCCCCGCAGGGCCAGGAACTCCGCCTGAAGGGGCACCAGGACCTCGTCCGCCGCCACCAGGGCGTTGATCACGATGAGGTCGAGGGATGGGGGGCAGTCGATGATGATGAAGTCGTAGCGGCGCTGAGCCGGCTCGAGCTTGTCGCGAAGGATGCTCTCGCGGCCGATCTCGTTGATCAGCTGGTTTTCCGCGCCGGCAAGCTCGATGTCGGCCGGGATGTAGTGGACGCCCATCTGGGGCGCCTCCTGCACCACGTCCGTCACCGTCGTGTCCGGGTCCACCAGCAGGTGGTAGATGGTCTTCTCGAGCTCACCCGGCGGCTTCATGTAGAGGGTGAGGTGCCCCTGGGCGTCGAGGTCGATCAGGAGAACCCGCTGGCCCAATTCCGCAAGGGCTGCGCCGAGGTTCACGGCGGTGGTGGTTTTGCCAACACCCCCCTTTTGCATCGCGACGGCGATCGTTCGGGCCAAGAGTGAACCGAGTCTAACGGAAGCCGGGCTTTGTGGCCTGACCGGAAAGACCTAAATGCCCGTCATCTAGAATGGCGGCGCCCGTGATCATCGACGCAATCGTCGTCCTGGTGCTCATAGTCGCGCTGGTGGTCGGCTATCAGCGCGGCGTGATCCAGCCCCTCATGGCCGAGATCTTCTTCTTCGGCACCCTTCTGGCCGTCTTTCGGTTCCACGACCAGTACACGACCGAGATGCAGAAGCTGCTTCACCTCAACGCCGTGCTGAGCGTGTTCGTCGCCCTCATCCTCGCCGTGGTCCTGGGTGCGGTCGGCGGCGCAATCGGTGGCGCCTTCCACCGGATGGAGGCGATCCGGGGCGTCGACGGGTTGCTTGGCGTCTTCGTCCACGGCGCCGTGACCCTCGTCGTGATCTACCTAGCCGTCTCGGCTTTGGTGACCCTCGACAATGCGTTCCAGCCCGCACTGCGGACCGCCAGCCTCACGGTGACGCAGGTCAACCAGCTGGAGAGCCAGATTCTGTCCAACCCCATCACCTCTGCCCTGGTGTCGAAGGCGGACATGCAGGCGTTGAAGACGGCCGCGGCCAAGTCCAATGCGGCCCACCTCGACTCCGTGGGCGGGATCCACCAGCTGCAGCAGATCTATTCGGACTTTCTGAAGCCGCAGCTCCACAGCTCAAAGACCGTGCCTTTCATTCTGAGCATCGGCCACCGCCTTCCGTTCATCGGCCACGTCGGCCCCAGCGACCTCAAGCCGGCCACCCCGTCCCCGTCGCCGACGCCCAAGGTCAGCCCGACGCCAACCCCTCACAAGTAATAGCCTTTCGTTACCGAGATGCTGGACCTGGCTCTTACCCCTGACCAGGAGCAGCTGGTCTCCACGGTCCGCGAGTTCTGCGCACGGGAGTTCGCACCGCACATCCAGGCCAACGACCGCGCCCGCCACCACGACCCGGAGATCTTCGCCAAGCTCGCGTCGATAGGCCTGCCCGGTGTGTGCTTCCCGCAGCGGTACGGCGGAGTCGGGCTGGACTACTTCTCCCTCGGCCTGGTCTGCGAGGAGCTCGAGTACGTCGACACCGTCTACCGCACGGTGCTCTCGGTGCACGTCGGCCTGGTGGGCATGGGCCTTTACACCTGGGCGAGTGAGGAGCAGAAGCAGGCCTGGCTGGTCCCCATGGCATCGGGCCAAAAGCTCGCCTGCTATGGGCTCACCGAGCCCAACGCCGGCTCTGACGTGGCCTCCATGCAGTCGACAGCGCGGCGCAGCGGTGACGGTTACGTGCTGAGCGGCGAGAAGACATGGGTCTCGGATGCCGACACCGCGGACTTCTTGCTGGTGTTCGCGAAGACGGACCCGAAGGGCGGTTCGCGCGGCGTGACAGCCTTCATGCTCGACCGCGCCGCCTGCGGAAAGGAGTTGCGAACCAGCGCGATCGAGGACCGCCTGGGGATCTGGGCAGGCGACGTCGGCTCGATCTCCATGTCCGGCGTCGAGGTGCCGGAAGCCAACCGCATCGGGGACGAAGGCGACGGGTTCAAGATCGCGATGAGCTGTCTCGACAATGGCCGCTACACGGTGGCGGCGGGCGCGACGGGTACCGTGCGCGCGTGCCTGGACGCGTCGGTCAAGTACGCGCGCGAACGCAAAACCTTCGGCCAGGAGATCGGCCGCTACCAGCTGGTGCAGCAGATGATCGCGCGCATGTCACGGGACTACGAGATCTGCCGCTTGCTTTACCAGAAGGTCGCCTGGATGAAGAACACCGGAGTGCGGCACACGCGCGAAGTGTCGATGGCCAAGCAGTACGGAACCGACGCCGCATTCAATGCCGCCAACGACGCGATCGAGGTGCATGGGGCGTACGGCTACTCGTCCGAGTACCCGGTCGAGCGCTTCCTCCGAAACTCGAGGGCCCCGATCATCTACGAGGGCACGCGCGAAATCCACACGATCCTCCAGGGCGAGTACGCGCTCGGCTACCGCGAAGACCGCCCGCTCAAGAAGTCCCTACCGCCCTATCAGGCGGATTGCTGAGGGATTGGTCGCCGGATCTTCGGCGCCTATGCGGCCCATCTTCGTTCTTGCGGCCTTCGCTCCTCGCTCACGCATCAGCGGATGCGCTCGCTCCGGTGCTCGGCCGCGCCCAGAAGCTGGGCCACCTATTCACCGAATCTCACGGCGCTCACCCCTCATCAACCCGCACGCGGATTGATCGCATCCGTGGCCGCGGCCGCGAAACCACCCCTTCGGCGTCTCGGACACCTGGACTTCGCGCTTCTTTCGCTCTACTGGGTCGCCATTGGTTACCTGTGGACGAGCCTCGGAGGCCTGATCATTCCCGACTTCGTGCTGCAGCTCGTGGGCACGGCGAACGAAGGCGTGGCGCTGGCGGTGCTCGAGGGTGTCGGCTCGCTGATGGCCGTGGTCTGGCAGCCGGTGATGGGAGCCGTTTCCGACCGCGCGCGCACGCCCTGGGGCCGCCGCCGGCCGTTCATCCTGGCCGGCACGGTGGGCGACGTGATCTTCCTGGTCGGCCTCGCCCTCTCCGGCAGCTTCTGGGTCGTCCTGATGTTCTACTTCCTGCTCCAGACCGCCTCCAACACCGCCCAGGGTCCCTACCAGGGCCTGCTGCCGGATGTCGTCCCGGAAGACCAGCGGGGCACGGCCTCGGGCTACTACGGCATCTCCAACATCGTCGGCTTGCTGGCCGGCACGGTGGGAGCCGGCTTCATCCTCGCGCACGCGGGACGCACCGCCGCCATCCTGAGCATCTGCGTGCTGTTGGTCGCCACCATGCTGCCCACGGTCCTGCTCATCCAGGACCGGGCCGAGCCCTCCCGCGCCCAGTTCACAAGCGTAAGGCAGGCCGTGGCGACGACCTTCACCGAGCCTTTGCGCAACCGGGCCTTCCTGTGGCTGATGGCCTCGCGCCTGCTCATCCTCATGGGATTGATCGGCGTTCAGAGTTTCGTCCTGTTCTACTTCAACAATGTCTTCTTCGCAGGCAACCGCACCGCCACGATCACGGCAAGCTACACGCTGCTCGGGCTGGTGATCATTTGCGCTTTCGCGATCTCGCTCCCGGCAGCTCGCGCCTCGGATCGGTTTGGGCGGCGGCCGCTGATCGCCGCCGGCGGCCTGCTCGGCGCGGCGGGAATGCTGATGCTGATGTTCAGCCACTACGAGCTGCTTCCGTTCCAGGCCGTTCACCCGCTCGCCCAGGCCCTCAAGGTCCCGGACCTCGCAGCACAGGCGACGCTGGTTGGGATCTTGATCGGGGTCGGTTACGGCTTGTTCTTCTCAGTCGACTGGGCTTTCATACAGGATGTGATCCCACATGACGAAGCAGGCCTGTTCATGGGCTTCAGCAACATCGCGACCGCAGGTTCGGGCGTCATCGCACGGCTTGTCGGCGGTCTGCTGTTGCAGCAGTTCAACGGCGGCCCCCGGATCCTTGGTCTCCCCGGAGGATTCCCCGTCATCTTTGGCGTCTTCGGGATCTGGCTGGTCGCCGGCGCGGTGGCGATCGTGAAAGTGCCGGAGCACCAACGGTGATGAACCTTGACGGGTTGAGCGCGTGGGCAGGCCTCGCAGGTGACGCGGCCGCAGGCGCAGACGTCGTGGTCGCGGGCATCGCATACGATGGCTCGGCCGTCTACCGCAAAGGCGCGGCGCTGGCGCCCCAGCGCATCCGCAGCCTCTCGGGCGTGATGCCCCCGGTCACCGAGGACGGGATGCTGCTTCGAGGGTTGCGTGTGCAGGACATCGGCGACCTCGACCCTGGACCGGATATCGAGAAGGGTTGGAGCGCGGTGGCCGACAGGCTGGCGCAAATCCCGGTCGCATCCTTTCTGACCGTCCTGGGCGGCGACCACTGCACCACGATCGCGACACTCGCCGCGCAGCACAGGCGCCACCCAGGGCTGGCCGTCCTGTGGGTCGACGCCCATCCCGACCTGTGCGATTTCTCGCGTGGTGGGCGCTGGACCTGCGGCTGCGCGTTGCGACGGGTGTTCGACGTTTCGGGAATCGAGCCGGCGAGCGTGGTGGTCGCCGGCGGTCGCGATTACGACCCGGAGGAGCTGGAGTTCATCACCGGCAACGGCATGCTGCTCGTGGGAGCTGCCGAGCTCGCGCGGGACCTGCCGGGATCAGCAAAGAAGATCGCCGCGCGGTTGGCCGGGCGCCAGGTTCACGTGTCGTTCGACATCGACGTCCTCGACCCCGCGTTCGCTCCCGGCACCGAGATTCCATCGCCGGGCGGCCTTTCGACCAGGCAGGCGCTCGACCTGTTGGCCGCAGCCACCGCGAGCTCGGAGGTGGTCGGCTTCGACCTGGTGGAGGTGTCGCCGCCTTTCGACCAGGGCGAGATAACCACGCTGGCGGCGCTCAAGCTGATCTTTGAGGTCTGGGGGGCGAAATGGAGGGCCGGGCGTTCCGTCGGTCTGGAGGCCGAGGGTCATGGAAAGCGCTGACGTAGTCATCGCGGGCGGCGGCGTCATGGGCTGCGCGTTGGCGTATCAGCTGGCCAGGCGCAAGGTCGACGTCTTGCTCCTCGAGCGCGAGACCCTAGGCTCCCAATCCACCGGGAAGTGCGCCGGCGGGGTGAGGCAGCAGTTCTCCATGGAAGCCAACGTGAGGCTGCAGATGCTGACGGTGCGCATGCTCGACGACTTCGAGCAGGAGACCGGCCATCCGGCAGACTTCCGCCAGATCGGCTACTTGTTCCTCCTGACCCTGCCCCAGCATGTGGAGGAGTTCCACCACAACATGGAGATGTGGCAGCGGGTCGGTCTCAAAGAGGCGCGCTGGGTGGAGCCCGCCGAGGCCGCCCGGATGGTCCCGGTGCTCAACGTCGACGACGTGCTCGGCTGCACCTTCTGCCCCACCGACGGGATCGCCAGCCCGGCGGACGTGACGGCCGGCTACGCGGAGTCGGCCCGGCGGATGGGCGCGAGGCTCGAAGAAGGCGTCGAGGTGGTGGGTATCGACGCCGCGGCTGGCCGGGTGGAGGGCGTCCGCACCTCGAACGGCGACGTGGCGACCAGGGTCTTCTTCAACTGCACCGGCGCGTGGTCCGGGTCGATAGGGCGCATGGCAGGACTCGAAATACCGATCCTGCCGTACCGCCGGCACATCGTCGTCACGGCGCCGTTCCCGGCGGTGTCGCGGACGAGTCCCATGACGGTCGATTTCCGCACCTCGTTCTACTTCCACCCGGAGGGCGACGGTCTTCTCCTTGGGATGAGCGACCGCGACGAGCCGCCGACCTTCAGCACGGAGGTGAGCTGGGACTTCCTCGAGAAGGTGTTCGAGGAGGCCGCGCGGCGCGCGCCGGCGCTGGCCGGCGCCGGCGTCAAGACGGCGTGGGCGGGGCTGTACGAGACCACACCGGACCAGCAGGCGATCCTCGGACCGACCGGCGAACTCGAAGGATTCTGGTGCGCGGCGGGCTTCAGCGGCCACGGGTTCATGCAAGCGCCCGCCGCCGCGTTGCTGCTCTCCCAGATGCTGCTCGACCAGAGATCCGAGGTCGACATCTCGCCATTCGCGATGTCGCGATTTGCCAAGGGCTCGCTGGCCCGCGAGAGGAACGTGATCTGAGCGGCTGGCCGGGACGTCAGCGGCGGAAGATCAGCGCCAGGGTTATCAGAACTAAACCACCAACCAGGAGAAGGCCCGAGCAGCCGACCTGGACGACCGTATAGGCGATGCCTCCGCTCGACGCGTAAGTTTCCGAGTACCGGCGGCGGCGGCGCGTGCGAATGGCCGCTGCGATACCCGCCAGCCCGACCAACAAGGCCAGGAGCCCCAACCCAAGTCCCCCCGCGCTTTGGCCGTACACCGTCTCTCAGTATGCCTTCAGCCGGGACGAGTCTCTAGGATTCAAGGCCGTGGCACGTATCCTCCTGCTTGGTTCGACCGGGTTTTTCGGACGTGGCGTCGCGCACCGGCTGATCGATGGGGGGCACCAGCTCAGGGTCCTGGTCCGCGATCCCATGAAGGCGGCAGCGTTCAAGGTACGCGGCGCGCAGGTCATGGTCGGCGACGCGCTCAATCCATCCGCGGTCGTGCAGGCCGCGCAAGGCGTCGAGCACGTGATCAGCCTGGTCGCCGTGCGGCGCAACCGGCCGCAGTCGTACCTGGCCGTAAACGTCGACGGGGCTCGCATCGTCGGCGAGGCGGCCAAGGCCGCCGGGGTCAAGTCTGTGGTTTTCGTCAGCGCCATCGGGGCGCGCCTCGACGCGCACTACAAATACCTGACCTCGCGCTGGATGGGGGAGCAGGAGCTCGCGAAGACGGGAGTCGCCGGTACGATCCTGCGTTTCTCCTTCGTGCTGGCCGAGGAGGGCGGGGTTCTCAGCGACTTCGAACGCGCCGCCAACTTCGGGCCTTTCCTGATCATTCCGGGCAACGGCCAGACACAGCTGCAGCCGATCCTGAGGGAGGAGGCCGCGCGGTGCGTGGTGGAGACCATCGATCACCCTGAGCTTCTGGGCAAGATCATCGAGCTCGGCGGCCCGGAGGTCGTGACCTATGAGCAGATGTTTGACTGGTTCATCCAGGCTCGCGGCATCAAGAAGCGCAAGCTCAAGCTTCCGGTCGGCCTGCTGCTGCCCGGGGCCATCGTGATGGAGACCCTCTTCAAGGATCCCGTGGCGACGCCTGATGAGATCAACACGATCCAGCTGCCCAATGTCGCCGACGGGATCGACTCCGTCAGCTCGCGCTACGGATGGCGACCCACGGCGCCTAGCTCCTGGGCGCCAGTCCACTGGAAGAAACCGGCCCGCTGAAGCTGCGCGCGTTCTTCGGCTTGCCGGTGCCCGCGCCGCGCCGCGAGCCGCTTCGCCGCTATCTCGAGGACTGCGCATCCGTCGCGCCGGAGTTCCGCTGGGTTTCGCCCGCCAACCTGCACCTCACGGTGCGGTTCATCGGGTCAGTCGAGCGCGAGCTCGTCGACGGCGTCGCCGACCGCCTGGAGACGCAAGGCCTGCTGGGCTTCGACCTCGAGCTCGCCGATCTGGGGACGTTCAGGCGCGGACGGCTCGTGCGGGTCGTGTGGATCGGCCTGAAGTCAGGAGCCCGGCAGGCTTCCGAGCTCGCCGCGCGGGTGGAGGCCGAGTGCGGCCGGGCCGGCTTAGCGCCCGAGGTGCGAGGTTTCCAACCCCACCTGACGCTGGCGCGAGCTCGAGCCCGGGACGGTGGACCGCTGCCGATCCTGCCCGACCCGCCGCAGGTAGAGCCGTGGCGCGCCCGGGAGCTGGTCCTGTATCGAAGCCGCCTGGGCAGGGCCGGGGCGGTTTACGAGCCCCTGCGGGTACTACGCCTGGACTGAGGCGGCCCCCGCTTCGGCGCACTCGAGGTCCTGCTCCGGTCGCGCGCCGCTGACGCCGACCGCGCCGATCACGGCCCCACCCCGCTTGACGAGCGCTGAGCCCGGTCCGGGGATGAGCGGCAGCCTCGCCAGCCGGTCGGCCGCCTTGAAGAACCCAGGGCGGTCCTGGGCGGTCTGACCGAGCCAACCGCCGTCGCGCAGGAACATCGCCGCGCCCACGGCCTTGGCTTCGGCGATCTGGGGCGAGATGGGCGGCGCGCCGTCCATGCGCCCCAGGGCCACCAGCAGCCCCCCGGCGTCGACCACTGCAACCGTGATCCTCAGGTCGAGCTCCGCGGCCTTGGCCTGCGCGCGGGCCACCGCCTTCTGCGCGTCTGCGAGGGTCAGCTCCATCTACCCTTTAGTCTCGCATGGACCTGGGTGGGCGGGTCGCGATCGTGACAGGCGGCGGCACGGGAATCGGTCGCGCTGTCTCGATGCGCCTCGCGACATCCGGCGCCAGGGCCGTGCTCGTCAACTACTCGCGTTCCGCGAAAGACGCCGAGTCGACGGTCGAGGAACTGCAGGCGCTCGGGGTCGAAGCGGCAGCGCACCAGGCCGACATCGCCGACGACGGCTCGGTCAAGCGGATGGTGGCGACATGTGTCCAACGTTTCGGCGCGCTGGACTTGCTGGTCAACAACGCAGGCACGACGCACTTCATCCCGTTTTCGGATCTCGACGCCCTTACGGAAGAGGTCTGGGACGAGATCCTGGGCGTCAACCTCAAAGGGACCTTCTACTGCTGCCGCGCCGCGGCGGCCGAGCTCAGGAAGAGCAGCGGGGCGATCGTCAACGTCGGCTCGATCGCGGCTCACCGCGCGTCGGGCTCGTCGATCGCTTACGCGGTCTCGAAAGCCGGCATCGTCGAG
>DATITA010000139.1:0-3318 GCA_035468355.1 Candidatus Dormiibacterota bacterium
CTTCACCACCTTCCTCCTGCCCTTCGAGATCACCTCGCTGCTGCTGCTGGTCGCAGCGGTGGGAGCCGTGTACCTGACCAGGCGCAGCCGTTCGGGAACCCAGCCGATCATGCGCGAGGCGGCCGTGACCCGCAAGCCGACCGTTCTCGACGAGGACCGTATCGAGGTCGAGGTGGGATGAGCGCGTCGGGAGACTTCCCGTTCCTACTCGGCCTCGCCGCCTTCATCTTCAGCCTCGGCGCGCTTGGCGTGCTCATCCGGCGCAACCCGATCGTGGTGTTCATGTGTATCGAGCTGATGCTCAACGCCGTCAACATCGTGTTCGTCGCGTACGGCCGTTTCCTCAACAGCGAGGAGGGCCAGGTCTTCGCATTCATGGTCATCGTGGTTGCCGCCGCCGAGGTGGTGGTGGGCCTGGCGCTGATCACCCAGGTGTTCCGGATCGGACGCGAGCTCGACGTCGACGACCTCAGCGAGATGAGCGACTGAGCACGTGAGCAGCTCCACCGTCGCCGTGTACGGGTCCTTGATCCTGCTGATTCCGCTCGCCGGGTCTCTGGTCAACGCGCTCGCCGGGCCGCGGCTGCCGCGCAACGTCGTCAACCTGATCGGGACCGGCAGCATCCTCGCCGCCTTCGCGGTCGCCTGCCTGATGCTGGCCCAGGTGGTGGGTGCCCCGGGGGGAGCCAAGTCCGCAACTGCGCACCTGTGGCAGTGGATCGACCTCGGCCGGGGTGGCCTCCGTGTCGGCGTCGACCTCACCCTTGACCCGCTGAGCGCGCTGATGGTCATGGTCATCACTGGGGTGGGCTTCCTCATCCACGTGTACTCGGTGGGTTACATGGCCGAGGACCGCGGCATCGCCCGCTTCTTCAGCTACATGAACCTCTTCATCTTCTCGATGCTGGTTCTGGTGCTCGCCGCCGATCTCGTCATTCTGATCATCGGATGGGCGCTGGTGGCGCTGAGCAGCTACCTGCTGATCGGGTTCTGGTACGAGCGTCCGAGCGCCGTGATCGCGGCGCGGAAGGCATTCATCACGCAGGTGATCGGCGACGTCGCCCTGGTCATCGCCGCCTTCCTCATCGTCCTGCAGGTCGGCACGCTGAGCCTCCCCGGTATCTTCGCGTCGGCGGGCTCGTTCCCAGCCAGCGGCCTGCTCGTGACCGGCATCTGCTCGCTTCTGGCGATCGGAGCCTTCGCGAAGAGTGCCCAGTTCCCGCTGCACACATGGCTGCCGGACGCCATGGAGGGCCCGACCCCGGTCTCGGCGCTCATCCACGCCGCCACCATGGTCACCGCCGGCGTGTACCTGATCGCTCGCTTCCACCCTCTGTTCGACCGGGCCCCGGTGGCGCAGGGCATGGTGGCGTGTGTGGGGATCGGCACTGCGGCGATGGCCGGCGTCATCGCGCTCAGCCAGGTCGACATCAAGCGCGTCATCGCCTACTCGACGATGTCGCAGATCGGGCTGATGATCTTCGCCGTCGGGATCGGCGCGTACTCGGCGGCGATGTACCACTTCGCCGCCCACGCCGTCTTCAAAGCTCTCCTCTTCATGGCTGCGGGCAACGTCATCCATGCGCTGCACGACGAGCAGGACATCCGGCTCATGGGAGGGGTCGCCGCCAGGATGCGAAGAACGGAGCTGTGCTTCCTGAGCGGCACGTTCGCGCTGGCCGGCATCCCGTTGTTCGTCGGCTTCTTCAGCAAGGAGGGGTTGCTCGGGTTCGGCCTCACCAACGGGCCAGGGGCGTTCCCATGGATCCTCTACATCGTCGGCCTCGGCATCAACGTGCTCACCGGTTTGTACGCGTTCCGGCTGTGGGCAACCGTTTTCCGTGGTGAGCCCCAAACCGCGCGCGTCTACGCCGCCCACGAGGCGCCCCGGGTGATGCTGGTCCCGGTGCAGATCCTCGCGGCTCTCAGCGCAGGCCTCGGAATCGTCCTGGGAGTGTGGGCGCTCCTGATCCACGACAACTTCCTGATCGGCGTCTTCGCCCGCTTCCTCTCGCCCGTGTTCACCACCCCGACCTCTGGGCCGCTGGCAGTGGATCTCGGTTTGGAAGCGGCGGTGATCGCCGCCATCGCGGGCACGGCGGCGTCCCTGCTCGGAGCGGGGCTGGCGGCACGTCTGTGGTTGCAGCGCAGGCCGGAGCCGGCGGCCGTTGTCGAGCGCCTGCCGCGGGCGCTGCCGCAGCTGTCCTACAACAAGTTCTACTTCGACGAGCTCTACGACGCCATCCTGATGCGTCCCACTCTCTCGCTGGCGCGCACGCTGCGCAGGGTTGTGGAGCCGCGGGTCATGGATGGGTGGGTCCGTGGCATCGCCGATGCGTGCTCCGAGCTCGGCGCCTGGGCCCGTGACTACCAGACCGGGCTGATCCGCGACTACGCCTCGTACATGATCGCGGCCGCCGGAGTGTTTGTGGTGGCCACGATCGTGCTGGTGTCGCGATGAACATCCCATGGCTGACGGTCGTCCTCGCCATGCCGCTGGGCGGCTGTCTCGTCCTCCAGTTGATCCCGCGCACCGCCACCACGGCCCTGAAGGCGTTCACCATCGCGGCCACGCTCGCCACCGCAGTCGTGGTGTGGTCGCTGGTGGCCGCCATGAACGGGACGGTGGTATCGCCTGGTCCGCTCGGCTTCCACTACGAGGAGGCGCACACCTGGATCCCGGCGATCGTCTCGACCTACCACCTCGGTCTCGACGGTATCTCGGCGTGGATCCTCGCGCTCAACGCGGGCCTCTTCCTGCTCGGCGCTGTCCTGGTGTCGCGGCGGTCAACTGACCGTCTCAAGCTGTTCTGCGGCCTGCTGCTGCTCACCGAGGCCATGACGGCGGGGGTGTTGCTCAGCCTCGACCTGGTGCTCTTCTACCTCTTCTGGGAGGGGATGCTCATCCCCCTCTACTTCATGCTCGCCAATTACGGAAACGAGAATCGCGGCCGGGCGACGCTGAAGTTCGTCATCTACACGGTCGCCGGCAGCCTCCTGATGCTCGTCGCGATCATCGTCCTCGGGGTGGGAACCGGTCGTGGCTTCGACCTCACCGCCCTGCTCGGCGGGCAGCTCTCGCGCACCCCTGTGGTCATCCCTGGACTCAACATCAGCACGTTCACACCTGAGCAGTGGGCGTTCCTGGCGTTCGCGGCCGCCTTCGCGATCAAGATACCGATGGTGCCATTCCACACCTGGCTGCCCGACCTCTACGAGTCGGCGCCGGTGCCGGTGCTGGTGTTCTTCGCCGGCCTGGTGAGCAAGCTGGGCGCGTACGGGTTCATCCGTTTTGGACTGACCCTCTTCCCCGACGCG
>DATITA010000140.1:0-13107 GCA_035468355.1 Candidatus Dormiibacterota bacterium
GTTCACTGTGAATGCCGCTTGGGATGTACGGTGGTCTTATGACTGCTCGCCGATGATCCGCAACCAGTGTGAGTTCGACCTGACCGTCAATCAGATGTCCGATTGTCAGGTCTCGCTTGAGAATCAGGGCATCACCCAGCATGGCGTAAGGGATCATGGCGTGGTCCGCTACCAAGCGGCCGGAACGTTCTACGTCGTGGTGGGTCTCTCCTACGCTTCGGCTGGCAGTTGGACCGTCACCGTGACTGGATCGGGGCGGGCGTCGGGAGTGGATCCGGCACCCCACTGCATGACAGGGTAAGAACCCGGCAGCTGACGGTCCGTACGTCCCGCCCGGGGGGCTCTCCTCAGCAGGCAGAGCCTTTTGGAAGAAGGCGAGCTCTAACCGATGTCTCGAAAAGGTGCTGCGAGAATGACCACATTACCCGGTGCTCAGAAGAACCAAGCCGACGATCCATCAGTCGACCGAGGTTGGCGACAGAGCGCGAATCACGCACCGTTTCGGCGGGGCCGAGGCTGACCGATGAAAAGAACGTCGACGGGCTACATCGAGGCGGCCGGAGCGGTCTTTGGTGTTTTTCTCGGATCGCTTCTGCATTTCACCTACCAGCTCAGCGGACGACTCACTCTCGTCGGCCTGTTCTCGGCCGTGAACGAAAGCCCCTGGGAGCACCTCAAGCTGTACTTCTTCCCGGTGCTCCTCTTCCTTTTCGTCGAGTGGCTTTTTGTGAACGACAAGTCCGCGCTCCTCTTGGCCAAGCTCACGCAGATCGTCGCCGGGATGGTGTTCATAGAGGCCTTCTTCTACACGTATACGGGCGCTTTCGGTTTCGAGAACCTCTGGCTGGACATACTCTCTTTTGTCCTGGCCATGGTCTTCGGATATGCGCTGAGCTACCGGATGATTCGATCTGGTCGCACGGTGTGTTTCCCGGCCTGGCTTTCGGGTTTGTCGATCGCCCTGATCCTGCTCGTCTTCTTGGTGACCACTTTCGCGCCCCCGCACATTCCCCTATTTCAAGACAGGAACACTTCGGGCTATGGAATCGGCTGACCTGCCTGGGCCCTGGGGCCCGAAACGCCGAACCTAAGCCAAATAGCGCTCGAAGGTGGACCAGCGCAGGCTTACCAGTGGAGTTCAGGCACTGGATGCCGAGGGGGTCGACCCCTGCCTCGAGGGCGAACTCCCGTCGAGACTTGCCGCTGAAGACGGCGGCGTTGTCACTGAAGTAGAGAGCCTCCAACCCGAAGCGCTGACGCAAGCGGGAAGAACAGCTTTGGGGCGACGCAGATGATTGATTGGCACCCAGAACAGCGCCGACTTCGCTAATTCGATCGGCGCTCGACGGCCGGCAGCCCGAGGGTCGCCAACAATCCGATGAACACGAACAATGCCGCGAAGAAGGCGACGGTCCGGGATGCCTCCACGACTGCGGCGGAGGCCTGCGCGGCAATTTCCCGAGTCTCTGCCCGAGCTCGCAGCGCAGGAATGAGCGCGCCGGCGGTCGACTTGACCTCGTCGACGATGCTGGCCCGCACCGCCACCGGAACCTGCGAGTGGGCCAGTCTGTCGCTGAGGCTGGTGCCGATCCCGGTGACCAGGATCGAACCGAGGATGGCGATGCCGAGTGCCGAGCCAACCTGACGAAACGTGCTCTGGATCCCGGAGGCCTGGCCGCTGAACTCGACTGGTACTTCGGCGAGGATCACGCTGGTGAGCTGGGCAGTGGCAAAACCAACGCCGCAGCCGTAGATGAACAGCCAAGGGGCGAGCGCCCACCATGCGGTGTCAACTGCGAATGTGAACCCGAGGCCCCCGATCCCGATCACCTCGAGGGCGAGCCCCAGGCGCACGATCCCACGGCCCCCGAGCCTCCGCGCCACCTGCGGCGTTGTGCCACCGACCAAAAATGCCCCACCGGCAAGCGCGAGCAGCAGCGTACCGGTGCTCAGGGCGCTGTACCCGAGCACGCTCTGCAGGTACAGCGGAATGGTGAACAGCAGGCCGAACTCTCCAAGCGCCACGGTCAGAGCGGCAACATTGCCATTGCGAAAGCTGCGGATCCGGAACAGCGACAAGTCGATGAGCGTGGCCTTTCCGGCGCCGCCGCGGGATGCTTCGACGCGCACGAAGAGCGCAATCGCGACCGCTGCGAGGATGAACGCGATGGGTGAGGGTGCAATGCCGCCCCACGGCCAGGTCAAGCCCGCCACGCTGAGTGTCTTTCCGGGTGTCGGCGACCACCAACCGTACGACTGGCCCTCAATCAGCCCGAAGACGAGAGACGCGAGCCCGATCGTCGAGCTGAGGACGCCAACCACGTCCACACGCCGATCCGTGCTTTGGTCCCTGGTCTCCGCTACGAACAGCAGAGTGCCGGCGACGATGGCAATGCCGATCGGAGCATTGATGAGGAACGCCCATCGCCAGGAGAAGTCCGTGGTCAGCCAGCCCCCCAACAGCGGTCCGAGAGCAGCCACCCCGCCGATGGTCGAACCCCAGATGGCGAACGCGATCGCACGGTCGCGCCCTTGGAAGAGGGCGTTCAACGTGGACAGCGTCGAGGGCAGGATCATCGCGCCCCCAACCCCCTGACAGAACCGCCCGAAGATCAGGATCGAGCCATCGTGGGCGCTGGCCGTGATCAAGCTCGCGGCCACGAACACCAGGGTGCCCAGGATCAGGAGCCGCCGGCGGCCGAATATGTCGCCAGCCCGGCCGACGGTGATCAGCAGGGCGGCGAAGACCAGCGCGTAGATTGCGTTGAACCACTCCGCGGTGGGGGTGCTGACGTGGAGATCCCTGATGATCGACGGAATGGCGACGTTGACGATGGTCGCATCCACGATGATCATCGACACACCGAGCGCGATGAAGGGCATGCCCAGCCAACGGCGCCGGGTCGATGCAGTCGTCACCATCACCAGGTTGTCAGCATCGCAGACCGCCGCTAACGGGTCGGGTCAATACCAGATTCCGGCGATCTCCCGGTGGACCGTGGGGTGCTCGAGCTCCCGGAACAAAGCCAGCGCCACATCGCCGGGGTGGATCGTCTTCATCCCGCCCGGGAAGACCTCACGGGTCTTGAACGTACCCCTTGTCGGCCCGTCCTTGATCCACGGGCAGCCGACCAGGGCCCAATCGAGGGCGCTCGCTTTGACCGCGGCGTAGGCGCCGTCGTGATCGCGGGCGCCGTGGCCGACGGGGGTGCGCCGCAGGATGGCAGTTGAGATCCTCCCGAGGGGGGTCTTGGGCATCTGGGCTGTCCCGGTGATCCCGAGGTAGCGAGGCGTCTTCGTCCCCTCGGCCAGGGGAACCAGTGCCTGGGCTGCATCGGTCACCAGGGTGGATGCCTTGAGGGGATCGGTGCCGGCGACGTTCACGACGGCATCCCAGGTCCCCGACGAGAACGCCGCCGCGAGGGTCGTAGCGTCGTGGAGGTCGCCGGTCACCGGGGTCAATCGTGGGTCGGAGAGGGCGAGCTTATTCGAGTCGCGGACGAGGGCAGTAACGCTGTGCCCGGCGGCCACTGCCAGCTGCAGGAACTCGGTCCCGACCCGTCCCGTCGCTCCCACCAGGAAGATATTCGTGATCGTGACCATACTCTGTGTATCGGGGCGATCCCCAGGCCGGAGGCGACAAAACACGGCCGGCTGCCGAGCGACAGAACTTCGGCTGATTCGCTACAGGTACTTCGGTACCTACGCGACACACCAGCGCCTGACGGAGATGAGCGTGTCTTAGCAAAGGTGCGGGTCGAATACAGTCATGGCGATGGAGATCCAGCGCACGCAGGCGAGTGTCTCGGCGGCTGCACCGGAAAGCACCAGGGGTCTCCGTCGCTTCAACGTGGCGATGGGCTTGCTTCACCTGGCGCAGGGGGTGCTCATGGTCATCCTTTCCTCGAGCTTCTCTCTTCCGATTGTCACCAACTTCCTGTACTTCGACGCCACGACCCAGCGGCTGGTACCGAGACCGGAGACGCTGATTGACATTCGGATCGGCCCTGCGGTTGCCGCATTCCTGTTCCTGTCCTCAATTGCTCATTTCACCGTCGCGTCGCCGTGGGTCTACCCCTGGTACTCCACGCGAGTCCGATCGGGCGCCAACCCCGCGCGGTGGGTCGAGTACTCCCTCAGCTCCTCCTTGATGATCGCCATCATCGCGATGCTCGTCGGGATCTACGACATAGCCGCGCTGATCGCGATCTTCGGCGTAAATGCATGCATGATCCTGTTCGGATGGGTCATGGAGCGCTACAACCTCGGCCGCCCGGCCGTCGATTGGCTGGCCTACTGGTTTGGCGTCATCGCCGGCGCAGTGCCCTGGATCGCGATCGGCATCTATCTGTTCGGGGCCGGAGCCGGAACGTCAGCCCGGCCGCCGACTTTCGTCTACTTCATCTACGTGTCGCTCTTTCTCTTCTTCAACGTCTTCGCCCTGAACATGGTGTTCCAGTACCGGCGCATCGGAAGATGGCGCGACGTTCTGTTTGGCGAGAGGGTCTACATGGTGCTCAGCCTCATCGCCAAGTCGGCCCTGGCCTGGCAGGTGTTCGCCGGTACTCTCCGACCCATGTGACCACGTCGCCTCGGGCGCTCCACGACACGTAGCTGCGGCATCACGCACCGCGCATTTGGCTGAGTTGCCCAACGATCTCGCGGTTCACATCTCATTTGATGCCTTGACCGAGAGACTCCCTGAGACGGTTGCGTCATGAACCCGAATTCGATTGAGCCGCTGATCCTCCGTGAGACGCCAGCAGACTTGCTGTCCCGAGTCTCTTAATCCCAAGGTTCAGGGTTCGATTCCCTGCGCGAGCACCAATCTGAAACTGACGGAGTTCGTTGACACTTGAGGTCTCCAGCGAAATGTAAGGAGGAGACCAGTTGACGGAACGCTCAAACCGTCGGCTGCTCAGGCCCGATCCAAGGAACGTGACCTGATGTCGCCGGCTAACTAGACCGCGGCGCCCGGCTCGCTAAATACGGGTCTTCATCGCCGGAACGCAGCAATGGAATGGCCAGCGTGCATCGTGCAGGAGCATCGATCGCTCACGCCTTTGGACGCGAAGGCATGGTTACAGCGTGCCGGCCGTGACCATGCCCTGCCAGCCGCACCTGGCGCAGGTTACGTCGACCCCTGCGGCGAATCCGATCGGGAGGCCGCCAACGATCATGCTCGTCGAGCCACAGCGCGGACAGCGGGATCGCCCATCGGCACGCGGTTCCTCGGCGACGCCATGTGGGCGCTCTTCCTGCCGCCTCTCAGCTCGTTTGCGAGCGTTCCGGCCCATCTCTAGAAGTCAGCCTCCTGATGCCGGACTGACCGACCAAACCGAAATTCGAACTGATTCAGCCGCCCATGCACCCAGTCAGCCCCGGCTGGCAGCCTTATTTGACAGCTTACCCTTGGCGGTCTGTGACGCGTCAGGACACCCTGAGACACGATCGGGTCATACCGGCGAATACGTGAGGCACGCCCCCTCGATGCGAAGCGGCGTACGACGTAGGCTCGGTTAGGGCTACACGTCACCGCTTGGCGAGAGACCTCGAGCTTCTATCAATGCCGCCGGATCGCCGCTGACGCGCAGAGTGTGCCGAGCTCTGCTCAGGGCCGGCGTAAGGGACTTGGCTCCGGGCCTTTTCGACCGGGACGCCACATCGTCGTGACCAGAGGCCCATCATCCGGCAGCTTGATACGTCCATGGATCGCAAAGCCGAGCCGTTGGTAGCGCTGATCGTTGGCTGGGTTGCTCGACTCCAGATAGGCGGCGGCGCCTTCAGCGTCGACGCGCGTCAGGTTCTCGGCGAGGAGTGCCATGCCGAGTCCGTGCCCCCGGTGAGCTGGATGTGTACCGAGGAGACTTAGGTAGTAGTGCGGCTCCCCATGGGGGTGCGCCTCGGCGAAACGCCCCATGACGGCGTCGAGATATGCGGCCCCGCGGCGACCCAGGGAGGACTCGGCAAGATGCTTGAACGCGGCGTCCTGCTCGGGTGACAACTCATTCTCACCAGGCGGGATCCAGACTGAGACCGCCTCGCCCGCCTGGGTCATCCAGACCCATGGATAGCGCAGGGCGCCCTCGAGCCACAAGCGCCAGAAGGCAGCCATGATGCGGTCGTCCGGGTGTCCGAACGCGCGGCTCCACACGGGGTCATCGGCGAAGGCAAGCTGGATGGTTTCCGCCAGGACATCCAGATCGGCAAGGGTTGCGACCCGAGCGTGCATCGAAATCAGCAGCCCATGCCTAGCCGGCCGGCTTCGTGGTCATCGGGGTCATCGAGGGGGGATGGACCTCGCCGAGTTCCGTCAGCCGCTTGTCTAACTGGCGGGCCAGGCGCTCAAACCACTGCGCATAGTCAGGCAGGTTCGCTTGCGCACGATAGCAAATGATGAACGACCCGACCTTGCGCCAAGTGACAAGTAGCGTCTCCGCTGGGAGTCCCGGTGTCTCGACTACTGGGGGATCGAAGAGCCTAGGGTTTGGCTCCAGCGGCGGCGGCAACCCCGATGCCCAGGCCTGCAGCGATGCGATCACCAAGCTCGCCGTCCACCGCGCGCCAGTGCCCTAGAGCCCGCTCTTGAACATCCCGGCGGACTGTCTTCATGTGGCCGACCACATTGCTCACGAGATGATCACGATCCTCGGCTGAGAGCACGTTGCGGACCAGGTCCCCCGCCTGCCGGTAGTCGTCGTCGTCCCGATGCAGCGTGTAGGCGCCCCGGACCATTTCACCGTTGACGGACCAGCCCGGGTCCTGGCCGTAGCGCTCGACATCGGCCGACGGCCCACCGAAGCTGTTGGGCGCGTAGACCGGCTGGGCCCCGGCATGCTCGTAGCGCATCGCGCCGTCCTTGTTGTAGCTGCTGATTGGCGACTTGGGCTGGTTGATGGGCAGTTGCAGATAGTTGGCGCCGATGCGGTACCGATGCGTGTCGGGATAGCTGAAGAGGCGGCCAAGCAGCATCTTGTCCGGACTCGGTCCTATGCCTGGAACCATGTTCGCCGGCTCGAAGGCGGCCTGTTCGACCTCCGCGAAGTAGTTCTCCGGATTGCGGTTGAGGACGAGGCGGCCGATCGGGATGGGCGGGTAGTCGCCGTGGGGCCAAACTTTGGTCAGGTCAAACGGGTTGAACCGGTATCCTGCGGCGTCGTCGAAAGGCATGATCTGCATCTCGAGGCGCCAGACCGGTTCCTCGTGTCGCGCGATGCTCTCGTGCAAATCTCGGATATGGAAGTCAGCGTCCTCAGCCACCATCGCCGCGGCTTCAGAGGCGGTGAAGTTGCGGATGCCCTGCTCGGTCTTGAAGTGGTACTTGACCCAGAACCGCTCGCCCCCCGCGTTCACCCACATGAACGTATGGCTGCCGAATCCGTGCATGTGCCGCCAGCTGCGCGGAGTGCCACGGTCGGTCATCAGGAAGGTGACCTGGTGCATCGCCTCGGGGCGCAGTGACCAGAAGTCCCACTGCATGGTGCTGTCGCGCAGGTGCGTGTCCGGCAGCCGCTTCTGAGAGTGAATGAAGTCGGAGAACTTGCTCGGGTCTCGGATGAAGAAGATGGGCGTGTTATTGCCCACGAGGTCGTAGTTCCCCTCTTCGGTGTAGAACTTGAGCGCGAAGCCGCGAGGGTCGCGCGCCGTGTCGGCTGAACCAAGCTCTCCCGCGACGGTTGAGAAGCGGGCGAAGACGGGTGTCTTCTTTCCTTTGCTCTTGAGGAAGTCGGCCTTCGTCCATGCACTGACGTCCGTCGTGACCTCGAAGAATCCATGTGCCCCGCCGCCCTTGGCGTGAACCACTCGCTCCGGAACGCGCTCCCGATTGAACTGGGCCATCTTCTGGATCACGTAGTGGTCTTGAAGCAGGATCGGCCCGTCAGGGCCGACTGTGAGGGAATCGTTGTCGCTCGGCGCCGGAATCCCAGCGTCAGTCGTCGTCGGTCGGTGGTCAGCGGTCATGATGTTTCTCCTTGCCGTGCCAAAACAAATCGTTTCCGTGGGTGTGGTGGATGCGCGACCCGTCGCACGCTCGTATCTCCAATCCACGCAGGTCTCGGCCCGTGCAACAAGTCTGGACTCTCAGGCTCAAGACTGCTTTGATCGGCCGCGACCAAACAGAGTCCTAGGTCCCATCGTTGACATGACCATCCGCATCGGGGGCGGCATCCGGATCAGTCAGAAGGGCGTCGGATGAACGCTGTCCACGAGGGCGGGCGTGTCGCGCCAGGGCGACCCCGGAGCCCCGCTGGCCGGCTTTCGGCCGTGGACCGTTTTCTGCCGGCGTGGATCTTGATCGCGATGGCCGCAGGTCTGGCGCTGGGGAGGATCTGGCCCGGCCTCGGGCCGGCAATCGGAAGGTGGCAGATCCAGCAGGTTTCGGTACCGATCGCAATCGGCTTGCTTCTGATGATGTACCCGATCCTCGCGAGGGTCCGCTACGAGCGGGCTGCGGATGCCGCCAAGGACTGGCGGATGCTGGGGATGTCGCTGGCTATGAACTGGATCGTGGGGCCTGCGTTCATGTTCGCTCTCGCCTGGCTGCTGCTTCCCGATCAGCCGGCTCTCCGGACGGGAGTGATCCTCGTCGGCCTCGCCCGATGTATCGCGATGGTCCTGGTGTGGAACCAGCTCGCCGCCGGTGACGCCGAATACGCGGCGGTGCTGGTGGCACTGAATGCCTTCTTCCAGATCGTCGCCTATGCCGGGCTCGCGGTCTTCTACCTCAATGTGCTGCCAGGCTGGCTCGGCCTCCAGGGACAGTCGATCAACGTGAATGCGGGCACTGTGGCGGTGAGCGTCGGGATCTTCCTTGGCGTGCCTCTCGTTGCGGGCCTGGTCACCCAGCTCGCGCTGGTTCGTCGGAAGGGCCGGGCCTGGTATGAGGCCAACTTCGTCCGCCGGACAAGCCGTCTGACTCTGATCGGATTGCTGTTCACGATCGTGGTCATGTTCGCGCTCCAGGGTCACACCATCACGAGCATGCCGCTGACCGTGGCCCGTGTGATGCTGCCGCTGCTCGGGTACTTCGCCGGCATGTTCGTCCTCGCCTTCTTCGGAGCCTGGGCGTTGCGGTTCTCCTACGAGAAGGCCACCACCCTCGGCTTCACCGCTGCCAGCAACGATTTCGAGCTCGCGATCGCGGTTGCCGTGACGGTATTCGGCGTCCAATCCGCGCAAGCACTTGGCGCCGTCATCGGCCCCCTGGTCGAGGTGCCCGTACTGCTCGGCCTCGTTTACGTTGCCCTGTGGACCCGATACCGACTATTCACCGGCCAGGGCCGTCACAGTGAGGTAGCAGCCTGACGCACGGAAGTTGCGAGTTGACCGCTTAGCTACCAACCGTTCGCCGCGTCGCTGAGGTTCCGCTGTGGGCGCGTAGCAACCGCCCGACGTACAGATCACCCTGCACCCGGCATAATTTCCTTTCGTCGGGGGTCAACGATCAGCCCTGTTCGTTTGGGAGTTCGAGCGGCGGGCATGGATCTTTTCCCCCGTTACCAAAGGCGTTTCGTGTCGCAGAGAGGAGGGCTCCGATCGCCAAGGTCCTGGTTGTGGATGACGACATGACCGTCGCCGATATGTACCGCCTGGCGCTGTCTCGAGCAGGTCACGAGGTGCAGATCGCCAACGATGGTGTCACGGCCTTGCGGGCTGTTTCGAGCTCCCCACCGGACATCGTATTCCTCGACATCCGGATGCCGAAAATGGACGGCATGGAAGTGCTGCGAAATCTTGCCTCCGCAGATCTCACCAGGTCAGTCGCTGTCATCATGCTGTCGAACTACGACGAACCTGGCTTGGTCAGCGAGAGCACCCGTCTGGGCGCCAAGGAGTACCTCGTCAAAGCTGGGACCAACCCGGCCGACCTGGCACGAGTAGTCTCGCAGTGGGTGGAAGCAGCGCAGTAGGGTTACTCGAATAGGCCTCGAGCGCCGTCTCGAATGGGGCTTCGTCTCAGAGTAATCTCCGTTAGGGCTTCAGATGTGACAACCACTGGGCGAGGTGGGCAACAGCATGAGCTGGTCGACCTTGCCTTTGACGCGATGTTCATCCGGACTTTTCATGACCGGATCATCACGTACTGGAATGACGGCGCCGAGCACCTATACGGTTGGACTCGTAAGGAGGCCATCGGCCAGCAGCCGGCGGCGCTCTTAGGTTCCCAATATCCGATTCCGCTCGAGCAGATCGAGCGGGAGCTCGAGACAAGCGGTCGCTGGGAGGGCGAGATCCTCCAGAACCGCAAAGACGGACGCAGGATGACCGTGCGAGCTCGATGGGGGCTGCAAACCGATATCGCCGGGAAGCCGCAATCAATTCTTGAAATCAACTCCGACGTCAGCCCCGAAAGGCATGCGGTGGATGAGCTGTCCAGGAGCGAGGAGCGCTTCAGCTTGCTGGTCTCCGCGGTTGTCGATTACGCGATATTCATGCTCAGCGTCGACGGGCGGATTGTCAGCTGGAACGAAGGCGCGCAGCGCATCAAGGGCTACTCACAAGATGAGGCGATCGGCCAGCATTTCTCAATCTTCTACCCGCCTGAAGATGTCGCAAACGGGAAGCCCGAGTGGGTTCTCCAGCAAGCGACCGACCGCGGCCGTTTTGAAGAGGAAGGCTGGAGGATCAGAAAGGACGGTTCCAAGTTCTGGGCGAGCGTGGTCGTGACGGCGCTCAGAGATCGGGGTGGAGTCCTACGCGGTTTCGCCAAGGTAACGCGCGACATAACCGACCGGCGGCTCGCCGAACAAGCACGCGAGGCGGATCGAGACCGCGAGGCAGCCCAACTGCGCGGACACGCCGAGCGCATGGCTGAGCTCGAACGGCTGAAGACCGAGTTCCTCAACCTGGCGTCCCATGAGCTGCGGGGTCCGCTGGCGGTCGTACGTGGCTACAACTGGTTGCTTCGCGACCGTGTAGTAACGATCGACGAGTTGCCGGCGATCACCAAAGTCGTCGAGGCCAAGCTCACGCAAATGAATCTCCTCGTCGAGCAGATGCTCGAGGCAGCGCGACTCGAGGCTGACCAAACGGGTCTGAATCAAACGACATTCGATCTCAGAGACGTCGTATCGCAACAGGCGCGGTCTTTCGCCTCCGTGTCGGACGCGCATTCAATTGAGGTCGTCCAAGGAGATAGTCCAGTTCTGGTTGCGGCGGATAGCGCAAGGGTAGGAGCGGTCGTCGCAAACCTCATCGACAATGCCATCAAATACTCGCCCGACGCCCGCGACATTCACGTTCGAGTGGGTAAGCAGGACGGCTATGCAATCGTCGCGGTGAAGGATTTTGGTGTCGGCATCGCTTCGGAGCACCTCCCCCTCCTCTTCAAACGCTTCAGTCGACTGCCCACCGAGCAGAACGTCACCACCGGCGGTACAGGCCTGGGACTCTTTCTTTGCCGGGAGATCGCGCGCCGGCATGGCGGGGAGATCGAGGTCGAAAGTGCGCCGGATCAAGGCAGCGAATTCACTTTGCGGCTGCCGGCGGTAGGCGCAGCGAACTAGGCCACTGAACACAGGCGCCCTTCGCGCGCAGCCGAGATGACCTACGTCGCCTTTCTGAGGGCCGTCAACGTCGGGGGCAAGGGCCTCATCTCGATGGCGGACATCAAAGAGGTCCTCGCGGCCCTGGGTCTGTCAGATGTACGGACCTACATCAACTCGGGCAACGTCATCTTCTCGACCCGACGGTCGGACGCTCAGCAGCTCGCAGGCCGGATCGAGAAGGCGCTCGAGGAGCAGGCGGGCCGGGTGATCAGGTTGCTTGTCATGGACCACAGAAGCCTGAGGAAGATCGACGATGGCGCAATCCTCGACCGACTGCCGAGCAAGCCCGGCATCGATGAGCTCATGTACACGCCCGGGGCAGTCTTCTGGCGGGTCGATAGGGAGAACGTCGGCCAAAGCCACATGAGCAGGATGGTCGGCACACCCCTCTACAAGAAGGTCACCATCCGCAGCGCGAACACGGTGCGCAAGCTCACCGAGCTCGCCTCGACCCCTCCGCGGCAGCGGCGAAGAACGCTTGGCGAACGCGCTTGATGCGCGTCGCGGCCAGAGTCGAACATGACCCAGATGGCTGAGCTCGTGAAGACAACCCGGAAACCCGGGTTGGAACCGGTCGCAATTCCGAGGGCCGTGCGTGCTGGCTGTGGAAATGGAGCACTGTCGCTGCCAGCGCAGGGGCCAAAATTGCTGACACCGAGTGCGCCGCGTGCCAGATGCCCGATGGCGTCGGTCGGCTTTTGGAGCTAGGCTCCGGAACGGTCTCCCACGAGCGCTTTCCGCGACCGTGAGATACGAGCGCTTCACGCAGGGCCGGACGGCCCCCCAGGGCGGGCGACAGCACTTTCATGATGAGATATCGGGCAGCCGCCGTTCGACTTAAGGCCCAAGGCGTTCGCCTCAAACCGCCTGAGTCGAGGTCGACGCCGACCTTAGCTGGCGGCCCTCCATCAACGTACACTTGGCCGCGCAAAACTCAAGGTCGACGTGGATGAAGCCTTTTGGAAGGAGGAACCCTTTGAGAATCACTGAGTCGGCAGAAGAGACTCGGGGCAATGCACTTTTCGGCGTCATCGCCATCCTCAGTGGAATCTCATTCGTTGTTCACCTGGCAGTCGTATTTGCGCTGCCGTCGGCCAATTCCTACCAGGAGCTCGCGGCTTACAAGACTCACCAGACCGTGTACGCATTGCTGTTCTTCTCGATCGTGGTCTTCAGCGTCTTCGCGGTGACGTTTCTGGCCGGGCTGAGCCGACTGCTGGCTCCCAGATCGTCCAAGGTCGCGGCCGGGGCGACTGCCGCCCTCGCCCTGGGAATCGTCGTCACCGGTTTGGGGGTGGTTCTGTCGATTGGAGCTCTCGCGGCGCTGGCCGACCTTCCCTCCGATCCCTCCTATGCACCCAATGCGACCTTCGAGGCAGCTTTTTGGGCCAACCTGCAGTCCCTCACGAATGTGTTCGGAGACGCTTTCATGGGACTTGGTTTGATCCTTCTTGGCTGGGTCTCATGGGGCAGCCGCCTTGTTCCCAACTGGCTTGCGATTGTCGGCGTCGTAGGCGGCCTCGGTGCCATAGCCGCAATCGTGGCCGATCCGCTGGCC
>DATITA010000141.1:0-5833 GCA_035468355.1 Candidatus Dormiibacterota bacterium
GGTTGGCGGCGGGGTCCTGGGTCCAAACGATCGGCATGTTCAAGACTTTAGGCCACAGGGGCGTGTACCTTTGGCCGTTATACGCAACGTGTCTGCCCAAGGCGAGCCGGTCGCCGAGGCCTATGAACCTGGTTCGCGGGAGGATTTCGACCGCCTGTATCGGGCGGCCTATCCGCGCGTCTACCGCACCCTGACGGCGATCCTCCGCGACCCGGCCGAGGCCGAGGACTGCGCTCAGGACGCCTTCGTGCACGCGTTTCGCGCCTGGGCGCGCTGGCGGCCGGATGCCCCGGCCGAAGCCTGGATTCACCGCATCGCGGTGAACCGCGCGATCTCGTATCGCCGCCGGGCCCAGCTGCGCACGGTGGGCGAGCTGCTCCGCCGCCTCGGTAGGCCCGGCGGCGCCGCCGACCCCGCCGTGATCGCGTCCCAACCCGACATCGTCTCCGCCCTGCGTTTAATTCCGCCCCGCCTGGCCGCCGCCATCGTGCTGCGCCACTATCACGGCTACAACAACCGCGAGATCGCGGCGGCTATCGGCGTGTCCGAGCGGACCGTGGGCACGCGCTTGCGGCAGGCCTCCGAGCGTCTGCGCGCGATTCTCGACCCGGACTTCTCACTTGATCGATCTCCAGCGTTGTCTTCAGAAAGCTATGAGTCATATGTCGAAGACTGAAGGCGACCCGCTCGGACCGGCATTCACCTGGCGGTTGCGCTCAGCCCTGGATCGCGTGACTCCCCCGCGCACCCCGCCACGCTACCTGTCGGCCTCGATCGCGCGGTCGGCCCCACTGCGCTTCGCCCCCGCTGCCCTGGCGGCGGCACTCGCAGGCGTCGTGGTGTTGGCGGCCTTCGCCACCACCGGCAGCGCCAACCCCGTGGTCTGGACGCAGCGCGCGGTTTCGAGCATCGAGTCGGCCGGCCACACGCCCGCCGTGGTGCCGGGCCCCGAATCGAGCCCCAGCCCTGGGACGGAGTCGCCCCAGGCGCCTGCGGTGGCCGCTCCGACCCACGCCCCAGAGCATGAGGGGTCGCCGCAGCCCGAGCCCTCCGAGGCTCCCGAGCGGTCCCCTTCGCCCCAGCCTCGCGAGTCACCCGAGCCGGTCGGTCATTCCGGAACGAGCTCGCCGGCACCCTCGGAGAGCCCCTCGCCCAACCCCCACGACGGATAGGGGCCTGCAGGCTCCTGCCAGGTCAGGGGTCTGCGAGCCCAGGGACGCCCCGCGCCTTGCTCGCTTACTGCTTGCGTCGCTGGACGAACTCGAAGCCAAACCGACCCTTGACGCACAGGTGTCCCGAGGTCACGCTGTGGTCGAGCGGAGAGGTCACCTTGACGATCTTGTTGTCCTGCACGTGCAGCTCGAGCATGCAGCCGACGCCGCAGTACGGGCAGACCGTCTCAGTCACGGCCTGTTTTGACTCGTCCCACGTGCCGGCTGCCCGCATGTCGTGCTCGCTCTTGAACATCAGGGCCCCGGTTGGGCAGACCCCGATGCAGTTGCCACAGTAGACGCACGCGGAGTCGGGCAGGGGCACAGTGAACTCGGTAGAGATGTGCGAGTCGAAGCCGCGTCCCGCAACACCGATTGCGAACGTGTTCTGGGCCTCGACGCCACATGCTTCGACGCACTTGTAGCAGAGGATGCAGCGGGAGTAATCGCGCACGTAAAGCTCGTTGTCGACCTTGACCGGCTGAGCAACGGTGGCAATTCCGGTCCCGAAACGGCCGGGGGTTGCGCCGTAGCGGTTCATCCAGCCGTGCACCTCGGGCGAGCACAACGACATGTCCACCGACGAGGCGAGCAGCTCGAGGACCAGCCGCCGGCTGTGACGGACACGGTCGGAGTCGGTCTGGATCTTCATCCCCGCCTCGACCTTGCGAGAACACGCCGGGACGAGCACGCGGGACCCTTCGACCTCGACGACGCAAACCCTGCACACGTTCACTGGAGCAAGGGTTTCGAGCTGGCAAAGCGTCGGCGTGTCGACCTGCATGCGGCGGCAGGCGTCCAGGATCGTCGAACCCTCGAGCACGTCGAGCTCGCGGCCGTCGACGCTGACCTTGACCATGCGCCTGGGCATGCCGACGAAGACGGCGTCAGCCATGATGAGGCACCAGCTTGAGCTGGATCACGGCTGACCCGATGGCGTTGGCGGCCGTCTGCCCCAGCCCGCATATCGAGGCGTCACGCATCGCCTGGGCGATGTCCCCGAGCAACGCGATATTGGACTGGCTGGCGCCGGCCGCGCCGTCGCCCAACAGCCTCTGGAGGACCTCCTCCTGCCGGACCGTGCCCACGCGGCAGGGCACGCACTGCCCGCACGATTCGTCGCGGAAGAACCGCGCGATCCGCAGCAGGATCTGCTTGAGGTTGGCGGTGTCGTCGAGCACGATTACGGCGCCCGAGCCGAGGGTGGCGCCGATGGCGCGAGTTCCCTCGAAGCTAAGCGGCACGTCGAGCTGCGCCTCGGTGACGAACGAACCGGCCGCACCTCCGAGCAGGATCGCTTGGATTGTGTGACCGTAGCGCAGGCCCCCGGCCCGCTCAACAAGGGCGCGCAGCGGGGTGCCCATGGGGATCTCGTACAGGCCGGGCTCCCGGACGTGACCGGAGACGCAGAAGAGCCGCGTCCCTGTCGACTCCGCCGTGCCGGTACGCGCAAACGCCTGGCCGCCTTCCAGCACGATGTCGAGCACGTTGACCAGGGTCTCGACGTTGTTGACTAGCGTCGGCCGGCCGAAAAGTCCCGCCTCGACCGGGAAGGGAGGCTTGTTCCGCGGCTCGCCACGCTTTCCTTCGATGGAATTGAAGAGGGCGGTCTCCTCGCCACAGATGTAAGCCCCTGCGCCGCGTCGGACCTCGATGTCGAAGGCAATCCCTCGGCCTTCGATGTCGGTGCCGAGCAGCCCACGCTCGCGGGCCTGGGCGACTGCGTTCTCGATGCGCCTGCGGGCCAGCGGGTACTCCCCCCTAACGTAGAGGTAGCCGTGCTCGCAGCCCGTCGTGACCGCGGCGATGGTCATCGCCTCGACGACCGCAAACGGGTCCGCCTCCACCAGCACGCGGTCCTTGAACGTGCCCGGTTCCGACTCGTCCGCATTGCAGATGAGGTAGTGGGGCCGGACCGCCGCTCGGGCGACAGCCTCCCACTTCCGGCCCGTGGGAAACGCGGCCCCACCACGGCCCAGCAGCCTGGCCTCGTTCAGCTCGCGGATCACGCCGTCGGCGCCGAGATCGAGCGCACGGCGAAGGGCGGCGTAGCCCCCGTGGCTGCGGTAGCTGTCGATGCTCTCCGGATCGACGATGCCGACCCGCCGGAGCAGCCTGCGCGAACCCTGCGCCGGCAGTGGTCGCGGCGTGGCTTCAGGCCAAGCGCCGCCGCCGGCTACGGCCAGGGCAACGCCGGCGTCGATCGGCGCGAGCTGCAGCTCGGCGTGGTGCGGCCCCGAGCGCTCCACGAGCGCGGCCGGAGCACGGTCGCATAAGCCCAGGCAGGGGCTTCTGCGCCATTCCCTGCCCGCCGGCCCGAAGCGATGCTCGAGGGCCGAGCACAACTCGTCAGACCCCGCGCACTTGCACGCGATGTCGTCACAGACGTTTAGGGCCAGGGGCGCCCGGTCCTGGAGGGCGAAGCGACCGTAGAAGCTGACGACGCCGTAAGCCTCGGCGGGCGGGATGGTCAGCCGGCGGCAAGCGTATTCGAGAGCGCCACGACTGACCCATCCGGCGCGGTCCTGGATCGAATGTAGGACCGGAAGCAGGAGATGGCGCTGCGAGCGCGTCCCGTGGCCGCCATAGGCCACGTGGTCGTCAGCCGCTACCCGCTCTCCACCCTCCCAGAGCGATCGAGGTTGCCCGAGCACCTCGTCGACCGCCGCCATCTCCTCATCGGTGGCCGGGCCTCCGGTGGTTCGAATGTCCAACTAGCGGGCCGGCGCTCCGACGAGCTTTTCTATCCGGATCGCGCTCGCCTTGAACTCGGCGGTGCCCGATTTGGGATCGATGGCATCGATGGTCAAGACATTCGTGGCGACCTGGTCGGGAAAGTGCAGGGTCATAAAGGCAAGACCGGGCCGCAGCGAGTCCTCGAAGCGCACCGGCACCTCGACCGAGCCGCGCCGCGAAGTGGCGCATACGCGCTCCCCGTCGTGGATCCCAAGCCGTTCGCCGTCGGCCGGTGAGATCAGCAGCGCCTCGCGCTTGCGCAAGGGCGAGGTGTACTCGCCGGACTGAACACCGGTGTTGTAGGAGTCCAGTCGCCGGCCCGTGGTCAGGCGGATCGGAAACTCAATGCTCAGACGGTCGACGGGAGGGTCGTGTTCCACCGCATGGAAAGCGGCGCGGGGGCCCTCCACGGGCTGCTTCCACAGCCGCGCGTGGAGGAACTGCGTCCCTGGATGCGATTCGTCCGGGCACGGCCACTGGATGCCGGCCAGCTCGTCGAGCCGCGCGTAGGACATCCCCGCGTGCATGGGCGAAAGGGTGCGGCATTCATCCCAGACCTGCTCCGCGCTCGGGTAGCCCCAATCGCAACCCAGCCGGCGCGCCAGCTCGCAAATGATCTCGATGTCGTCGCGGGCGCCCTCGGGCGGCTCCAGCGCGCGGCGCACCCGCTGCACTCGCCTCTCGCTGTTGGTGACGGTACCCTCCGACTCCGCCCAGCCGGCTGCGGCCGGAAGGACCACGTCGGCCAGCTCGGCGGTCTGGGTCAGAAAGATGTCTTGCACCACCAGGTGCTCGAGGCCCGTCAGCAGGCGCACCGCGCGGGTCTGGTCCGCCTCGCTGCGCGCGGGATTCTCGCCGACGATGTACGCAGCCGTCAGCTCCCTCTGCTCCATGGCCTCGAACATCTCGGACAGGTGATACCCCTTCTTCTCTGGGAACTGCGCCCCGCCCCATGCCCGCGCGAACTTCGCGTGGATCTCCGGGTCTTCGATGTCCTGAAAGCCCGGCAGCCTCGCCGGGATGGCGCCCATGTCCCCACCGCCCTGCACGTTGTTCTGGCCGCGCAGCGGGTTGAGCCCGCAGCCGTAGCGCCCGACCTTGCCCGTGAGCAATGCCAGGTTGATCAGCGCGAGAACGTTGTCGGTTCCGTTGTGGTGCTCGGTGATGCCCAGGGTCCAGCAGATCATCCCGCGGTCCGCTCGGGCATAGTCGACGGCGACCTCTTTGATCGCAGCAGCCGGCACGCCCGTCTCGGCCTCGGCCAGCTCGAGCGTGTACCGCTCTACGCATTTCGCGTAATCGTCGAAGCCGCTCGTGGCGCGCCCTATGAACTCCGTATTGGCAAGGCCCTCGTGGATGATCACCCGCGCCATCGCGTTGGCCATCGCGATGTCACTGCCGACATCGATGCCGAGCCACACGTCGGCCCACTGCGCCGAGCTGGTGCGCCTGGGATCGACGGCGACCAGCCGGGCTCCGTTCCGCACGCCCCGCAGGAGGTGATGGAAGAAGATCGGGTGCGTGTCGCGTGCGTTGGAGCCCCAGAGGATGACGTAATCGGTCTCCTCGACCTCGCGGTACGACGAGGTCCCTCCTCCGGCTCCGAACACTGTCGCCAGACCGGCGACGCTTGGGGCGTGTCAAGTCCTGTTGCAGCTGTCGACGTTGTTGCTGTGCATGACAGCGCGCGTGAACTTCTGAGCGATGAAGTTCATCTCGTTGGTGGTTTTCGAGCAGCTGAACATGCCGAATGCATTGGGTCCGCGCCCACGGGCCACATCGAAACCGGCGGCGGCTCGCTGGAGCGCCTCCTCCCAGGAGGCGGGCCGCAGCCGCCCCTCTTCCCTCACCAGCGGCTCGGTCAGACGGACGAGTCCGTCATCCAT
>DATITA010000142.1:0-65392 GCA_035468355.1 Candidatus Dormiibacterota bacterium
ATCCGCGCGGCTCTCGAAGCCGTCCGCAACACGCCGCAGGCCGACAGCGGCGTCAGGGCGTGGCTCGACCAACTGGCCTGGCGCGACTTTTACGCGTCGATCCTCTGGCATTTTCCTGAAGTCGCCACACTCGAGTACAAAGCGGAGCTTCGCGGTCTGCACTGGCCGGGAGCGACCGAGGCGTTGGAGGCCTGGAAGAACGGCCACACCGGATACCCGATCGTCGACGCGGCCATGCGGCAGCTTAGCGCCGAGCACTTCATGCACAACCGGTGCCGGATGATCGTCGCTTCGTTCCTGGTCAAGGACCTGCACCTCGATTGGCGGTTGGGCGAGCGCCACTTCATCCGCGAGCTCGTGGACGGCGACCTTGCGAACAACAACGGCGGCTGGCAGTGGATAGCGTCAACCGGCCCCGACGCACAGCCCTACTTTCGGATCCTCAACCCTGTGCTACAGGGAGAGCGCCATGACCCGTCGGGCGCATACGTTCGCCGCTGGGTGCCGGAGCTTCGCCGGGTACCCGATCGGTACGTTCATCGACCATGGGAGGCGCCGTCACCCCCCGCCGGCTACCCGCCGAGGATCGTCGATCACGCACGGCAGCGTCTGGTCGCGCTCGAGCTGTACCGCGGCCGCGGCCAATCGTCCCAGGCAACCTGAACCGGCGCTGCTCGTTACGGCACGAGCGGGTGTGTTTCCCACGTGGTGCCGGCTGGCTACTCGCAACCGGTTCTGCATTGACGTTGGCGGCTGCAGCCGGGCCTTACGGTGTGATCCGGAGCTCATCTTGGGTTCGCAGGTGGCCAGTAGTTCACCTGAAAGGGGCCAGGGTGCAATCGCCCCAGACTGTGAAAAGGGGGGCGCCGGCCGGGCGCCCCCTTGGTTCAACTCCGGGCGCTCAGGCGGTCGTGGAGCGGCCGCGGACCAGACCGATCAGCCAGATCACGACCAGGACGATGATTGCCAGCCAGATCAGGTTGACAATAGCCCCAGCGGCGTGGAACAGCAGCCAGAGCACGAAGAGAACGGCCGCGATCACCAGCAGTATGTGGATCATCTCAGCACCTCCTTCGAAATTGGCCCCGCCGCGCCTGGGGTGCTTCCACTGTCTCTCAGCTTCACCGTAAGCCCTTGGGGGCCAGAGTCAAAGTAGTCCATGCCGGCGCCGAAGTAAGGTCCCACCAGTCCCCCTGTCTTGGGGCCTTTGTACTCACCAACGGTGGGACCCCCGGCTCTCGACCAAAGTCACTTCCGCGCCCAAGGTTGAGCTTAGTCCGAGGTGTCGTATCGCGATGAGAAGCGCAAGCACCATTCAAGGAGTCAAGACAGCAGGATCGGAAATCGCCCTGCGGCTTGAACGGCCCCCGCGGTCCGAGCGGCTTGGCGGTGAACCTGAAGGAGATTGGAAATGAAACGAATGACAATCGGCGCGGCACTCGGTGGGGCAGCGATGTACTTGCTCGACCCTCAACAGGGCGAGGATCGGCGCAGGCGGATGCAATCGCTGTGGCAAGACAATCGCGACACCGCTCTCGAGGTTGGAAATGGAGTGTCCCAGGCTGCTGAGTCGATGGGACCCCTGGTTCGCCGCATGAAGCGGGGCCTGGAACGAGGGGATTGGGCCGAAGATGATGGTCCGAAGTGGGTGCCTGTAGTGACTGGCGTGGTCGTCGCGACCGCGTTGGGTGGTGCGCTTGTGTATTTCCTCGACTCGGAGAACGGGCCACGTCGGCGACAGCGTGTCGTCTCCTTCTTCGAGGAACAGCAGAGAGCGCTCAAGGGGCGATTTCGCAGCGTCCAGAAAGCCGCCAACACGGTAAGACCGCGGGCCAAGCGCACTGTGGACAAGGCATCAGAGGCTGTTGAGGATGTCAGAGTGGGGGGTCGCGGCTGATTCTCCATTCCCCCGCAGCGTGAAACGGCTGTAGGCAGCCGATGGCGCAGTCACCGCGCCGCGCGGGAACGCGACGCTGTGCTTGGTCACCAAGGGCCGACCGACCACAGGAGAGCGGGTCCCTAGCCTCTACTCGAGCCGGCGCGTCCCAAGGACGATGCACGCTAGGAGGTGACTACACAAATGGCAGATCAGCAACCCGCTCCGTCTCCTGCGCCCGAACCGGCTCCGGCTCCGGTACAGGCTCCGGCTCCGGCTCCGGTACAGGCTCCGGCACAGGCTTACTCACCGGCACCTGTAGCGATAACTGAGAAGGCCCGGTACAACTTTCGCGCCGCGGCCGTCGTCGGTTTCATTGTCGGCGTCATCGACATTCTCATCGCCGCTCGCTTCTTGGGCAAATTGTTCGGCGCGTCTGCACAGTCGGCCTTCGTCAACTTCATCTACCAGGTGAGTGCACCGCTGGTGGCCCCCTTCCAGGGCATCTTTGGAAACGGCGGATCGACGGGAAACAGCTTTGAGACTGCGGACCTCGTGGCGATCGTCGTCTACGCGGTGATCGGCTGGGGCCTGGTGATGCTCATCAGGATCATCAGCGCTCCGCGCGGAACCAAACCGGCGTCGTCTTAATTGACCTGGGTCCAGGCTGATCATCTCGGCCTGCCGATGGACTAACGGCAGGCCGAAGCAGCCCGGACGAGTCACTGACCTTCCTTCTCGACTGGCGTCGATCCCCACCGGAAGGTCATCCTTAATGGACCGGCGCAAAGTGCCGTTCGGTTTTCTTCAACCGCTGGTAATAAGGGCCTGTTGTGGCCGATTGCGACCTCAGAGGTAGCCCACCTGTTACAAAACAGCTGCTCCGCCAATCGAGCTACGCCGGCGACCGAATAGGGCGTCCGCACCGCCTCCGGCGGATACATTCACCCCGACTGGCCGACCGGCGACACATGGGTCACTTCCGTGGGCGGCACCTCCCTGGCCATCGGTCAGAACGGAAGCCGCATCTTCGAGACAGGCTGGGGCACCAGCCAGTGGCGTCTCAACTCGGCCGGCACCGCTTGGACCAACAACAGTCGCTCCGTTCCAGTACGGATCCGGTGGCGGTTACAGCCAGCTCTTCAAGGAGCCAGGTTGGCAGAAGAAGGTCGTCCAGGGCGACACGACGGGCGGCCGGGCCGTCCCGGATATCTCGATGGACGGAGATCCGACCACCGGGATGCTGGTCGGCATGACGCAGGACTTCCCGGACACGGGCATCCAGTACGGTGAATACCGGATCGGCGGCACGAGCCTTGCCTCACCGCTGCTCGCCGGCCTCCAGGCCGATGCCCAGAGTGGTCGCGGCCGAATCGGTTTCGCGAGCCCGATGATCTACGCCCTTTAACACGGGCACTCGAACATCTACTTCGACGTCACCCCGTCGGGCGATCCGGGGAACGTCCGGAACGACTTCAAGAACACCCTCAGTGGAGCAACTCGCTACAGCGTGCGAACCTTCGACCAGGACTCCTCGCTCACGACTGGTAAGGGCTGGGACGACGTGACCGGAGTCGGCACTCCGACCGCCGCGTACATCTCGCTGGTCAACCAGGGCTAAGAGCCACAGCAACTAGAACCAAGAGAGGCCCGGGCAACCGGGCCTCTCTGTCTTAGAACAACAGATAGGATCGCGCCCTTTCTTTATCAAAACCTGCGGGGCGCTACGCGCCGCCTGTGAGGCCGATCTCGTAAGCGAGGATCACCGCCTGGACCCGGTCGCGCAGCTCGAGCTTGTCCAGGACCCGCGCCACGTGCGTCTTGACAGTCGACTCGCTCACCGAGAGCTCAGCCGCCAGCTCGGCGTTGGTCATGCCCCGGGCCATCAACTTCAGGACTTCGACCTCTCGCTCGGTCAGCCGTTTCAATGCAGAGCTCGCCTCGGTTCGCGCGCGTTGCGTGTCCACCACCTTCTCGATCAGCCGCTTGGTTATCGATGGATCAATGACCAGATCACCGGCGGCGGCCTGGTGAACGGCCCTGACCAGCTGCCCTTTCCTCAGGTCCTTGAGCAGGAACCCCGATGCCCCGGCGCGCATGGCTTCAATGACGTATTCGTCGCCGTCGTATGTGGTCAGCATCAGCACTTTGGGGCAGTCCGGCCTGGCGAGTATCCGCCGCGTCGCCTCCAGCCCGTCTAGGCCGGGCATCCGGACGTCCATCAGGACCAGATCCGGTCGAGCGCGCTGGACTGCGACCAGTGCTTCAGCGCCGTCCGCCGCCTCTCCAACGACCGAGATTCCGTCGTCGAGCTCGAGCATCGTCCGCAGGCCATCCCGAATCAAGGCCTGGTCGTCGACGATGACGACCTTGATCACCTCGATCAACCGGCCACGGGGATCGACAACCGCACTCGGAAACCACCATCCGGCGTCTGTCCCGCCGAGAACGAGCCGCCGAGAACCGTCACGCGCTCCCGCATCCCGGCCAATCCGCGGCCGCCATCCGTGGAACCCGATCGAGCGTTCGACGGATGCGGAGTCGACGGTGGTCCGTTTTCGACGTTGATCTGGATCTTTCCATCGTGGCTGGAAACCACGACATTGGTCACGACCCCAGGCGCATGCTTCACCGTGTTCGTCAGCGCCTCCTGAACGCAGCGGTACACCGTCAGCTTAAGATCCCCGCTCAAAGTCAGGTCGTCTTCGAAATGGGCCTCCACCGGCTGCCCGGCCGCGCGTACTCGTGCCACTAGCTGCTCCAGCGTTTCACGCCGATCTGAAGTATTTGCTTGGTCGGGACTGAGAGAGATACCCGCAAGAAGCTGTCTCATTTCGCCAAGCATTGTGCGGGCCTCCGATTCGATCGACTCGAGCGCCTGGCGCGCGCGCTGAGGATTGGTGTCGAACACGCCCTGGGCCGCGACCGATTGGACGACGATCAGGCTCGCGCCGTGCGCCGCGACATCGTGCAGCTCACGCGCAATCCGAGCGCGTTCCTCCTCGACTGCGCGATGGGCGACCTCAGCCGACGCGAGCCGGGCTTCGCGAGCTTCCGCCGCGGCCAGCTCGGTCCGCAGGTCCCGGGTCTGCAGTGCTCGGCCCATCGGAAGTGCTCCTAGCAGGACGACGTCGTACGTCGCCACCAACCCGTTCGCGCTCTGCCCCGGGACACGAAAGTCATGGATGGCGCTCGCCGCGAACAGGATGACGGCGGCGCCCACGAGCGTGAGCCAAGGATGTCGCCCGCGGTGGTAGCGGCCGACAGAGTAGCCCGCGATCAGCAGCGGGACGAAGTATCCCAGCCCGGGCGAAGCGACCCAGACCAGCGCGACGACGATGGCCATGGTCGCGATCGAGACGAGAACCTGCACCGGCCAACGGCGCCGCGCAATCAAAGCAAGGGCCGACGCCGTCGTGTAGACGACAGCGACCACCTGCGGCGCCAGCGATTCCCCGAAATTGCAGAAGCCGAACGGAAACTTGCCGCCGATGCAGCCACCCGCAGGCAGCCAGATCTCGGCCTGTGCGACGGCGATGACGATCGCCGCGAGAAAAAGGTCGAAGGGCGCCACCGTGAGGAGCGCCCTCGACCAGGGAATGTGTCGACCGGTCCGCGACGGCTGGAGGGCTGTCAGCGCGCTGTTCCTAGTGACGGTGCGGCTGAACGGAGGCTCCTGCGCGAGCTGTCGCGCGCGCCGCGGAAGGCGACCAGGCAGGTCGTCAGGAGCCAGCTGATGGCGACGGCGAGGATGGCCCGCTGGCCAACCCCGAAGAGCGAGCTGGGAAGGACGAAGGTCAAGACGATGGCGCCGAGCTGCAGGACGGCCCAGATTGCGCTCGCGACACCCAATCCGCGCCGGGAGCCGGAGCGGAGGTAAGCCACGCTGCATGCGGTCATGGACGCGATCACCAGCACGAAGCTCCCGAGTCCGAGAGCGATGTGGATGGTTCCATGCAGGGTCGAGGGCGCACCGTCAGCATCTGTTTGAAAGACCGCCGAGAGAAGTGTCGTACAGGCGCTGGCCACAAGCAACCCGGGGCCGACGATCGCTCGCGGCGCCAAGCGACGAACCAGTGGCGCCATGAGCAGGTTGCCCACGCCGAGGCTGATGAAGGCGAGCGTCATCAACCAGCCGTCACGGCCGAGTGCGAGGTTGCTCATCGCGTCGCTTGCGGCGTCGTAGTGGCCGCGCTGGACCAAGTTGGCGGCGACAACGAAACACGGGTAACCGAGGACGAATGTAGCGGCCGCGAACGCTAGGGTGCGGGTTGGAAGGTTATTAACGGAGGTCATCAGAAGGCTCCTCGCTCAGGTGTGGGTGGCATCGATTGGAGCTTATGGGAGGGTTCTGCAGCCGTCGTCAGCCTCCAGGACAGACCTGGTCAGCCTTGGGGACGAGGGATCGGCCGAGAGGCTGACTCACCCGACTCGAGGTCACGGTGATGCCGACAAACCGTGGCCAGTCGGTAGGATGCAAATAGGGTGAAGAACCGGATCCTGATCGTCGATGACGACGAGGCGAGCCTCCTGCTCCTGAAGACGTACCTGTCCGAGGTGAGCGACGAGGTATACGGGCTGTCCGACTCGCAGCAGGTCGAATCCGTGTTCACACAGTTCGAGCCGGACCTCGTGCTGCTCGACCTCCACATGCGCGATCCCGACGGCCTCGAGGTACTGCGCCGGCTGAGAAGTGCTCGCGAGAGCCTCGGCTACCTCCCGGTGTTGGTCGTCACCGGTGAGATGGCGAGAACCTCGAGGATCTCAGCTCTCATTCTCGGCGCGGACGATTTCATCACCAAGCCGTACGATCGCGCCGAGCTCGTCCTGCGCGTGCGCAATCTCCTTAGGACGAGGCAGGCTTACGTGGAGAAGGGCCAGATGCAGGAGAGGCCTCGCCAACCGGGCCCCGAGACATAGGACTGCGCCGCCACCGAGCCAAATCGAGCCGGAAGCGCCCGTTAAGCAGGTGGTAGTCGTGCCCTGCGATAAAGGGCTGACGACCCTACCTCGGCGTTTTATCCTTGCATAGACAAGTGCCTGCTTCTGACGGCCATATCTACTTCAGCCGACCCGGCGTCGCCACGGTCTCCTGGGACGCCGAGCACGGAAACGTGCTCGTCGAGTGGGAGGGCTGGGCCGACGAGACGGAGTTCGCCGCCCTGCTCGAGGCCGGTGTTCAGGCGCTCATCGAACATGGCGGCTCACGCTGGCTCGCGGACTGCCGGCGCGAGCGGGTGCTCAGCACCGCCAGCAGCGCTCGAGCGGACGCCGAGTGGCTGCCCAGGGCCGCGGCGGCCGGGCTCAAGCGCTTTGCCGTGGTCCTTCCGGAGAGCGGCCTCGCGGCGACGAACCTGAAGGCGAGGGAGGCGAAACTCAGCACGCTCCTCGAAGTGGGCTACTTTCCCACAGTGGAAGAGGCCCTGGAGTGGCTCCGCCGCCCCTGACCCGGCCCGGTTGGGCCGCAAGTTGGGTCAATCACTGCAATTTGCAGTAATTTGCACGGTGTCTTAAATCGGGGCATTAGGATTTCTGAAGCCTGCTCGTAGCGGGGGTGCCGTCAGAGGGTTTTCAGAAGAGGGGTTTTGTCTATGCTCGGTTTCCGCCTACCCGTCGCCGCGCTCGCCGCTGTGGCCGGCGCGCTCGTTTTCTCGTCGGTCGGGTCCGCCGGCTCGACGCCGGCGATCCCGGTCATCGACGATTCGCAGCTCCAGGCGATGACCACCACGCAGGGGGGCGCCTCGGTGCTTCCGACCACGCGAACGGTCCAGCACTGGTTCGGCCAGTCCGTGGATCCGAAAAACGGCGTCAACTACGGCTACAACATGGTCGGAGCTGACCCCGCGACCGGCGGCTCTGCCACGATCCAGGCCGACATCACACCGATCATCGTGAACATCGGCGGGATGACGTTCGACGGCACCAGCGTCGTCGCCGCGACGCTGGCCTCACCGCAGTTCGCGCACAACGACTACGGCACGACCCCTGCGGCGACCGCCGCGGGCGCGTTTCCGTATGCCCCGGCGCTGGTTGCCGGACCCGGAGGGACCCTGTCGCAGGGCGACGCCGGGAACCAGCTGCAGCTCGAGGACGCCACCATGCGCGCGCAGTTCCACCAGACCGGCGGCAGTGGCTATCACCTGATCCTGCACCCCAACGTTCTGCCGGCCGTGACGATCGACGTGCCGCGCAACCAGGGCACCCTGGCCCAGAGCGGGCGGGGCGTGATCTTCCCTCTCATCAACATCACCTGGTGGTCGGCAAAGATCCAGAACCTCGAATCGACCGCCGACGCCACCCATCTGCCGATCTACCTGACCGACAACGTCCTGCTTAGGATCGGATCCGGATGCTGCGTCATCGGCTACCACGGCACCCGCGCCGCGGGGCTCGGCAACGGCAGCACGAACAGCCACGGCAACGCCGTCGTGCAGACCTTCGCGTGGGCCTCTTGGGTTCAGCCGGGCATCTACGCCAGGGCGAATGGAGGCACCGACTGGGCGCTGCAGGACATCCACGCTCTGTCCCACGAGATCGCCGAATGGGCGGACGATCCGTTCGTGAACAACACCGTCGAGCCCTGGGTGACGCCGACCGCCCCCCAGTACGGCTGCACCGGCGTGCTCGAGACCGGCGACCCCGTGGTCGCGATCGGTTTCGCGATGGGCACCAACACCTTCCAGCAAGGGCCCAACCCGAACGGCAGTCTTAGCGCTGACGGGTACTACCACCCGGAGGACGAGGCCTTCCTCCCCTGGTTCATGCGCACGGCTCCGAACACCGTGTCCGAACCGACGCAGAGCACGTCGGCCAACGTCGGCCGCTACACGCTGATGGGCGACCTCAACCCGTTCCCAGGATTCCGCCAGCCGGCGACCGGCTGCTGATCCAGACCTGAACAACGCGACGACCAAAGAGGCCCGGGCAACCGGGCCTCTTTCTTTTTGAGCCACAGATAAGTTTTCGCCCTTATCATCTCTTATCTGTTGACCCCACCCTCGCCCTCGCCACCCAGCCCTTACCGTCCCGGCAACGGCATCGACCCGCCTTACCTCGGGGACAGGGAAGAGCAGATCGAGGCCGTCCGCCTGTTTCTGCGCGACCCGCGCCATCCCCGCAACGTCCTCATCACGGGCTTGCGGGGGGTGGGGAAGACCGTGCTGCTGAACCGCATGGAGGCCGAGGCCGAGGCCGCCGGTTGGATCGTGATCGACCGCGAGTTTTCGGAACCGGACGCCGAGCCCGCCGCCTTCGCCAGCGCGCTGCTCACCGACGTCAACCGAGCGCTCAGGCGCTTAAGCCTTTCGGCGCGGTTGAAAGACCGGGCGGGGCAGTTGCTGGACGCCGCGATCGACTCGATCGGCGCGCTCGCGGTGAGCTACGGTGAGTTCAAGGTCAGCGTCGACGCCAAGCGCCGCCGCACGGAACCGCCTCGCCGTCTTGACGACGATCTGCGTGAGGCCCTCCTGCGAATTTGCGAGCTGTGCCAGAAGAGCGAGCACAAAGGACTGGCGCTGCGATACGACGAATTCCACGTGGTGCGAGAGCGCTCCGGAGCTCCCACCTTGAGCGCTCTGCTGAGCGCGGCGTCAGCCGTGCAGCAGCGCAACCTGCCTCTGATGCTGATGCTCTGCGGCCTGCCGACTCTGGTCGACAACCTGTCGCGCTCGAAGAGCTACTCGGAGCGCATGTTCGTGACCCAGCAGCTGGGCAACCTCCGTCCTCCCGAGGACCGGGCGGCGTTTGTCGATCCCGCCGTGCGCCTCGGCCGCAGGTACGCGGACGACGTGGTCGATGCGGTGATGGAGGACAGCGGCGGCTATCCCTTCTTCATCCAGGTCTACGGCGACGCACTGTGGACGGGCTCGTCGGGAGACGCCATCTCCCTGGCCGACTTCAAGCGCCTGCGTCCACGGATCCTTGCCACGCTCGATGCCGGATTCTTCCGGGCGCGCTACGTTCGGGCCTCGCCCAACGAGCGCAGGCTGATGCGTCACATCGCTGCGGCGGGCGAGAGCGCGAGCAGCGAAGAGCTGCAGCAGGCGTCAGGTCTCAGGAACAACGAGATTCAGCCCACCTTGAGCTCGCTGATCCAAAAGGGCCTGGTCTATCGTCCGGAGCGCGGCCGGATTGCTTTTACGGCGCCCATGTTCGGCGCCTTCCTGCGCAGGTCTCCGGATTGATAGGGATCGCGTGACATCAATTCTTATCCGTGAGCTCTGCCCGCACCTTCGCGGCGGCCTGAGCGAGGGCCCTCAGCTTTCCGACCGCAGTCGCGCGCGGCATGTACTTCATGCCGCAGTCGGGCGCGACGAGAAGCCGGTCGGCGTCGACGAACCGCAGTGCGTTCCTGATCCGGGCGGCGACCGTGTCGACGTCCTCGACCGGGCTCTCGTCAGACAGGTCGATCACTCCGACGATCAACTGCTTCCCGGAGAGCCCCTTTAAGACCGACAGATCCACCTTTTGCTGCGCCGACTCGAGGGAAATCTGGGTCGCGGAGACGTCCGCGAGCTGCTCCAGGAAGGGGTAGCCATTGGGCCGCGAATGGACGATGTGCGCGTAGCCGAAGCACGTGTGGAGCGCCGTGGTGCCGCTGATCCCTTCCAGCGCGCGGTTGATCACCTTGATCGCGTAGCGCCCGGCTTTCTCGGCCCGCGCCTGCAGGTACGGCTCGTCCAGCTGAACCACGTCGGCGCCCGCGGCGAACAGGTCGCGCACCTCGGCGTTGACCGCCTCGGCCAGAGCCATGGCCAGCGCCTCGTCGTCGTGGTAGTAGTCGTCCTGCGCCTGCTGGGACATCGTGAAGGGTCCGGGCAGCGTGGCTTTGATTACGTGGTCGGTGTTGGCGCGAAGGAACTGCACGTCGCGCACCTCTACCGGCCTCGTGCGGCGCAGCGGCCCGACCACGCGAGGCACCGGGTTGGGGTGCCCGGTCCTGTCCAACGCGGTGCCTGGATTCTCAAGGTCCATGCCCTCGAGAGCGGTCGCGAAGCGGTTTGAGTAGCTCTCGCGCCGCACCTCTCCGTCGGTGATGATGTCGATCCCCGCGCGTTCCATGTCGCGGATCGCGACGATGGTCGCGTCGTCCTGCGCCTGCTCGAGGAAGGACGGCGCGACGCGCCAGATCTCGAGCGCGCGAGTCCTCGGCGGGAGGCGGCTGCCCAGCATGGCGCGGTCGACGAGCCAGTCGGGCTGCGGATAGCTGCCGACCACGGTTGCCGGCAGGAGTTTCGCCACGGCGGCAAGAGTATCGCTCATCATGTCCGACAGATGGCAAGCACGAGCAACCGGCTGACAGGCGACCACTGCGAGCGCGACTGGATCTGGGAGCGCGAGGTGGAGACGACGTCCGCGGAGGAGACCAATCGCCTCGCCGCGGGCGCATGGGATCGCCAGTACCGCCGCCTGCGCGAGGCGTCACCGTTCTATGCACGCAAGCTCCGCGAAGCCGGGCTGGGCTCATCGTTCGTGGGCCTCGGCGACCTGGCCAGCGTGCCGTTCACGACCAAACAAGAGCTGAAGCAGGCGCTGGATGAGGACCCCCCGTTCGGGACCAATCTGTGCGTGTCGCCGGACCAGGTCAAGCGCGTCTATCAGACCAGCGGCACCACCGGGACTCCCAGCGTGTTGGCGCTGACGCGCGGAGACATGGAGACGTGGACCGTCATGGGCACGCGCACGTATTACTCAACCGGGATCCATGAGCACAGCAGCGTGCTCACGACCTTCGGAGCGGGACCTTTCGTGGCAGGCCACACGCATTTCGTGCTGGTGCGCATCGGCGCGCGCTCCGTGCCGGTGGCGCCAGGCGACACGGAGCGCGTCGTGTTCGGCTTGCGCGCGGGCCTGGCGGACACCCTGCTCTCGACGGCCTCCTTCGCCCAGTACCTGGCCAACCGCCTCGAGAAGTCGGACGAGCAGCCTAGCGCCATCCCGCTGACTCACGTCGTGACCGGCGGCGAGCCGGGCGGCGGCATCCCGGCGATCCGCGACCACATCCAGCGCGTCCTCGGCGTAACCGTCACCGAGGTGATGGGCATCGGGGACATCGCCCCCTCGCTCTTTGGTGAATGCGCCCACCAGCAGGGCATGCATTTCTGCGGCATGGGGCACGTCTGGCCCGAGCTGATCGACCCCGAGACCAGGGAGCCGATGCTGATCGAAACCGGGGCCGTCGGCGAGCTCGCCTATACGAGCCTGACGCGCGAGGCCATGCCGGTCGTGCGGTTCCTCGGCGGCGACATCGTGCGCATCGAAGGCACGTCCTGCGATTGCGAGCGGACGAGCTTTCGGATGCGCGTGCTCGGACGGCGGGACGACATGTTCATCGTGCGCGGGGTCAACGTGTACCCGTCGGCCATCCTTTCGATCGCCGCTGACTTCCGGCCGAGGCTCACCGGCCGGGCCCGGGTCGTGCGCCGCGGCCCCGAGACCTCCATCGAACCGCCGGTACCGGTCGAGGTCGAGGTGCGCGACGGGCAGCCGTCCGACCCGTCCCTGGCCACCGAGGTCGAGAACGCCATCCACGCCAGGCTGCTTTTCCGAAGCCACGTCACCCTCGTGCCGGAGGCGGACTTCGGCGAGGCGGGCTACAAGACCAAGCTCACCGTGAAACGGTGACCCGGCCCATCAAGTCGGACCTGGGTTGGAGCACCGCCGACAAGATCACCGTCCGAGGCCTTGATCTGGCGACCGACATCATCGGCAAAGTTTCGCTGGGCGACCTTGCCTTCCTCGAGCTGAAGGGCCGGCTGCCGACCCCGCAGGAGTCGGCCGTGTTCAACGCCATCGCGGTGACCCTCGTAGAGCACGGCATGACGCCCAGCGCGATCGCCGCGCGCCTGACCTACTTCGGCGCGCCCGAGTCGCTGCAAGGTGCGGTGGCGGCGGGCCTGCTCGGCCTGGGCGACCGTTTCGGCGGCTCGATCGAGGGCGCGGCCAAGGCTCTGCAGGAGGGTCTCGAAGGTGCTCGCAAGGATGACGACCTCAGAAAAATCGCCCGCGAGATCGTGGCTGGGCACAAACAGAACAAGCAGGTGATCCCGGGCCTCGGTCACCCGATCCACAAGCCGATCGATCCCCGCACCCCGAGGTTGTTCGCCGTGGCGGCCGAGAACGGCCTGTCGGGCCGGTATGTCGAGCTGATACAGCTCATCGCTGAGGAGGCCGGTGTGGCGTTTGGCCGCGATCTGCCGGTCAACGCGACGGGCGCGATCGCCGCGCTCGCGAGCGAGCTGGGCATCCCCTGGCGCGTGACCAGGGGGCTGGCCGTCATGGCCCGCGCCATCGGCCTGGTGGCGCATATCCAGGAAGAGATCCAGGACCCTACCGCGAGCGAGATCTGGTCTCGCGTCGACGAGGAATCCTCGGGCCATCTGCGAGCTGGGCGGGATTAGTATGTTTGCGACCGCAACCATCTAAGGGGGCATCGGATTGGCGAAGACGTTCTCCGGCATCCACCACGTAACGTGCATTACCGGCGACGTCCAGAAATGCGTCAACTTCTACGTCAGCGTCCTGGGCCTGCGCTTCGTGAAGAAGAGCATCAACCAGGACCTGCCGGACACCTACCACATCTATTTCGGTGACTACCTCGGCTCTCCTGGCACGGCCATGACGTTCTTCGGCTGGCCGACCTGGCCCAGCCGTCGCGCCGGAAGCGGCCAGGTGACCACGGTCTCGTTCGCGGTCCCGCATGGTTCGCTGGATTTCTGGAGCGCGCGGATGAGCAAGCTCGGAATCGACGCGATGCGCACCAAGCGCTTCGGCACCGAGGGCATCCTGGTTCACGATCCCGACGGCATCGAGGTCGAGCTGGCCGGCAAGGCAGTCGACGAGCGCTGGGTCCCGTGGAATGACGGGCCGGTCCACATGGACAATGCCATCCGCGGGTTCCACAGCGTGACTCTCACGGTGGCCGAAGCCACGGCGACCGACGAGCTGCTCGAGAAGACGATGGGTTTCCGCAAGGTCGGCGAGGAGGGGAGCCGCAGCCGCTGGGAGACCGGAGACGGTGGTCCGAACGCCACCCTTGACCTGATCGAGTCGCCTGAAGGCCCGGTGGGGGAGGAGTCCCAGGGAACCGTGCACCACGTCGCGTGGCGAACTCCCGACGACTCCACGCAGCTGGCGTGGCGAGACGCGCTGGTCAAGGTGGGAAGCAACGTCACGCCGGTGATCGACCGGTGGTATTTCAAGTCCATCTACTACCGCGAGCCCGGCGGCGTGCTGTTCGAGATCGCCACCGACAGCCCCGGGTTCACCATCGACGAGAAACCTGAGGCCCTGGGCACGAGCCTCAGCCTGCCGCCCTGGTTCCAGGTTCGGCGCGACCGACTGGACGAGACTCTGCCGCCGATCGTCGTTCCGACCACGGCGACGACCGGCGCTGGTCACTGATGAGCACACGTGGTCGCGAACATCACCCGGGGAGGGGAATGAGCTGATGAGCACCGCCGTGATCGCTCCGGTCAACCCGATGTCGGCCGAAGGCAAAGAAACCGTGATGAGCGTGATGCGCCGAGATCGCGCCAATTTCATCCGAGTGGTGTCCGACCCGAAAAACTGGACCGTCCAGACGCGGTGCACCGAGTGGGAGACCCGCGACCTGGTCGGCCACATGATTGACGTTCTCGAGGGCTACTTCAGAAACTGGGAGGCCGCGACGACAGGAGGTGACCCGACCGCCCCCCTGGGCCTGGTGGTCATGGCGGAAACGCTCAACGACCACGCCAAGGACTTCCGCAAGCTGTCGCGTGAGGAGGCCATCGAGCGCTTCAAGAAGGACGCGATGAAATTTGATGCCATGCTGGAAGCCCTGACCCCTGAGCAGTGGGCAGGCGGGCTGATGGTCTCGCACCCTTACTCCGGCCCAGTGCCGGCGGGCTTTTACGGCACCTTCCAGATCATGGACTACGGAGTTCACCCCTACGACGTCGAGTACGGGCTCGGCAACAAGCTGGCGACCATCGACGAGGCGACGGCCGGGCTCATCCTGCCCTTCGCGTTCATCTTCTGGCAGTACCAGGTCGACCAGAAGGCCGCCGTCGGCGTGGACACCCAGTACGGGATCGAGGTGGCTGGGCCGTGGGGCGGCAAGTGGCGCATCACGGTGAAGGACGGCAAGTGGACTCCCGAGCCTGAGACGGGGAGCTTCGACGGCTGTGAAGCGCTATTCAAGTTCGACAACGCGGCTGATCTAGTCCTGACGTTCTTCGGGCGCTACCCGGGAGGGTCCGCCTCTGGCGACCCCGAGGTGATCCACAAGGTGCGCCACCTCCACCACTCCATCTGATCCGAAGCACTCTCTGGGCGTCTGATCACCTCCCCGCGCGTGGGGAGGTGGTCCGGAGGGTCGATGGGGAGTCACATTTGCCCGGTGGCGGCCAATTCATCGAGGTCGACGCGCGGACCGCGCCGCTCATCGCCGCAGCGATGGACCCGGACGGAGACCTGGTCGACGACCGGCTGGTTCGCGGCTGCCGTTGCTTCGCCGTTCTGGCCGGCGGCGCGGTCGCCGGCTATGGGTGGCTCTCCACGGGATCCGAATGGATCGGCGAGATCCAGCTCGAGATCAGACCAGCCCCGGGCGAGGGGTATCTCTGGAACTGCTTCACCCTGCCGGAGCACCGCCGCAAGGGGGTGTTTCGCTCCGTGGTGACCGGCATCGTCGACGTCGCCGCCAGTGCGGGCCTGACCCGGCTGTGGATCGGCAGCGTGGCGATCCCCGCCCAGCAGGCGATGGGGCCGGAGGGCTTCGAGCCCGCGCTTCACATGCACAGCACGATCAAGGCGGGAATGTGCTGGCTGAAGGTCATCCTGCCGGAGGAGGCCGACCAGGGTCTGGTCGACGCCGCGCAAGAGCGGCTCGGCATCGGAGGGCGGCCGCTGCGCATCGCCACGACGCTTCGCCGCTCGCGGCCCCGGCGCCATTAGAGGGCGGCGAGGTAGATCTCGAGCAGGTCCTTTTCTGAGTGCTTGCCGGCGAGCTCTGAGGCGGCCCGCCGCAGCTCGGGCTCGCCGATTTCGTAGGCGCCTATGTGCCGCGGCAGCTCCAGGGATCCGATCAGGCCCTGGACGGCGTCGGCGGGGTTCGAACCCATCGATGCTTCGAGCGCGGCCATGCGCTCCGGCCGCCGAATCGCCAGGTAGCGCATCACGTGCGGCAGCATCAGGCACGAGGTCACGCCGTGGGGGATGCCGTGACGCGCTCCGATCTGCTTGCCCATCACGTGGCTCAAGCCTCCGGCTGACTGACCCGGGAGCGTGAAAGAGAACCACGCGGCCAACTGGTTCTCGGTCCGGATCTCGACGTCTTCCGGCGCGGCCTTGGCGCGCGGCAGCGAGTCGAACAGGCGGCGGATCGCCTCCAGCGCCATCACGTCCGAAAACGGGTGCTCGCCCTCGGCGAGGAATCCTTCGACGGCGTGGTCCAAGGCCCGGATACCGGTCGACAGCCACAGCTGCATCGGCGTGCCGAGTGTCAGCGCCGCGTCGTAGATGACGCAGTCAGCGAGCAGGCGCGGGTCTCGCATCCCCGCCTTGTCGCCGGCTTCGTTCGTATAGCCGGCGCCGCCGGCCAGCTCGGCGGCAGACAGCGTGGTGGGGATGGCGACGTGGGGGAGACCGTGCTCGGCGTGGCCGTGGTGGTCGACCAGCCGAACCGCCAGCATCTTGGCTGCATCGATCGCGCTGCCGCCCCCAAAGCTCACCACGCCGTCCACCTCGGCGCCGGCGGCTTCCTTCAACGCGGAGTCGACCTCGGCGAGCGGCGCGTGCTGGCTCACCGTGACGGTGACGACGACCTCCGCGTCGCCGGCCGCGCCGCTCACGGCCTCCACCGAGCGCTCCTCCGCCAGCAGGGAGCGAGTGGTCACCATGGCCACGCGCCGCGCCCTCAACCGAGCCAGGTCCGGCCCCAGCTGGGCGAGCGAGCCCCGGCCCCAGTGAATGACGCGAGGGTTGGAGTAGACGAAGTCGCCGTTCACCTCGTCGTCATACTACGGACGAAGTGTCCATCGCCCACGGTCAGAGGGTGCTGCGAGCCGGCGAACCGCTCGAGTCCGCTCGCGCAGCGATGATCCTGGTCCATGGTCGGGGCGCCTCGGCCGAGGACATCATGACCGTCGGCGCAGAGCTGCAGCAGCCTGGATTCGCCTACCTCGCGCCGCAGGCCGCAGGCAACGCCTGGTACCCAAACCCCTTCACCGCTCCCCTCGTTTCCAATGAGCCGTACCTGGGCGCAGCGCTCGACATGCTGGCCGGCCTGGTGATGGAGGTTGAGGCGAGCGTCCCCGCCACGCGCATCGTCTTGTTGGGGTTTTCGCAAGGGGCATGCCTTTCGCTCGAGTTCGCGGCGCGCAACGCCCGTCGTTACGCCGCCGTCATCGGGCTGAGCGGCGGTCTGATCGGCCCAGATGGGACGCCGCGCGACTATCCCGGCGACTTCGCGGGCACGCCGGTCTTCTTGGGCTGCAGCGACGTCGACCCGCACATCCCCAAGGAGCGCGTGATCGAAAGCGGCGCCGTTCTCGAGCTCCTGGGCGCGAACGTCACGGTGCGGCTCTACCCGGGGATGGCGCACACCGTGAGCCTCGACGAGATCACCGAAGTCCAGGCCATCCTCGACAAGATCTAGCCTCCCGCGAAGCGGCGAGCCTAGGCCTTCTTCTCGGCCTCTTCGCCCTCTTCGCCGAGCTTGACGATGTCGCCGTCCTTGAAAAGGACCTCTTTCATGACCGCGCGCCACTTTGGCTTGCGGCGCGAGAGAAACTCCAGCGCCATCGCAAAGTGCTTGAACTCCTCCTGCTGCGCGTCCTTCATGATCGCTTTCGCCTGGGGGTCACGCTCGAGTGACATACGCTGCTCGTACCAGCCGATCGCTTCCGCCTCTTCTTGAAGCGACGCGGCCATCCGCGCGAAGGTCCGTATCTCCTGGCTCAGCTCGTCCGGCGGTTCGTGGTACTGCTCAGTTCCCATTGTTCCTCAACCGTACCGGGTTGGGGAGCTTGGCGGCAGCCTGGCGCAGGGATTCGAGCTCCACTATCGTGTTTGCGAGATGACCATGAAACTGGTGACGGTGGCGCAGATGACGGTGCGTGTGAGCGGCATCGCGCTCCTCATTCTTGGAGTGATCTTCTGGACCGGCAACCTCGATTCGCTCCACCTGCTCCACATCCTGCTTGGGCTGCTTCTGGTCCTTGGCCTGTGGACGCTGGCGCTGATCGCGATCCGGGCCCAGGTCGCGGTCGGGATTGCGGTGCTGGCGCTGGCCTGGGGAGTGATCGCGCCGGCGCTGGGACTCACCCAGGTGAACCTGCTTCCGGGCGGCTGGCACTGGGTGATCCAGGTGCTCCACCTCCTGGTGGGCGTGGGCGCCATAGGCATCGCCGAGGCGCTCGGGGCGGGTATCAAGCGCTCCGGTAGGGCAGCGGCTCCCGGCTCTCGAGCAGCGTGAGGTAGCCGAGCCGCATTGGACCAGTCGGACCTGGTCGCCTTGCTGCGCGACGGGATCCCGGAGGGTGGAGGGCGGTGGGCAGATCTGGGCGCCGGCGCTGGCGCGTTCACCCTGGCTCTCGCCGAGCTCCTCGGCCCTGGATCTCACATCACCGCGGTCGACAGGGACGGGCGGGCCATGCGGGACCTGGTCGACGAGATGGGGAAGAGGTGTCGCGAGGTTGCGGTCGAGGTGAAGGTCGCCGACTTCACGCGTCCGCTCGACCTGGCGGATCTCGACGGGATCGTGATGGCGAACTCACTGCATTTCGTGCGCGAGAAGGAACCGGTTCTGGAATCGGTGCGCGCGATGCTCCGTCCACAAGGCAGGCTCATCGTCGTCGAGTACGGGACCGACCACGGCAACCCGTGGGTGCCACATCCATTCTCTTACGGGAGGTGGGAGCTGATGGCGGCCCGGGCGGGGTTCTCGAGGACGCGCCTCCTGAGAACCATCCCGAGCCGCCACCTCGGCAGCATGTACTCCGCGGTGAGTGAGGCTTAGAAGACCTGCGACTGCGATTCGGCTGCAGACGGGTGCTCGCGGCGCCCGTGGCGCCGGCGCCACGCACGGCCGATCATCACTCCGCGCTCGCCGCCCGAACGGCCGCCGCCGCCGGCGTTGAAGCGCTTGGTCACGCCGCCGAGCCTGGCGCCCCACGTGACGAACTTGTGGAAGCGCTCCTCGGCCTCCTGGGCGATGCCGATCCTCTGGCCGCGCGTCTCCTCGCGGAAGCGCGCGATGCGCCCGGCCGCCGCGCCCTCCTTCTCCTCGGGACTGGAGCCCACGTTGAGCTCGGGCAGGGCTCCGAGGACGACGACCTGGTCATCCTCAACCGTCACTTCCACCCCCGTGAACCAGCCGTCCGGGAGCCTTCCGGCAAACCAACCTTTGATCGAGTCCAACTCTTTTTGATCCATGCGTTACATAATTACACCGTAATGGATGCCGTGTCAAGAAGGTTTTCGTAAAGTGCCCAAGACATGGGGATGATGCCGCCCGGCTCGCATGGACCGGTGATTTGGTGGGGAGGCTGGGGCGGACGCAGGCGCAAGCCGGACAGCGGGCAGGCCAATAGCGGCCTCACCGGCGACCCTACGCTCGAGCCGCCTCAGCAGCCCGAAGGCCCCAAGGACCTTCGCGGACGCTGGGAGAGCCTGAAGCAGTCGGTGAAGGGCACGACCGCGGCCCTGCCGCAGGTGCTTCACCTGGTTTGGGAGGCGAGCCGACCGACCACCATCGGTCTGTTCACCACCACCGCTCTGGCCGGTTTGGTGCCCGTCGTATCAGCCGGCATCTCGATGATGCTGATCAACGCGGTCGTCAAGGGCCTTGTCATCACGCAGACCCACGGCCCCGACCGCATCGTCTTGAACACCCTCGGGGTGCCATGGCTACCCGCCATGGGCTTCTCGGTCGTGGGGATGATCATCTTCATCGCGGTTCTGCAGCTGGTGGTCTTCGTGGTCAGCGCGCTGTTGAACACGCTGCGCAACATCAGCCAGCAGCTGCTGCAGAACTCGGTCTCGATGCGGATCCAGCTATTGGTGATGGAGAAGGCCGCGTCGCTCGATCTGCAGTTCTACGAGGACCCGGCATCGTATGACCTGCTGCGCCGGGCGCAAAACGATTCCATCAACCGCCCGGTCCTGATGATCGCGACCGTTTTTGGTCTCTTCCAGACCATATTGACCTTCGTCACGATGATCGGGGCGCTGGTCGTGATCAGCCCGGTGCTCGCGGCCATCTCGCTGGTCTCGCCCGTGCCGGCTTTCATCGCCGACACGCGATACGGCTGGCGCGGCTACAACATCGCCCGTTGGGGCTCCCGGCTGCTGCGTCGGATGAACTACATGGTCACTTTGGTGACGACCGACTCGTTCGCCAAGGAGGTCAAGCTCTTCGGGCTCGGCGGGTACTTCATCGAGCGCTACCGGCTGATCGCCCAGGCCTTTTACGACAGCCAGCGGTCCCAGGTCACGCGACGGTACATGACGGGTTTCGCCCTGGGCAACCTGAGCACGCTCGTGACCTCCGTGACCTATGTGTACGTGGCGCTTCTGGCCGTCGCCGGGCGGCTGACCGTCGGCCACCTCAGCTTCTACACGCAGGCGGCCATGTCGGTGCAGAGCTCGATCCAGAGCATCCTTAGCGGCTTCTCCGGGATGTACGAGCACAACCTTTACCTGAACAATCTCTACGAGCTCCTGGCGAAGGAGCCGTCGATGGCGCCGCCGGCGCATGCGACGCCGGTGCCTGAGCACCTGCGAGGCGAGATCCGGTTCGAGCATGTCGGCTTCGCGTACCCCGGCGCGGAGGCGAACGCGCTGACCGACCTCAGCTTCACGGTGAAGGCGGGGGAGACGCTGGCCGTGGTCGGGCGAAACGGGGCGGGCAAAACGACCCTCTTCAAGCTGATCTGCCGGCTGTACGACCCCAATGAAGGCCGGATCCGCATCGACGGTATCGACATCCGGGACTTCGAGCCCGACGAGCTCCGCAGGCGGATCGGGGCGATGTTCCAGGATTACGTCGACTACCAGGCGACCGCGGCAGAGAACATCGGGCTCGGCAATGTGCCGGAGATCGCCGACAGAGAAGCGGTGATCAGCGCCAGCAAGCAGGCAGGCTCAGACGAGCTCATCTCGACGCTGCCCGCAGGCTATGACACGGCGCTTGGAAAGTGGTTTGACGCCGGGGTCAACCTCTCGGGAGGCGAATGGCAGAAGGTTGCGCTTGCCCGTTCGTTCATGCGCGACGACGCCAAGATCCTGCTGCTCGACGAGCCGACGTCAGCCCTGGACGCGCAGGCCGAGTACGACCTCTTCGAGCGCCTGCGCTCGCTCACCCGCGGCAGGACGGCGGTCTACATCTCGCACCGCTTCTCGACGGTGCGGCGCGCGGACCGCATCGTGTTCCTGGAGCATGGGCGCCTGGTCGAGGAGGGGACGCACCGGGAGCTGATGAGGTTGGACGGGCGCTATGCGCGGCTGTTCAGGATGCAGGCGTCGGCTTACACCGGCGAGGACGTCGAGCTTCTCCCCGACGGGGAGGACGGCGCAGCAGGCCAACCGGCCGGCCGGGTCGAGCGGGAGACGTGAGCCCGGGGCGCTACGCCCGCAGGCCGCTGGGGTTCATCTGAAGGACGCGCACGGCTCGGCCGCGCATCCGGTCGCATCGCCAGCAGAAGACCACGGAGTCGATCCCCCCGGGCAGAATCCCCTTCAGCAGTACCTCGCGCTCTCGTTGGTGGAAGAACCAGCAGATAAAAAAGTTCATGGAGCTTGAAGAACCTATCACGGGGGCGCCGACAATTCACCGGAATTGCGGTTAAGACTTGGTCAAAGGGCGCGCGAGCCCGTCACCAGCCCGGTATTCCGCTCCCACCCGCTACGGCGTGGCGGCTCCCTCCAGCTTCGCTGCCAGGATGAAGTCGTTCTCGGTCAGGCCCTCCGCGGCATGAGTCCAGAGCCGCACGGCGAGGGAGCCGTAGGACAGGAGGAGGTCGGGGTGGTGACCCTCCGCCTCGGCCGCGGATGCGAATCGGTTGACGAGATCGACGCCTGGCAGAAAGCCTTTGAACCTGTAGCTCCGGGTCAGCTCGAGGTGGCCGCCGGCCTCATCGACGGACCAGGCCGGTAGGTCTGCCAGGAGGCGAGCGGCCTCGTCGCGGGAAAGGGCCGGGGTGCCGGGTTTGCAGACCACGCAGTGGCGCTCCGCCAGGGGTGTGGCCATCTCGATGACGATCGTACGGCGCTGGGTAGAATGATTGCTCCCGCGGGCGGCTAGCTCAGTGGGAGAGCGCTCGCCTCACACGCGAGAGGTCATTGGTTCAAACCCAATGCCGCCCACCAGTCTCGTGGCCCCGTCGTCTAGTGGACTAGGACGCAGCCCTCTCAAGGCTGAGATCGCGGGTTCGAATCCCGCCGGGGCTACTTCTGCCGCCGGGCTCCCCTGCGACCTGACTACGACGTACTTCGCGTAACGTCAACGCTTGCCTTACGTTCTCGCGCTTGTGCAAGCTCAAGCTCAAGGCTTCTTCGCAGGATCGATCCCGGGTGGCCTCTAGCCGGTATCGCTGAGTCAGATAACACCGGCCGCCACCGTAGCTATTGCCCACCAGATCTGTCACCGGAAGCTCAAGCGCGGTTTCGTAAGTGTCGCTCGAATCGCGCCGGGGCTAACTACACCTCCACGGCGCAATGGTGTAGTAGTAGCATGCCGGCATGGCCACCTCAGCGGATGACAGTGAGCTCGACGTCAAGACGGCGGCTCGGATTTCGGGGCGCACCGCGGAAACCATCCGGCGATGGGTGTGGTCCGGCCGCTTGCCCGCCCGCAAGAGCGGCAACCGCCTGTTGGTCAAGCGCGCCGACGTAGAGCACATCGCGGGTGGTTCACAAACCCTCTCGCTCGGCGAGTGGCTGGCCATGGCTGAGCACGAGCTCCGACGACACAGGGGTCCATACCGATCGGCCGCCGACCTCGTGATCGAGGAACGGCGTCGGCGTGCAGATGAGGTCGCCGGCCATCGCAGTCGTTGACGCAAGCGTGGCCATCGACTGGGTCGCTCCAGGCGCCGATCCGGCCTCTCCAGCGATACGAACGCTTGCCCGATTCGTACGCTCCGGCGAAGTGGTCCTTGCTCCAGAGTTGCTGTTCGTGGAGTGCGCGAGCGTCCTGGTGTCCGGCATTCGCCGGCGCAGGTGGAGCGGAGCGGCCGCCGACAATGCCTACGCCAACCTTTTGCGCCTTCCGCTGCAGACCGTGCCTGACCGGCGTCACCTGGACCGAGCCTGGGAGCTTTCGCGACGGTATGACAACCATCCCGTCTACGACATGCTGTACGCGGCCACGGCCGAAGCTACTAGGCATCAGCTCTTCACGAGCGACGAGACGCTGCTTGGGCGGCTGGGCCACCTCGGCTGGGTCGTGCGCCCAACGATCTGACGCCTCCCACGAGATGCCGGGTTCGTACCCTACGATCGACTCGGATCGTTGTTCATCCATGCGCGTCCTGGGCGCCCTGGCTTCCGCGGCTCTGCTGGCCGGCTGTGGTGGAAATGGTGATTCCGGCGCGCGTCCACCAGCCGTCCCGACAGTGACGCGATCGGCATCTTCCGCGCCGGCATCACCCTCGGCATCGCCAACTGGCGGCCAGGCTGTGCAATGTGGATTGTTCGCGCACCCTATTGATCCGCTGCCGACCCCGCAGCCTGGAGAGACACAGGTGGCCGAAGGATCTGGGTGCGGCCTTGGCCGCCTTCCATCGAACGGTATGTTCACCGTCGACACCAGGCCGAATTGGATCCTGCGTTTTGCCTATACCTGCGACGGCACGTTCAACAGAATGGGTGATCCGGCGGTCGTCTTCACCACCCACAACACAACCAACGGCGCCGACTCGTCTCCCGTGGTCCAGCCAGGCCCGTGGGGCTATGGTGCCGGCGGGCTGACCGGTGACATTTCGGGCGGATCGCCGCCCCCCGGGACTTACATCGTTCTCGTGACGTTGGCCAATCCTGAGCTACATAAGTGTCAGTGGCGAGCTGCGGTGGGACGGACATGAGGTCGGTCGCAGCGCCAGACCTGTGACTTGATTCTGGTGTGCGAAACCGCGCCATGGGCGCTGAGCTGTCAGGTCTCGGTACGCGGGAGCGCAGTCGGGGTTTGAAGGGCACGTATCGACTCGATCACTCCGAGATGGCGGCTCAGATGCTCGAGGTAGACAAGTACGTTGTCCAGTTTGGTGTCGCCCTCCGGCTCAACGCTCGGAGCCGCGAGCAGCTGCTCATCCGAGATCAGCGTAATTGCCTCATCGGCGTATGCGAAAGCGAGCCTGGCGTAACGGACGACTTCCTCCTGGACAGGAAACTGCATCTGCTCTGCCGCCTCGTCCGACATCTCGGTTCCGGTGTCGCGCCGGCCCGCCGAGCCGGAGGCAATCGACCATCGGTCGGCCAGCGCCTCCCTCTCCCACACCTGCGCACGTGGATCCTGGGCCGCGGCCTTGTGAAAGTAGGATGCGAAGACGTCATCCCAGCGCGCGGCGTGCCACAGCTGCCATGCGACCGAGTGGAGGGTGGGACCTCCGCTCCGGATGAATTGCTCGGGAGACATCTCCTCCGCCGCCGTCAGCAGGCGATCATGCGCGAGCCGGAATGAGCGCAACAGCGACTCGCCAAGCGACCGTGGGGGTGGGGCCATAGGCATTTAACTTACTGATCTCTCGGCGTTCCCGTTTATCTCGTCACAGCGACGCCTCGAGAAAGGCGTTCACGAGGTCGGGCAGGACGGGCGAGCCGCAGATGTCGTAGTGGGTGTACCCGGGCAGGATGGCCAGGCGTGACACGGGTCGGAGCGACCCGTCGAGTCCTCCGTCCCGCATGCCGCCTCCGAGCAGTCGGAAGAACTCGATCATGTGGGCTGGCCGGATGGAGTCCGCGTCTGCGAAGACGAGCATTGTCGGCGCCTTGATCGCGGCGACCTCTCCGGAGAGGTCGTAATCTTGCGCGAGCAGGTCGCGCAGCTTGGTGAACAGGACCTCCCAGTCGATTCTTGGGTAGAGCTTGGCCAGCGGTGACCGCTTCATTCCTTCGGCCGCCGGAACCATCTGCCCCATCCCTACGAGCACCTCCGGGTGCCAGCCGTTGCGGGCGAATGGGGTCGCGACGAGAACCAGCCTGCGGACGGTCTGGGGGTGACGGATGACGGCGCGCAGCGCCGTGCCGCCTCCGAGCGAGTACCCCATCCAGTCGGCTCGCTCGATCCCCATCTCGGCCAGCACCCCGGCAACGTCGTCGGCCATGGCCTCAAAGCTGAGCGGGCGGTCCGAGTCGCTGGTCCGGCCGTGCCCTTGCAGCTCGACCGCGATGACCTGCCGGCGGGCGCTCAGCCCGGGCAGGAGAGACTCGATGTTCGCGATCCCCGCAACGCCTCCATGAAGGAGGACCAGCGGATCCCCTTGCCCGTGGACCTCGTAGTAGATCTCGAGCCCATTGACATGCGTGAAGCCGGTCTTGACGGCGGCCATGTTTCGCGCCCCTCCTGATTCCAGTTGCAGCGTTTCGGATTCGGATGTCTAGGAACTGATTCGCGTCACACGCCACCACAGGCCAGGCGGATCGAGCGATCCCCCGGTGACCAGCGGCACATCCACCTGCTGGTCGCCGAGGACGATATGGAGCTTACCCTCGGACGCTCCGGTCGGCACCGTGCCGTCGACTGCGACAGCCGGCGCGTCCAGGCGCTGGCGAATGATCATTCCCGGCCACTCGACCAGCGTCACGTCCCTGGTCGCGACCAGGTTTGAGTGGGTTCCCCAGGGCGTCTCGTAATCGCCGGCGACGTCGTAGCGGGCGATGACCTTGCGCACGCTCAAGGCCGGCTCCATCGCGCCGATGAGCGCTTCGGCTTCGCTGAAGGCCGCGTCCAGCGTCGGCTGGCCCATGACGCAGCCGTAGAGGGTCAGCGGCTGACCGTTGACGGTGGCCGACGCGGCGAACAGGAAGCTGGCGCCGAGGTTCAAACCAGAACCGGTCTTGATCCCAATGATCCCGCTCTGACCGAGCGCGGAGTTGACGTTGTAGACGGTGCCGGCGACAGGCAGGATGGCCTGCGGCAGGCCGACGACCTGGGCCAGGACGTCCTGCTGCATCGCCGCCATCCCCAATGCCACCAGGTCGGCGGGCGTGCTCACCGTTTGGGTCAACACACCGGCGGGGTCCGCGAACGTCGTGTGGGTGAGATGCAGCGCCGCCGCGCGCTGGTTCATCTTGGTGACGAAGGCGGCGACCGACCCGGCATCCCAGCGCGCCAGCGTTTCCGCGATGTTGTTGCCGGAGGGAATGAGCAGGGCCTCGAGCGCCTCGAACTCGCTGAGCCGCTCGCCCACCGAGACCGGCACCACCGACTGCTGTTCGCCCGCGTCCTTGACATAGGTCGCCACGTCCTGGGCAGTGATCACCAGCGCGGGGCCCGCTTCAGCCAGGGCAAGCGGCTTGTCGCCGAGCAGCACGAGCGCTGTCATCACCTTTGCCACGCTGGCCACCGGAGCGGGGGAGACGTCGCCGCTCGTCGCGATCAGGCCTAATCGGGCGGCGCCCACGGCCGCCGAGCCCACGCCGGGCCAGGGCAGAGCGGGCGCGATTCCTTCGACGGAGGCCTGGCCAGGGCGGAAGCTCGTCGCCGGGACCGCGGGAACAGGCCGCACATAGTTCCAGACGCCCACGGCGATCAGCACGACCAACAGCAGCAAGGCGGCCCGCGCCACCCAGCCGGGAGAGGCCCAACGCCACCGAGCGCGGCCGCCAGGCACCGCCGCCGGCCTCCGAACGCGCCTGGCTGCGGGTGCCGGCGCCGGCGCTGGCCGGACCTCGACCGTCAATCGGAAGCGAGCCACAGCCGACTATGTTGTACTGCGTGGTCGGAGATTCGACCGGGAGGGGCCAAGTTGCCTGATGACGGCGACCTTTATCGAGTGCTCCAGGTTGACCCCTCGGCCGATCCCGAGGTGATCGAGGCGGCCTACAGACGGCTGGCTTTCAAGTACCACCCCGACCACAACCGCGGCGACTCGCGGGCCGAAGATCACATGAAACGGATCAACGAGGCCTTTCGGGTGCTCGGCAAGCCTCAACTTCGCGCCGATTACGACGCCCGCAACGGGACTCGGCTGCCGGAGCTCGAGATCGCTCCTTCCGAGGTTGTGCTGCGAGCCGTCGACCCGGCCGCGCGTGAGATCAGCTTCTCGGTGAGCGTCAGGCACGCATCGGGCCCATCGTTCGACCCCTCGATCCATCGCATCGACCTGTCCCTGTCGCCTCCATGGCACCAGGCGGACGTTCACTGGCACTGGAGCAATGACAGCCTGCCGGCGGAAATCGACTTCACGCTCGCGGTGGCCGAGGGCCTTCTGGCCGGTGGCGCCACCCTTAGTGGCGACATCGAGCTCACGGTGACGTCGAGGAACTGAGCATGAGCAAGATCGTGCCGAATCAATCGTCCGCCGGCATCCGTGCCGGGGGCGAGAAGAAGGTCGTGCGCATGGAGATGGGCCAGGACTCGGCCAAGGCCCGCGCCGACCTCGTCTTCGTCATCGACACCACCGGCTCCATGAACGACAAGATCGACGCCCTCATCGAAACCTGCCAGTCGTTCGTCGACAGGCTCGCGACCAGGCGCATCGACTGGGTGGCGGCGGTGGTCGGCTTCGGCGACCTTACGGTCGAGGGGGACCGCATCGTTGCGACACCGTTCAGCTCGAGCGCCGAGCGTGTGAAGGGGCTGCTGCGAGGCCTGCCGCGGTATTCGGGTGGCGGCAACGAGGGTGAGTCCTCGCTGGAAGCGATCCAGGCGGCGCTGGACCTTCCCGGCTATCGCGCCGACGCTATGAAGGTCGTCGTCCTGATCACCGACGAGCCCGCGCTGCAGAAGAAGATCCGCCCGTCCGCCATGACCGGGAGGCTGCGCGAGGCCGGCGTGATCGCATTCGTGCTCTCGCCGAAGATCAACTATTTCCGGTCGATGGCCGCGGACACCGGGGGCGAGTGGTGGAACGTCGACTCTGGCGGCGACTTCTCGAGGATCCTGGCCGTGTTTGACAAGATCGCCACCAGGGTCGCCTCGACGCTGGATGCCGTGCACAGGCTCACGGGCGGAAACGTCAAGGAATACCTGGGCCTCCCCGCCTCGAGCAGAGTGGAATAGCCAGCGTTCAACCATCAACATTGTTGGGATGCCAGAGGGTGACACGATCTGGCGGACGGCGACCATGCTGCGGACTGGACTCGAGGGCAAGCGAATCGTGGCCGCCCGCCCCGACGCCTTCAAGCGTCTCGCAGGCAGCTCCGTCACCGCTGTCGAGCCGGTCGGCAAGCACCTGCTGATCCGGTTCGACTCCGGCCTTGCTCTTCACTCCCACATGCGCATGCGCGGCGCCTGGCACCTCTACCGGCCGGGGGAGCGCTGGCGGCGCCCGGAGTGGCAGCTCAAAGCGATGCTCGAGGCTGAAGACGTGGTCGCGGTGTGCTTCGCCGCCCCGCTCGTTGAGCTGGTCCGCAACACGACCCCGTCGGTCGGCCACCTGGGCCCCGACATCCTTGCCGACGACTGGTCGGCGGCCGAGGTCGTGGCGCGGACGCGCTCGGCCGGCCCGGCTGCGCTCGGCGAGCTGCTGCTCGACCAGCGTTTGACGGCGGGCATCGGCAACGTCTACCGCTGCGAGGCGCTGTGGCACCGCCGTCTCAACCCATGGACGTCATCGGCGGAGCTGACCGACGAGGAGCTGGCCGCCGTGTTCGAGACTGCGCGGCAGGCGATGCGGTCGAATCTGCGGGGTGGATTCGAAAGGCGTTTCCCTGGCTATGGCAAAGGGGCGGTCCATGGCCGTGGGCGGCGCCCGTGTCCTCGCTGCGGCACGCCCATCAAGGTGCGCGCGCAGGGCGAGCACGCAAGGCTCACGTACTGGTGCCCCGCATGCCAGCGCGTTCCGACGACCCTAAGGCCTAGCCTGTGACTTCGGCATCCCCGTCGCCGCGATCCAGGTGCCGGCTATGAGCACCACCGCAACCAGGGCGAACGGGCCGAGGTGGACGACGGTCGCCAGCCCGTAAACGAAATGCAATGGGACGGCGATCGCGTATCCCACCGCCGAGGCCCCTGCCGCAGTCCACAGGGCCCACCGCTCACCGCGACGCACGCCGAACCACCCCAGGCTGATCAGCTGTACGGCGAATGCCATGATGAAGCCGCTGATCGCGACCTGTAGGTGGCTGATGTAGTCGTAGAGGGCGATGCTGAACGCGTGGATCGACGACGCGTCGCCTCCCACCTGCTGGGCGCCCAAACCGAGCTCGATGAAGCTCGTGAAATTGACGATCAGGAACAAGAAGCCATATAGAAACACCGCAAGCCCCGCGAGCACGATCAGTCGCCCGCCCAGCTCAAGCCGGTCAGCGGGCACCGACATGTCTGCGAAAGTCGTCCTGGCTGCCATCAGCGAATCCTCCTCAACGAAATGAACTGCGCTGCGGAGAACATTCGCCTCTGGGAGCCGGTCCTGCCATCGGGATTCCTACCTAGAAGCGAGTACCTACGGACTACCCGACGCGGTTATCCGCCACCCAGGCCGCGATTTGCGACCGCGAGCGGAACCCCAGCTTGTTGCGCACGTGCTCGAGGTGCGCCTCCGCCGTACGTTCCGAGATGCGGAGCCGCGCTGCGATCTCGCCATTGGTGAGGCCTTGCGCAACCAGCGCCGAGACCTCCTTCTCGCGGTGCGTCAGCTCGCCGAGCTCAGGCTTGGGCGGCCTGCGCCGATCTCCGAGAAAATCGAGCACGGGCTTCAGGACCGAGTCCACGTCTCCTACATAGAAGATGTGGGCGGCGCCTTCCAGCGGTACGAAGCGCGCGCCCTTGATGCCGGCTGCGATTTCGTGGCCCAGCTCGAAACGGATCGAGCGGTCGCCGCGGCGATGCAAGACCAGGGTCGGCGCGTCCACTAGAGGAAGCAGGTCGCGGACGTCCGTCCGGTAATTGTCAGCCAGCCTTTCGACTGCGATGTCGGCAGAGGTGGCGAGGGTGGTCAACCGCGCGAACGCCTCGTGTGCCTCCTGGTCGCCGCCCGCGACGAAGATGTCGGCGAATGTATCGGCTGCGATTCCCCAGTGGGCGCGCACCAGCTGGAGAAGGGAGTCGCGCACCTCGGGCCGGGCGAGGCCCGCCCCGTCCGCATAGCCGCCGAAGACGATCAAACGGGAAACCCGCTCGGGATGGCGCGCCGCGTACGCGATCATCGTGGCCCCGGCCTGCGACGCGCCAAAGAGGTCGATCCGCCCCAGGCCGAGCCCGTCGACCAGGTCCTCGAGGACCGCCACGTCGGCCTCGAGACCGACGACTCGGGCGCCCGGCTGTCCAAGTCCCATCCCCGGGCGGTCGAACCGGATCACGCGATGGTTGTGGGCGAGCGCCTCGAAGAAGCGCCGGTATGGGGGATAGGCCCAGAAAGCCTCGATGTGGGTGACCCAGCCGGTATCGCAAACCAGGGGCTCGCCCCTGCCGGTCGAGGCGTAGGCGATCGTGCGACCGTACCGGTCGGGCACAAACCGGATCTCGGGGGTCATGAGACCAAGACTGTGAGTCAACGAGCCTGCGAAGGGCAAGCCGCGTCGGGGGCAAGCTCCATCAGCAGTGCAGCTTGATCATCCCTAAATCCTTAACTCCGCGCTAAACGCGGGCGATGAACGGGCCTATTGTGGGCGCCGTGCGAGCGATCCGCTCCGGCGTAACGTCCGCGCATCCTGGCTCGTTGATCTCTCCTGTGAGGAAAGGGGTAGTTCTCGTGTGCCTTCTCGTGGCTGTCACGGGCTGCTCGCCCAACGGGCCACTGGCCGCGCACTCCAGCCCGAGCCGATCGAGCCCGAGCCCGAGCCCCTCGCCAAGCCCGAGCCCCAGTCCGAGCCCGAGCCCCGCCCCGAGCCCAGTGGCCTCGCCTTCGCCGGTCGCCAGCCCTGCAGCCGTACCCGCCTGGGCGGCGATGCACGCGTCCTGCTCGGGTCAGGCGACAAGCCTCGAGGCCGTGCTCGTGATGCAGGGCTCATCGAGCCCGATCGTGGCCGACGTCACCGACGCCAAGAACCCCAGGCCGATCTGCACCCTTTCCGGCGGCTCCTTCCAGCCGCGACTGGTGACCCAGACGATGGTCTCCTGGTACGCGTCACAGGGCAGCCCCGGCGCTCCCGGCAGCAGCCTCATCGGGGCACTCGACCTGTTCACGGGCACGGCGATCGTGGCCGCGAGCTGGCAGGGCGGCAGCTTTCTAGACGGCCTCCACGCATGGAGCCCTGACCGCGGATTCCTCGCCTACGTCACCTCCGATCCCACGGCGGTCAACCTGCACCTGCTGAGCGGTGGTGGCGACCGGGTCGTGGCGACCCTGGGAGCGGTGCCCGGACGAGGCATGAACCCCAACGAAGACGACGCCTACCTCACCTTCTCGCCCGACGGGGGCTATTTCGCGTTCGTCCAGACCTTCACCGGGTCAGGAGACCAGCTCCAGGTCCACCGCACGACCGACGGCAGCGTCGCCTTCTCCTTACCGACCGGGACGATGGCCTCCTGGGGCACCACCGGCAGCAAGCTGTACTTCCGGCAGGCGGGGTCTGGCGCCATCCTGGCATGGGACTCGAGCTCCGGCGTGTCGCAGGCGATCGGTCAGTCGCTGGTATGGATTCACCCCCGCGCCGACGCCGGCGACGACAACCTGGCCTTCACAGTGCGTGACTCGTCGGACACGCCGCACGTCTGGTTGTACGGACACGGCGGCCGCTCGGGCGGAGAGCTCCAGCCGGTGCGCTCGTCGGCCGAATGGCTCAACTCGACCACGATCTTTTACGTCGAGGAGGCGGCTTGCTCGCCCAACTGCGGCATCGGACCGGCGTGGCAGCCGGACGGCAAGACGTTTACCTTCGACCTCGCGCAGCAGGCCGAGACCGCCTCCAGGATCAGCGCGGTCTACGGCGCCTGGCCGCGACCGGGCCAGGTCTGACAACAGACGGCCCGAGGGATGAGATCATGACGGCGATCGACATGGAACATCTCTCCCCCCCGGTCGATCCAGTTGCGTCTCCAGCGCCCAAGCCATACTCGGCGCCGCCTCCGATGCGCCCATCACGGCAGGCTCGAAGCTGGAGAGCGGTCGTCGAGGGTCGAGAGCGAAGGTTGTGGACGGCTGCGCTGGCGGCCGCGCTCCTGGTCGCAGTCGCCGGTATCTGCGTCCTGTACCTCGACGACACCAGCAACCAGGCCACGATTCGATCGCTAACGACCCAGAACGAGTCGTTGACCGGGCGCAACCAGAACCTGGACGACCAGCTCAAAGCCACGCAGACGAACCTCACCGCGACGCTCGGAGAGCTGGCCCAGACCAAGGCGGACCTCGCCCACCCCAGCCTCACTATCTGGAACGTGAATCAGCAGCTGAAAGGTTCCTCCTGGTATCTCGCCGGAGGCATCCCGGACACGTTCACGTACCACCTGCAGGCCACGGCTACCGGGCCGATGTCGGTGAGCATCTTGACCCTGGAGCAATGGGCCAAGGCGATTCAGTGCATCGACAACGGTGGCGGCTCGACTCACTACTGCATGCACCATTCCGGTTCTGTCATCGGCTTCCAGAACACGACGTCCGTCAACTACGACTTCCATCTGTCTGAGGGCTGCGCCGATTACCTCTCCGTCTTCACGGCGGCTTCGACCGTGACCGTGACGCCGAACGTGAGCGTCACCTACAACCCCGCGACCAGCGCGACCGGCGTCTGCTCCTAAATCAGAAAGGGGACTTCCCCACTCCGTGGGGAAGGTGGCCTGCAGGGCCGGATGGGGAGATGAAACTACTCATAACGTGACAAGGCGGGGACAGATTTAGGCTATCCTATCTTTAGTGATAGGCGTGCCATCGACTCACATTAGGACGACCTAGATTTCCGTGGTCGACCACGCCGAAGGCCGAAGCAGCTTCACACGGGCCCAGGAGGACTACCTCAAGGCGCTCTACCAGCTGAACGGCGACCAGCGCCCCGTCCCGACCAGAGAGCTCGCTCAGAGGCTGGGCATCTCCTCGCCGAGCGTCAGCGAGATGGTGACCCGGCTTTCGGCGCAGGGGATGGTCGAGCACGACAAGTACCGCGGCCAGCAGCTGACCCGCGAAGGCCGCAAGGTCGCCCTCGAGCTCGTCCGCCACCATCGCCTCCTCGAGATGTTCCTCGTCCAGGTTCTGGGCTACAGCTGGGACGAGGTCCACGACGAGGCCGAGCGGCTGGAGCACGTCATCTCCGAGCGGATGGAGCAGCGCATCTTCGAGCTGCTCGGCCGGCCCGAGCTCGACCCACACGGGCACGCGATCCCGACCTTGAGCGGCAAGGTGCGAGCGGTCAGCAACCGCCTCTTGAGCGAATGCCGGGCGGGCGAGAAGGTCGTCGTCCAGGGCGTCTCGGACGACGACGCCGGCAAGCTCCGCGAGCTGGAACGCCGCGGTCTGCTGCCCGGCACCCGCGTCGATGTGGTGGCCGAGAGCCAGTTCGAGGGCCCCATCGAGGTGCGCGTCAGGGGCCGCCGCGTCTCGCTGCCACTGGGCCTCGCCCGAGCCCTGTTCGTTGCCGTGACCCGCTGATGGCGATCAAAGTCGTCAAAGCGGTGGCGGCGAAGAAGCCATCGCAGGTGCTGGGCGTGGAAGACGCGCTCCCGGGCGAGCTGCGGGTCCTGCGCGCCGCCGAGCGATCGCTGAGCGGCGAGCGCCGCGGCCTGCGCGCCCTGGCGCCGTTCCTCGGGCCCGCCTTCATCGCCGCGGTGGCGTATGTCGACCCGGGCAACTTCGCCACCAACATGGCGGGCGGCTCGCAGTTCGGGTACATGTTGCTGTGGGTGGTCTTGGCCGCCAACCTGATGGCCATGCTCATCCAGTCGATGAGCGCCAAGCTCGGCATCGCCACGGGTCGGAGCCTGCCGGAGCTGTGCCGTGACCACTTTCCGCGACGAGTCGTGATCTTCCTTTGGATCCAGGCCGAGCTCATCGCCATGGCCACCGACCTCGCGGAGTTCGTCGGCGCAGCGCTAGGGATCTACCTCGTCTTCGGGATACCCCTGTTCATCTCCGGTCTCCTGACCGGCTTGATCGCTTTCTTGATCCTCGGCCTGCAGGCCTGGGGATTCAGGCGCCTCGAAGCCACGATCACCGGACTCGTCGGCCTGATCGTCATCGCTTTCGGGCTGGAGGTCTTCCGCGCCGACCCGTCATGGGGAAGCGTGGTTTCCAGCACGTTCGTCCCGCACCTGGACGGAAACGCGTCGGTGCTGCTCGCCGTGGGCATCCTCGGCGCCACTGTGATGCCACACGTCATCTACCTGCACTCGGCCCTGACCCAAAAGCGCGTCGTCGGGTCCAACCCGGAGGCGAAGCGCAAGATATTCCGCTTCGAGCTCATCGACGTTGTGATCGCGATGGGCATCGCCGGCCTCATCAACATGGCGATGCTCACCACCGCGGCCGCCGTGTTCGGCTCACGCGGGCTGACCAATGAAGGCAGCGACCTCACCGTCGTGTACCACGCGCTCGACCATTACCTCGGCGCGCACAGCGGGATCATCTTCGGCATCGGCCTTCTGGCGTCGGGCATCTCATCGGCCTCGGTCGGCACGCTCGCCGGCCAGGTCGTGATGCAGGGCTTCATCAATCGCCAGGTATCGATCTTCCTGCGCCGCGCGGTCACCATGGTCCCCGCCATGATCGTCATCGGCATCCACTTCGACCCTTCCCGCGCGCTAGTGCTGAGCCAGGTGCTGCTCTCGTTCGGGATCCCGTTCGCTCTGATCCCGCTGATGATGTTCTGCCGGAATCCAAAGATCATGGGCAACCTGGTCAACCGCCGGATCACCAACTGGGCCGCATACGGCGTCGCGGGCGTGATCATCGGGCTGAACCTGTTCCTCGTGTACCAGACGTTTCGTCCGACCGCCTAAGCTCAGCTCCGTGAAGCTCGGCGTATCGGTCGGCTACTGGGGCTTCGGCCTCACCGCCGCCGACCAGCTCGAAATCGCCCAGACCGCCGAGCGGCTCGGCTACGACTCGGTGTGGGCGGCCGAGGCCTATGGCTCCGATGCGGCGACGGTGCTCGCCTGGCTGGCTGCCGGCACCTCACGCATCAAGCTGGGATCCGGCATCTTTCAGATCCCGGCGCGGAGCGCCGCCATGACCGCGATGACGGCCGCCACCATCGACAACCTTTCGGGTGGCCGCATGCTGCTCGGCCTCGGTACGTCGGGGCCGCAGGTCTCCGAGGGGTGGCACGGGGTTCGCTTTGGGAAACAGCTCCAGCGCACCCGGGAGTACGTGGCCGTCGTGCGCATGGCGCTGGCGCACCAGAAGGTCGAGTTCCACGGTGAGACCCTGGAGCTTCCGCTGCCCGACGGGCCGGGTAAGGTGCTCAAGCTGACGGTCCGGCCGGTGCAGGACCGCATCCCGATCTACCTCGCCGTGCTGGGCCCCAAGAACGTAGCGCTGGCCGGCGAGATCGCGGACGGCTGGCTGCCGGTCTTCTTCTCGCCCGAGCACACTGCGGCGCTGCGCGTCCCGCTCGAGGAAGGCGCCGCTCGCGCCGCCCGCACCCTCGAAAGTTTCCGGATCTGTCCCAACGTCAACGTGATGATCGGAGAGGACGAGGACGTCGCCCGCAACGCGATGCGTCCCATGCTCGCGCTGTACGTCGGAGGTATGGGATCACGCGAGCAGAACTTCTACAACCGACTGGTCTCCTCCTACGGCTTCGAGCGCGAGGCGCAGCAGGTGCAGGAGCTTTACCTGGCCGGGCGCAAGAACGAGGCGATGCTGGCTCTGCCCGACGAGCTGATCGACGCGGTGAGCATCGCCGGCAAGCCCGAGCACGCGCGCAAGAAGCTGCGCGCATTCCGTGATGCCGGCGTCGAGACCCTCATCGTATCGCCGATGGCTTTCGACAACGACGAGCGCAAAGAGCAGTTGCGCCTGATCGCGGAGCTCGCCGGTGAGCACTAACCAGCCGCCGCCGCTGGTCGACTACAACCTGTTCGACTCCGACCTCCCACTGCGCGAATCGCTGGAGCGAGAGGGCGCGTCGTGGGCGCAGGACATGGTGCACGAGCTGGGCGAGCTCGCCGGCACCCAGCAAGCGATCGACTGGGGTTTCCAGGCCAACGACAACCCGCCCGTCCTGCGCACGCACGACCGGTTCGGCAACCGGATCGACGAGGTCGATTTCCATCCCTCCTGGCACGAGCTGATGAAGGTAGCCGTCGGGCACGGCCTCCACGCCCTGCCTTGGCGCGAGCCGCGTCCGGGCGCGCACGCCGCGCGTGCGGCCGCCTTCTACGTCTGGTCGCAGGTCGAGGGCGGCCACGGCTGTCCCGTCTCGATGACGTACGCGGTCATTCCCGCGATGCGCAAGCAGCCGGACGTCGCCGCGCAGTGGGAGCCCCAGGTCACGACGCTCGAATACGACCCGGGTTTGCGGCCGGCCCCGACCAAGCGCGGTGTGCTTTTCGGCATGGCGATGACCGAGCGCCAGGGCGGGTCGGACGTCCGCACCAACACCACGCGCGCCGTGCCCACGGGCGACGGCGGAGCATACCTGTTGACCGGGCAGAAATGGTTTTGCTCGGCTCCTATGTGCGACGCATTTCTGGTCCTCGCGCAGGCCCCGGGCGGGCTTTCGTGCTTCCTGCTGCCGCGCCTCCTACCGGACGGCGCCCGAAACACGTTTCACATCGAACGGCTGAAGTCGAAGCTCGGTAACCGCTCCAACGCCTCGGCCGAGGTTGCGCTCGACAACGCCTGGGCGGTGATGATCGGCGAGGAGGGCAGAGGGATCCGGACCATCATCGACATGGTCAACCACACGCGTTTGGACTGCGTGATCGGCTCGGCGTCGCTGATGAGGCAGGCGGTCGCGCAGGCGACGCACCACACCGCGCATCGGTCGGCCTTCGGCAAGGTCCTCGGCGATCAGCCGCTGATGAGGAACGTGCTGGCGGACCTCGCGATCGAGTCTGAGGCCGCAACTGTGCTGATGATGCGACTGGCCGGGGCCTTCGACCGCTCGAGCGACCCCGCTGAGGCGCACTTTCGGCGGCTGGCGGTCGCGGTCGCCAAGTTCTGGGTCTGCAAGCGGGCGATTGCCGTGGTCGCTGAGGCGCTCGAATGTCACGGCGGCAACGGCTACGTCGAGGAGTCGATCCTGCCTCGGCTGTATCGCGAGGCTCCGGTCAACTCGATCTGGGAGGGCTCGGGCAACGTCAACGCGCTCGACGTGCTGCGCGCGATGAGAAAGGAGCCCGACTCGGTGCCGGCGTTCTTTGCGGAGGTCGACTCGGCACAGGGCATGGACCAGCGCCTCGACCGCTCGACGGACGCTCTGAAAAAAGACCTCTCCGACCCGCATGAAATCGAGGCCCGCGCGCGAGGCGTGGTCGAGAGGATGGCGCTCGTCCTCCAGGCGTCGCTCCTCGTGCGCCACGGGGATCCGGCCGTCGCCGAGCTCTTCTGCGCTTCACGGCTGGCGGGGGAGGGTGGTCTTTCGTTCGGCACCTTGAAGCCAAGCCGCAAGTTCGACTCGGTCATCGAGCGGCACCGGCCGCGCTGTGATTGAGGTGTTGAAATCGCAGACGATCGCCCAAGCGTGGCGCGATTCCGTGGTCGCGGACGTCCCGCCGGGCGAGCTCGTTCTCATCACCGACTTCGACGGCACTCTGGCCGACGTGGTGCCGGATCCTGCCAGGGCGGCGGCTCGGCCTGAGTCGCTCGACGCTCTGCGCCGGCTGGTCGAGGTCCTCGCCGACGTGATCGTGCTGAGCAGCCGGACGCCTTCCGAGCTGGAAGGCCTGGTCCCGATCTCCGGGGTCAGGCTGATCGGCGACAGCGGGCTCGCGTTGCCCCGGCTCGCCCAGAAGCAGGCGCTCGACCAGTTCAACCACGACGTCTCCAGGCTGCTGGAGCGGATCCCGGGGACCTCGCTCGAGGCCAAGCCGGCCAGCAGCGCGGTCCATTTCCGCAATTCCGACATCACCGCGGAGGAGATGATCGCCCTGCTGAAGCCTCTGCTCGACGGCGGCCGGCTCGCGGCCGCCCTCGGTCGCAAGGTGGTCGAGGTCCATGCGCCCAAAGCGGGGAAGGGGAGCGCCCTCGCGGCCCTGCTGCCCGCGGTCGATCCCGCCGGGGTGGTGTGTTTGGGCGACGACGAGAACGACCGCACGATGTTCGAGTACGTCGGGAGCGTGGACTACCCGCACATGTCAGTGGGCGTCGACTCCCCGGAGGCCCCCAAGGACCTCTTCCACCTGTGCGACGTCGTGGTGTGGGGCCCGGAGGAGGCGGCGGTTTTCCTCCAGGCGATCGTCGAGTGGGCCAACTCCGCGCCCGGCTAGAGCACCCTCGGGCCGTCTGGCGGGACGAGATCACGAAGGTCCTGCGCCTGGTGGCTGATCCACCTGGCGATGTCGTTGGTGCGGACGACCTCCCTGGCGGCCTCGTTCATCGCCCGGCGCTCTGCCAGCGGCATCGTCAGGCCGGCGAAGATGGCGGCAGCCGTCGCCTCGACGTCGAACGGGTTGACCGAAAGGACGCTGCCCCGCAGCTCCTCGTGCGCTCCGGCGTTCTCCGACAGCACGATCACGCCGTCAGTGTGATTCACGAGGGCGCCTTCTTTCACGACCAGGTTGAGACCGTCGTAGACGGGGTTGACGAGGAGCACGTCGAAGTTCTTCAGCGCGGCGATCGCCTTGCGTTCGCTCTCGCCGATCTCGATGCGGACCGGCTGCCACTGCTCGGTGCCGAACTCGCTGTTGATCCGGCCCGCCGCCTGGCGGATCTGACGGAGGTAGCGGCTGTAGACAGCGACGTCCTGGCGCGAGGGCTGTAGGAAGGCCCAGAACTGGACGTGTCCTCGCAGCTCCGGGTGATATCGGAGCAGCTTCTCGTAAGCGATGAACCCGCGCACGATGTTCTTGGAGGGATCCGTCCGGTCGATTCGCACGATGAGGCGCTGCGGGCGCCAGCTCGCAAGCTCGAACTCCTGGCGGTGCACGCCCCGCGACGCCGCCAGCCTCATCGTCGAGGACACGTCGATGGAGATCGGGTACGCGCGCGCGTAGGTGACCCGCCCTCCGGAGACGACGGCGCGCTCACGTTCGTCGACCTGCAGCCCGGCGTTCTCTTCGCACGTCATCAGGAAGTTGCGCACGTCCAGGCTCGACTGGAAGCCGACGATGTCGCAGCCGAGCAGCCCCTGGAGGATGGAGTCGCGCATGTGCTTCGGGAGCACCTTCCAGTACTGCGGGGTTGGCCAGGGGACGTGCACGAAATGCTGGATAACGGCGGATGGGAGCTCCTGCCGCACCAGCCTGGGTACGAGGTACAGCTGGTAGTCGTGAACCATCACCAGTGGTCGTCCGGAGGCCGCGCGGGCCACCTCGACCACCTTGGCCGCGATCTGCTCGTTGACCCGGACGTATCCGTCGCTCCAGGCCTGGTGGATCCGCTCGTCGATCACCGGCTCGTTGCCGAGGTCCCAGAGATAGTGCTGGATGAACCACAGCACGGGGTTGGCGATGACGGAGTAGTACATCTCGTACTGCTCCCGGGTCGGGTTCACATAGTGCAGCCGCCCCGTCGACTGCAACAGCGGGACCGTAACCGCTGCGCCGGCCTTCGCGGCGAGGGCCCGCTCGGCGTCGGTCCGAGCGCACGCCACCCAGTCGGCGTCGGTGGCCTCGGCCATGGTGAGCAGCGCGGTGATGACGCCGCCGGCTCCGCGGGTGAACCCGCCTTCGGCCTTCGGCTCGTGAGGTGCGCGGTTGCTCACCAGGATGGGCGAGAAGTCCGGGAGCGTGCGTGCGATGTACGCGCGCAGCGACGACCCCTGCCTACTGATCAGCGGAAAGAGCCCTCACCATCCGCGAGCGGTCGATCGGCATCTCCCGCAGTCTGACCCCGGTGGCGCGGGCGAGGGCGTTGGCCAGCGCCGCCGGTCCCGGTATCGCGGGCGGCTCGCCGGCGCCCTTGGCGCCGAGAGGGCCCACGAGGGACGGGACCTCGACGAGCTGCACGTCGATCGCCGGGAGCTGGTCGATGGTCGGAAGCTCGTAGTCGAGGAAGCTGCCGGTGCGAAGCTGCGCGTCCGAGTCGTAAAAGAGCTGCTCCCCGAGCGCGCGGCCGAGCGATTGGGCCGCCCCGCCGTGGACCTGTCCCTCCACCTCGGGCGGGTTGATCGCGCGGCCGACGTCCTGGATCGCGGCGTACCCCGTGAGCTGGAACGCGCCCGTCTCGGGGTCGGTCTTCACACGGGCGATGTGGACCGTGAACGCGGGCGAAGCGCTCTGCACCGCGGAGCGGCCGGTCGACTGGATGGGCCGGAACTTGCCCATGAACTCGGTGCTCAGGGCGACCAGCTGGGTGATCTCGACGAAACGGTCCGGCACGCCTTTGACGGTGACCCTGCCGTCCGCGACGTCGAGGTCCTCGGGCGCCGCCTCGAGCTGCTCGGTCGCGATTTCCAGCAGCTGGCGACGCGCCTCGAGGGCCGCCTCGTGAACCGCTCCACCCAGGCTGTAGGTGACCTGGCTTCCCGCGGCCATGGGTCCGAACGGCGCGTTCGACGTGTCGCCGACGTCCACGCGCACCTTGTCCGGAGAGATCCCGAAGGCCTCCGCCGCAATCAGGCCGAGGCCGGTCGCCGAGCCGCTGATGTCCGGCGAGCCGATGAGCACCGCGAGGGTCCCATCGGGCTCGACCCGGCAACCCGCCGCAGCCGGCGTGCGAGCGCCGCCCCAGGCGCCGACCGCCATTCCGACACCTTCGCCGGCTTCGAGCGGTGCGGTGTAGAGCGGGTGCCGCTGGGCCGCCTCCAGGCATTCGACCATGCCGATCCGAGGCCAGGCGTTCTCATCCGCCATGGGGTCGCCTTCACGCGAGGCGTTGCGCAGGCGCAGCTCGATCGGGTCAAGCCCGAGCTCGGCCGCCAGCTCGTCCATCGCAGACTCCAGGGCGAAGAAGGCCTGGGGACCGCCGGGGGCGCGGTACGCGTCGGTCGGCGTCTTGTTGGTGGAAACCTCGTACCCCTTGATGTCGAAGTTGGGAATTCGATACGTGCCGCCGAGGAAGGAACCGGTGATGCCCGCGTGCCATCCGCCGGTGGCGCCGTTGTCGTAGTGATACCGCACGCGCAGGGCGACCAGCGTGCCGTCGCGCTTCGCGCCGAGCTCTAAGTCGAAGACCGCGGCGGGCGCGGGGCGCCCGAACATGAACTCCTGCTGGCGCGTGAGCGTCAGTCGTAGGGGCCTGCGGACCTTTTGCGCCAGGAGGGCGAGGACAGATTCGAGCAGCATCACCTTGCCGCCGAACCCGCCGCCCACCGGCATCGGGATGACCCGGACCTCGTGAGGGGCGGCATCGAGCAGCTTGGCGATCTCGTCGCGGACCGCGAACGGACCCTGGGTCGGCGCCCAGATCGTCATTCCGCCGCCCGGCTCGGGCCGGACCATCGACACGTGGGGCTCGATGAACCCGTGGTGCACGCCGGCGATTCGATACGTGGCCTTGATCACCGTGTCCGAGGACTGCAATCCCGCGACGGCGTCGCCGCGCTTGAAGGTCGCGACCGCGCTGACGTTGCGTGGTCGGATCACCGGCTCCGATTCGGCGTCGGTCGCAGCCCCGTGCATGGAAGCGTCGCTTTCCGAGCTCTCCTCCGTGGGATCCAGCGCGAGCGGTGAGTCGTCCTTCATCGCGAGTTCTGCGTCGGAGACGACCTCGAGCGGCTCGAAGTCCACCTCGACCATGACCGCAGCGTCGGCGGCGGCCGCCTCGCTCTCCGCGATCACAGCCGCGACCGGCTGGCCGGCGTAGTACACGCGGTCGACCGCGAGCGGCTTGTCAGGGCCGGCGGCCTCCACCTCGGGCAGTTCGGCGCCGGTGACCACGGCCACCACACCGGGCGCGGAACGGGCCGCGGCGGTGTCAATGCCCCGGATCCGGGCGCTCGGCAGGTGGCTGAGAACGAGCTGGACGTGCAGCAGGCCGGCCATCTCCAGGTCGGCGGTGAAGCGGGTGGTCCCGTCGACTTTGCCGGCGCCGTCCTGCCTCCGGCGCCCGCGCCCGTTCAAGCTCACCGTCGGATCATCCTACGAACCGGGGGCCGGCTGCCAGGGGGGCGGGTAGACATTCCGCCCCGGCACAGCCACAATGTGCGGTGGAGTAAGAGGCGGACGCGCGTTCCGCCACCCCTCGTCGGCGCGCTCTCGCCCCGGTCGCTGCGAAGACCACCGGGAAGATGGCGAGGGGGGAAGAGGCCTCGCCTCAAGCTTTTTAGGGAGAAGCTAATGACTCCAACCTCGTCAGGGATTCTCAAGGCCCTCGCCGTGGGCGGCGTGTCCAGCCTCGTGCTGGTCGCGTGTGGCGGCGGAGGGGGAGGCGGCACCAGCAACACACTGGCTTCGGACCAGAAGCTGACCTTCCCGATCCTCGCCGACTTCGGCACTCTCGATCCGGCGGTGGCGGACGCTGAGACCGACCAGGAAATCCAGCAGAACATGTTCGACGGCCTGGTCAAGTTCGACAACAACCTCAACGTCGTGCCCGATATCGCGGCCAGCATGCCGACCGTCTCGTCCGACGGGCTGACCTACACGTTCAAGCTGCGGCAGGACGTGACCTTCTCCAACGGAGACAAGGTCACCTCGAAGGACGTCCTGTACTCGTGGAACCGCGCAGCCGCGTTCCAGGGCGCTTACGCCACCAACCTCTCTGCGATCGATGGGTACTCAAAGGTCGCCAAGAACCAGGCTTCGGGCGCCGCGCTCGAGACGCTGCTCGAGAAGAACGACCCGGCGGTGACCCTCTCGGGTCTGACCGCGCCTGACTCATCCACGGTCCAGGTCAAGCTTTCGGTTGCCGCCGGCTGGTTCCTTACCGCCATCGCCCTCTCCGGCTCGACCGGCGAGATCGTGGATGTGAACGCGGTCAAGCAGAACCCCGACAACTGGTGGGCAAGCCCGGCCACCGCGATCGGCACCGGGGCGTTCAAGATGACCGCCTACACCCCCAAGGCGTCGGCTGATTTCGCAGCGGTCGACAACTGGTGGGGCACGCCCAAGCCGACGCTCAAGACCGTGCACCTCGACATCTCGGTAAACGACGCCTCGACCGCCATCACCAAGTTCGAGCAGGGCGGTTACGACCTCGTCGGATACGGTGGTTACAGCAGCCTTCCGGTCGCCGACATCCAGCGCATCAAGGGCACCAGCAGCGAGAGTGCCCAGCTGATCCTCCACCCCAAGGTCCGCACCTATTGGGTCAGCTTCAACATGGTTTCAGACGCCAAGCGCCTCGCCAAGGGTCCGTTCACCATGGACCAGGGCCAGTCGGGCCACGACCTCCGCATGGCGTTCGCCCTGGCCGTTGACAAGGCCAAGTTGGTCTCGACCGTCTGCCTGAGCATCGTCTGTACACAGGCGACGGGCGGGTTGATCCCGCCGACCCTGGTCGGCTATCTGGGCGACAATCAGGATCCCCTGGCCAAGTTCGACCCGAACCAGGCCAAGCAGCTGCTGAAGAGCGCTGACCCGAACGGGACCAAGACCGCCAACCTCACGTACACGTACGACCCCGAGAACGCGCTCAACAAGCCGACGGCTGAGTTCCTGCAGTCGCAGTGGCAGGACAACCTCGGCGTCCACGTCAACATCGCGCCCGTTTCTCACTCGCAGTTCATCCAGGCTCGCCTGAAGGGCGGATACGTCCTGGCACGCGATGGCTGGCAGGCCGACTACAACCACCCGCAGGACTGGTATGACAACCTGTGGGGCTCGATCGTAGGCTGCCCCGATTCGGGCTGCAGCAGCGGCTACGTGACAGCTGCGTACGACGCCGCCGTGGCAAAGGCCGACGCCGAGCCACTCACGCAGTCGGTCGCCGACTACAAGGCGATCGCGCAGATGCTGATCACCGACGTCGTCTACATCCCTCTCTACTACTCGGTCGGATCCTTCCTCATCAAGCCGTACGTGAAGGGAGCCGGCACGAACAGCTTCTTCGACTACCACTGGAACGAGATCCAGATCAACTCGCACTAACCCGGAAAGCAAAGAGGGCGCTCGTGCAAACCGAGCGCCCTCTTCTTATATCGGCGAGAATCCGAAGGGGAGGCAGGTAGCTTTGCTGACGCGCGGCACGCTCGTCTATATCGGGCAGCGCCTGGTGCTGATCGCCTTGTCGGTGCTGGGTGTCTCGTCGTTCGTCTTTCTGGCGATCCACCGGCTCCCCGGTTCGGCCCTGTTCAGCGAGCACTTGCACGGAACGCAGTTCGAGCTGCTGCTCCACCACTACGGCCTCGACAAGCCCTTGTGGCAGCAGTACCTCAGCTTCATCCAGGGGATGTTTCTCCACGGCGACCTTGGCGAGTCGCTCGTTAACAGGGGCTTGCCCATCACCCCGCTGGTGCTGCGCGAGATGTCTGTCAGCGCCGAGGTGGGCATGTTCGCACTTATCTTCACGATCGGCCTCGGGATGCTCCTGGGGATCGTCGCCGCAGTCCGGCAGAACACCTGGGTCGACTACGTGCTGAGCAGTACGTCGGTGGTGGGCTACAGCATGCCGAACTTCGTGATCGCGACCTTCTTGATCCTGGTCTTCGCGGTTTGGATGGACAACCTGACGCAGCACTCCTTCTATTTCCAGATCGGCTGGACGGGTCGCTACGGAACCATCGGGGAGATCTGGCTGCCGGCGTTCGCTCTCGGTTTCCCTTACGCCAGCATCGTCGCGCGCCTGACCCGCGCCAGCATGCTCGAGGTGATCCGGCAGGACTACATCCGAACCGCACGTGCGAAAGGCGTCCGCGAGACCGTGATCATGGTGCGGCATGCGCTCCGCAACGCGCTGATCCCGGTGATCACAATCCTTGGGCCGCTTGTCATCGGGATCATCACCGGCGGAGTGGTGATCGAGAACATCTTCGGCATTCCCGGTCTGGGCAAGGAGTTCGCCACCAGCATCCTGAACCGCGACTACAACATCGTGATCGGCGTGTTCACGGGTTACGCGGCCCTGGTTGGGTTGGCCAACCTCGGCGTGGATCTGCTCTATGTGGTGATCGATCCGAGGATTCGCTACTAGTGGTCCGCCCATTGGTCGCGCACTGATGGCGGTCACCGCGGCCGCAGTGATCGGGCGGCCGATTGCGCCCGCGCAAGCCAGCCTATGGAGTGACGCCTGGAGAAGGCTGCGCCGCAACCGGCTCGCCCTGGCCGGCGTCATCTATCTCACGCTCCTCATCGCGGTCGCATTGCTCGCCCTCGTCTACACGCCCTATCGCATGTCCGCGGTCGGGGTCACGCTGCCGTACAGCGGGCCCAGCGCGCAGCATTGGTTCGGCGCCGATTACCTCGGCCGGGACATCTTGAGCAGGATCATGGTGGGCGCGCAGATCTCGCTCATCGTGGGCGTGGGGACACAGGTCGTGGTCCTGGCAGTTGGGGTGCCCATTGGGCTGATGGCGGGTTACTTCAGGGGCTGGTTCGACCAGGTCGTGACCTTCGTCATCAACCTCTTTTACGGAATCCCGGACCTGCTCGTGGCCCTGATCCTCGTCTTCCTGCTCGGCCCGAGCCTGACCAACATCATCATCGCCATCGCGGTGACGCGCTGGATGGACATGGCGAGGTTGGTCAGGGGCCAGACCCTGGGCCTGCGCGAGCGCGAGTTCATCGAGGCGGCCAAGGCCAGCGGCGCCAAGCCGATGAAGATCCTGTTCGGCCACATCCTGCCGAACGCGCTTGGACCGATCATCGTCCAGGCCACGTTCGGGGTCCCGGCGGCGATCCTCTTCGAGGCGTTCCTGAGCTTTCTGGGACTTGGCGTCCCGCCCCCGCAACCGTCGTGGGGTTCGATGGCGGCGGACGGCATCGCGGCGATCCGCATCGCTCCGCACATCGTCATCTTCCCGTCGATCGCGCTGTCCCTGACGCTGATGGCCTTCAACTTCCTGGGCGACGGGCTGCGCGACGCGCTCGACCCGCGTCAGAAGCGCTAGGAACCGTCGAGATTGCCTGCACCGATCCTCCAGGTCAAGGACCTCCGTACGCAGTTCCTGACTGATGGCGGGATCGTCACCGCCGTAGATGGGGTGAGCTTTGATCTGTACCCGGGCGAGAGCCTCGGCATCGTCGGGGAGTCCGGCAGCGGCAAGTCGGTCACAGCCCTGTCGCTGCTGCGCCTGGTCCCCGACCCGGGAAAGGTCGTCGCGGGGCAGGTCCTGTTTCGCGACCAGGATCTGCTGCAGATCAGCGGCGAAGAGATTCGTGAGATCCGCGGACGCGACATCGCGATGATCTTCCAGGACCCGCAGAGCTCGCTCAACCCGGTGCTGCGGACCGGCTTTCAGATCGACGAGGCGATGCTCGCGCACCACTCGGGGACTCCCAAGGAGGCGCACCAAAGGACGATCGAGCTGCTCCGCAAGGTCCGTATCCCCGCTCCGGAAAGTCGGGTCAAGGATTTTCCGCACCAGCTGAGCGGAGGCATGCGCCAGCGGGCGATGATCGCAATGGGTCTCGCCAACTCGCCCTCGATTCTCATCGCCGACGAGCCCACCACCGCGCTGGACGTGACGGTGCAGGCTCAGATCCTCGAGCTGCTGGCCGACCTGAACCACGATCTTGGGACCGCGATCATCATGATCACGCACAACATGGGCGTGGTGGCCGGCCTGTGCTCGCGGGTCATCGTGATGTACGCGGGGCAGATCGTCGAGCAGGGTCCTGTCGACCAGATCTTCGAGAAACCGCAGCACCCTTACACCTGGTCGCTTTTGCGCTCCATCCCGCGGGTCGACGCCCTCCGCCACGAGCGGCTGCGATCGATCGAGGGTCTTGCGCCGGACCTGCTGCACCCGCCGGGCGGCTGCCGCTTCCATCCGCGCTGCCCGTTCCGGATCGAGAAGTGCTTCACCGATGCGCCGCCGTTCAAAGAAATGGCGCCTGACCAGTTCGCCTCCTGCTGGGTCACGATGGACCGCGCGCGCAAGGAGATGGGCGCCGACGACCTGGTCGACATCCGGCCCGGCGCCGGTTCCGGCCTGCGCGTGGGAGAGCTCACCGACTGATGGCGGAGGCGGCTCCGGCTCCAGACCCGACACCACAGGGCGCGAACGCCAAGGCGCTGGTGCGCGTGGAGGGCGTCGTCAAGCACTTTCCCGCCGGATTCGGATCTTCGGTCAAGGCGGTCGATGGGGTGAGCTTCGAGATTCGCGAAGGCGAAACGCTCGGGCTCGTGGGCGAGTCCGGGTGCGGCAAGTCGACCCTCGGCCGGCTAGTGGCCCAACTGCTCCCGGTGACGTCGGGAAAGATCTTCATGAACGATGTCGAGCTCACCAGCCTGCATGGCGAGAAGCTGCGCCAGCAGCGGAGGGAGATGCAGATCATCTTCCAGGACCCGTTTGCCTCCCTTGACCCCCGGATGACCGTCGGGGACATCATCGCGGAGCCGCTGGTGAACTTTGGCGTCTTGCGTGGGCGCGGGCGACAGGAACGCGTCCAGGAGCTGCTCCGTGTGGTGGGTCTCAACCCCAACTTCAACAACCGATATCCGCACGAGTTCTCAGGCGGCCAGCGACAGCGAATCGGGATCGCTCGCGCACTTGCTTTGAATCCGAAGCTCGTCGTGTGCGACGAGGCGATCTCGGCGCTGGACGTGTCGATCCAGGCCCAGATCGTCAACCTTCTCGAGGACCTGCAGAGGGAGTTCAAGCTGACCTACCTGTTCATCGCGCACGACCTTTCGGTGGTGCGGCACATCAGCGACCGGGTCATGGTCATGTACCTCGGCAAGATCGTCGAGATCGCCGACAGCGTCGGAACCTACAGCGATCCCAAACATCCTTATACGAAAGCCCTGCTCTCCGCGATCCCGGTCCCGGACCCGAAGATTCAGCGTGGGCGCCGGTTGGTTGACCTATCGGGCGAGATTCCCTCGCCCCTCAATCCGCCGTCGGGCTGTCGCTTTCACACGCGCTGCCCGATCGCGCACGTGCCCACGCCTTGCGCAGAGGTCGAGCCGCCGCTCGAGGAGAAGGTTCGCGGCCACCTCGCGGCATGCCATTTCTCGCAGGACGTGTAGCTAGTGCTGGAGGATGCGAACCCCTGTCCAATCATTGTCGTAAAGCGCGTTTCCGCCCACGCCCCTGACGTACGTGTGCGATAGATACTGCTGCACTCCGTATACGAGCGGGGCAAAAGCGGACGTTGCGATGAGCAGGTAACCGGCCGTCCTGTAGTCGACGAGGCTCTGCGAGAGCGACTTCGCGTCAGCCCCTAATACGAGCTTGTCCAGGTTCGGGTTCGAATAGCAGGATCCCGACGAGGTCGCCCCCGTCACGAAAAGATAGTCAAACCAGTCCTGAGGGTGGTCGTAATCGGCGCTCCAGCTCTGGCGGAACATCGGGTACGCGCATCGTCCGTTGCGCTCGTCGAAGAAGGTTTTGCGGTCCATCTCGACACAGGCGACCGTGACGCCCAGGTTCTTCTTCCACTGCGCTGAGAGGTTCTCGCACACGGCTTTGTTGAATGGGTTGGTGTCATACGTGTAGGTCAAGCCCTTCACCTTCGATCCGTCCGGGTCCCAGGCATGGTATTCCGCCTTCGCAGCTGCGGCGTCGAACTTTACGTTGGTGTCGGCGCCATCCTTCAGATAGCCCTGCAGGCCCTTGCTGATCAGGCCCCCGGTGGCTGCGGCGCAGTCGGTCTTCTGGTTGCACAGCGCGTCGACCAGGGCGGCTCGATCGATCGCTTCGCTGAAGGCCCTGCGGCCTGGCTGCCCGGCGTCGAGGCCGGCAAAGGGACCGGTCTTAAGGTTGAACCCGACCCAGAAGGTGAGGCCGATGGGGACCAGCCGGAGCTGGCCACTGAGCTTGGGGTCGGAGGTGTATCGCGTCGCCGCAGGTGGCGGAAGGCTCTGGCGGCCGTATCCGACCAGGCTGAACACCCCCGATTCGTACTGCGCGACCTGGGCCGTCGTGTCGGGCACGATCTCGACGTGCACACCGGTCAGCGCGCCGGTCTTGCCGCCGTACCATCCCGTGACCGGCGCGAAGTCCATCGACTGGCCGGGTGTTCGTGCGGTCATCTTGAATGGCCCGCTGCCGATCAGCGTCTCCGGCTTGGTGAACCACGCATCCAGGCCTGCCGTAGCGATGACCTTCTGGTCGACCACCCAGAACGGCCACAGCGCGACCTCGGAGAAGAAGTACCCGGCCGGCTTGGCGAGGGTCACGACCAGGGTGTAGTCGTCCAGCTGGGCCAGCCCGCTCATCTGGGCGGCGCCTCCCCCAGCCACCGTTTGGTAACCGGCGATCAGGTTGAAGAGGCCCGCGTAGTCGCCCTGCATCGCCGCTGCTCGGTTCCAGCTGTAGATGAAGTCGCCGGCGGTGATCGGGTCACCGTTGGAGAAATGGGCGTTCTGGCGGAGATGGAAGGTGTACGTGAGGCCGTCGGCCGAGACCGTGGGCTGGCCGGTGGCGAGATCCGGCACCTCGCGCAGCTGGTCGTCGAACCTGTACAGGCCCGAGAACACGTTGCGCAGGATGTCGACGTCGGCCGGGTTGGAGATGAGCGCCGGGTCGAGGTCCGCCACGTCCTGCGCGATCGGAAAGCTCAGCGTCTGGTTGGCGGCCAGCACCTCGGGAGGAGTCGGGTTGCCGCCCTGCGTGCACGCCCCAATCGCGATCGCGACGAGGGCTGCCACGCTGGTGAACCTCCTCAACTCGACTTCGTGAGCAGCACGACCTTGCCCGTGCTCTTGCCCTCCGCGACCATGGCCATCGCGCGGGGAGCTTGCTTGAGGGGAAGCCTGGTCGAGATGTGGGTCTTGATCTTGCCTTGCCGGTACAGATCGAGCAGGGCCGTTTGGGCAACCGGGATAAGCTCCGGCGCACGCTTCCTGTACAGCCCCCAGTGGAGTCCGACCACCGAATAGTTCTTGACCAGCACGTGGTTGGCCGCCGCCTGCGGGATGCGGCCCGATGTGAAGCCGACCAGCACGATGCGCCCCTCGAAGGCGATGCATTTCGTGGAGCGGTCATACACGTCCCCGCCCACCGGGTCGAAGATGACGTCGGCGCCCCGTCCGGCGGTGGCGCGGTTCACCTCTTCCACGAAGTCCTGGGTCTTGTAGTTGAGCGCCAGGTCCGCCCCGAGCTGCTTGCACAGAGCGACCTTCTGATCGGAGCCCGCGGTTGCGATCACGGTCGCACCGGCCGCCTTGCCCAGCTGGATCGCCGCGCTGCCGACACCGCCGGCGCCCGCATGGACGAGAAGAGTCTCGCCGGGCTGCAGACTGGCCCGGCGGTGGAGCCCAAACCAGCCGGTCTGGAAGACGAGGGTGAACCCCGCCGCCTCGTCGAAGGGCATTGATTCGGGCATGTTGAACACTGCGGCCGCGGAGGCGTCAGCAATCTCCCCGTAGCCGCCGTGGGTGAGGCCCGCACTGTCGAGCAGAGCCATCACACGGTCCCCGGGCTGAAACCCCGATTCTTGCTGCGCCTCCAAAACCATGCCGCTCACCTCAAAGCCGGGCACGAACGGCAGGTCCGGCTTGGCCTGGTACAGGCCGGCGACCATGAGAGCGTCCGGAAAGTTGATCGACGCCGCGCGCACCTCGATGCGGACCAGGCCATCTGCCCGCTGGCCGGGGTCGACGTCTTCGAAGCGCAGAGACTCCGGCCCACCGAGCTCGTGGACCACCCAGGCCTTCACCGGGGCAAGGCTACAGCAGGGAGGGTTTGTCTTTCGGCGGGCGGACTCCGGGGCCGGCGGCACGTCACGTCCACTTATGGGCGCGTCCAAGTTGACGGCATGCTCGTCGGCACACCCTTCCTGCTCATCCAGACACACATCGCCATGGCGCAGGCCCCCAAGGCCGGGCGCGGGAAGGACGGGCACGTGACGCAACCTGCGGGGCTGGAGTAGATTGCAGGCGAGATGGAACCGGGTAGCCTGCGCGCGTTTCTCGAGATCCCCTACGACAAGCTGGAAGAGATGAACCTGGAGGTCAAGGCCCAGCGCCTGGCCAGGACATCCCCTGACGCCGCCAGAGAGCAGCGGCTCAAGTACCTGACCGACGAGAAACGCATCAAGGCCCTCACCGTCTGCTTCACGGACCTCGAGGGCCGCCTCCACATGCTGGACTACGACAAGAAGTTTCTAATCAAAGCCGCCGACAACCTCACCTTTGACGGCTCCTCGGTGCGCGGCTTCACGCAGCAACACGAGTCGGACCTGCGCCTGGTCGTCGACTGGCGGGCCTTCTACTGGCTCCCTGCCGACGTCTTCGGCCCGGGCAAAGTGCTGGCCTTCGCCGAGGTGAGATCCCGGGACGGCGGGCCCTACCCGGCCGACATGCGTACCCGGCTCCGGCTCTACACCGAGTCACTGTTCGCGAAGGACGGGACCGAGGCCCTGGTGGCGGTCGAGATCGAGGGCTTTATCTTCAAGGGCAAGGATGCCGAGCGCCGCTATCACGAGACGGGCCGCTTCGATTTCGTCTCCACCGGCGGCTACTATCACTCCCTTCCCGGCGACGTGCTGCGGCGGTTCATTGACGGCGCGGCGGAGGTCCAGCGGACCATGGGCTTCGGCAACGAGAAGGACCACCCCGAAGTTGCGCCCTCGCAGTTCGAGATGAACTACGGGTACACCGAGGCCTTGATCGCCGCCGACCAAGTCCAGCTGTACAAGCTGCTCTGCCGCCAGGTGGCCCAGAACATGGACCTGAGCGCCAGCTTCCTGCCCAAGCCGGTGACCGGTGTCAACGGCAACGGCATGCACACCAACATGTCGCTTAAACGCGGGGGTAAGAACCTCTTCTACGATCCCGCGGGCGAGGACAAGCTGTCGGCCCTGGGCTGGGAGTTCGTTGAGCGGGTGCTCACAGCCGCCCCGGACATCTGCCTAATCCTGAACTCCAGCGTCAATGCCTACCGTCGCCTGGATCCGCACTTCGAGGCGCCCAACCAGATCGAGGCCTCACCCATCAACCGTGGGGCCATGATCCGCATCCCCCTGGGCAACGAGGATTCGGCCCGCATCGAGGTGCGTTCCGTCGCCCCCGACGCCAACCCTTACCTGGCCATCTACACGCTGCTCAAGGCCGGCCTCGAAGGTCCGGATCCCGACCCCGCCGGTGCCGAGGGCAAGGGCAGCCGTACCCGCTATCTCCCCGACAACATCTACGACGCCCTAGGCATCTTCAAGGCCAGCAAGTTCGCGAGCGAGGTGCTCGGCGAGGAAGTCCACGCCCGGTTCGCCGAGCTCAAGCTGGCCTCCGCCGAGCGTTGCCCCAAGGCCCTCGGCTCGCAGATCAAGGTGGGCGAGGTCCAGTTCCACCACGAGGTCACCAACCAGTACCTCTGGAACTTGTTCTAGGCGATCAGCAGTCGGGCGCCCGATCGTTGGAGCAGCGGATTTCGCATTTCTTTGGCGCCCGCCGGACCCCCAATTCGCGGGTCCCCCGAAGCCGCCAAAACTGGCCGTTTTGGGACCGGTTTCGAGTGCAGACCACGCCCGGAACCCCCTGCCAGAAAATCTTCCGCTAACCTCCTGATGGAGCCGGCGTAGCTCAGCTTGGTTAGAGCAGCGGTCTTTTAAACCGATGGTCCGGGGTTCGAGTCCCCGCGCCGGCACCACCCAATTCGTATTCAAAACTGCCTCGCCAGTCGCCACCGTGAGTCGAGGAACCGTCCAAAACCGGCCTACTGCTGCCACTACTGCCGCCACGGTAGGTGGGCGAGTGCGCTCAGCCAGCATTCAAGCTTCAGCGGAAAGGCAACCAGGCAACGCGCTCGGAACCTTAAGCAGCCCGGGAGTTCGCTGTGCTATCGCTCCAACAGCAACCTTTTGGTCCCGGGCACCGTTCAACCTTGAAATGTCAGACGCGAGCTCTAGCGCCGGCCGGATGTCGCCCGATGGCAGGTGGCGTTGGGATGGCGCCGCATGGAAGCCCGTCGATGCTCGCCCGGTCCGGGTCCCTCCGTGGCTAAGTCTCAGGCTTAGATCCCAAGCGACCTGGGCGTCAGTGGTTGCGGCCATGGTGGTCGGGCTGCTCGTAGATCAGGCATTTCGTGCTGACGCATTCGGGATCGCATGGGCGCTGACCATTGGCGTAGGCGCAGTCCTGTTGGCTGTCACGGGTCGTCTGACCCAGGTGGAGTCGCGCGTCATGGTCGCGGTCGCGGCGGTTTTCGGGGTCTGGTTGGCGGTCCGAGCGAGTCCTTGGCTTGATTGGCCGGATTTGCTGGCCAGCTTCGCGTTGCTGGGCTTGGGGGCATCGTTTTCTTCCAGAGGATCGATCTTCGACATCGGTTCCGCCGAATTGAGCGCTAGGGCTGCGCACGCCACCGTGCACATTGCAGCTGGTGCTGCGTTCATTGGCAGACCCATCGTCGGCATGCGACGACGCCTCGCAGCGCTCGGGCCTCTCGTGCGCGGACTACTCATCGCGGTGCCGATCTGCGCTCTCTTGTCTGCGCTCCTTGCATCAGCGGATCCGGTCTTTGCCTCGTTCTTCAACATCAATCTCGACCTTGGCCAAGTGGCCGCGGATGTGTTCTTCGTTGGCACAGGTGGTCTGGCGATGGCGGGCCTGTTGCGACTCGCTCTGGCGGAGCCCCTCGATCGCATCGATGGACCCGCTTGGCGCCTCGGAGCGACCGAAGCTCTGATAGTCCTTGCGCTCCTCGACGCGGTGTTTACCGCTTTTGCCATCGCCCAGGTCCTAGCGGCCAGCGGCGAGGCGACGGCAACCTTGCGGTCGGCTGGAGTCTCCTATTCGGACTACGCGAGATCGGGCTTCTTCCAGCTCTTGTGGGTCGGTGGCATCACGCTAGTGGTGCTGATTCTCTTCAGTCGAATAGCCGGATCGTCCAAAGCCAAGCAAGGAGCCGCATTTCTCATTCTGTCCGAGACCGCGATTGCGCTGACGTTGATGATCGTCGTGGTCGCTTTCCGCCGTCTCAGTCTCTATGAGGACGTTTATGGCTTCACCATGCTCCGCCTTTACAGCCATATCTTTGCCGTATGGATGGCTGTTGTCTTCGTGTTGCTTGGCGCCGAGTTGCTGGGTGCCTGGCGCCAGCGCCACTGGTTTGTGGGAGCAACGGCATTTACCGCGGTCACGGTCCTGCTCGCTCTCAACTTCATAAACCCAGAAGCGGCGCTTGTTGGCCTCAACGTCAGTCACGCAGCGTCAACCCACAAGATCGACACCGACTACCTGTCGAGCCTATCCAGCGATGCAACCCCGAGATTAGTCGAGGCAGCGCAAGAGGTTGATCCGACGGTTCGGCAGCGGGTTGCCAATACTGCGTGCCGCGGTCCACGGTCGTACGCGCCGTCAATTGGAGCCTTCAACTGGTCAGAGGCCGAGGCGGCCGCCGCACGACGCGCTAGCTGTTAGAACTGACGCCTGCCGGCATGCCGAACCGCCTGGATCTATCGGAGTCAGTCAGGCTCATCCTGGAGTCACTCTGACCGCTTTCAGCAGAGCAAGATAAGAACCGCTACAGCGGTTCACAAAGACCACGCAAGTCGGCGCTCACTTCACGTCCTGACCTCTAACCTTTCTCGCCGGAGGCTCGTGCGGACTAGCTGAGTTACGGCGATATCTCCGGGAGCACCTACGTTTTGTGCACCGGGCGAATCGGGTGCTTAAAACCCGGGCCGGGCGCCGTGCATCGCCGTGCATCAAGGTAGGATCGTCGCGTCGTGCGCCGCCTGACCGGCTACAACCTGACCGGTTACAACCAGGCAGGGATCTCGCTGGGCGCAGGTGTGGCGGCGATGGTGCTGGGCTTGGGGCTCTTGGGGGCCGCTAGCCTAGGAATCTCATGCCCCGGGCGGCCCCAACCAAGCGGGCCCCAGATCCTCGACTTCGCCCACCAGCAGTCGGGTCTGGCATCCATCGTCATCGGCGTTCTGATGATCGTCGTGGCCCTCGCTGCCATCGTTCTGGGAGTAGGCGCCCTGCGTCGTAAGGCCGAGGACCCTCGCATCTCCGGAAGGGCGACCGCGGGCATGGCGCTCGGGGTTGCTTCGATTCCATGCTGCGGGCCGTTGGCCCTGCTTGGCGCCGCGTTCATCGGGGTTGCCACAGGCCAGGCATGCGTCTGATGAACTCGGAATTGGGTTAAAGCACAGTTCCTCCCCCCCGGTCGGCTCGCTGCGGGAGCGTGCCGTGCTGCAGTCAGCACCCGACGACCAGTAAGAGCAGGGCTGATCGTGCATCTGCTCCAGGGAAAGGGCGGCCGGCGTAACGCAATGCCTGCTCGCCGCATTGAAGTAAGTGGAGTGTCGGCGCTGGACGCGCTTGCAGAGGCCCAGGAGGCCGTTCGCCCTTGACCCGCCATTCGACGAAGGCGGCGAGGTGCTCGGCATGAGCGCGCCCCCTGCGCCATTGCTCCCATCGCCAAAGCCATGGGGACCGCTAGCCCACGCCCGCGCGGTGACAGTGACTGCCCTATTCGCAGTTTTGCTGGTTCTAGTGGTGGCCGGTTATCGGATGTGGTTTCGGCAGCAGGGCGAGACCTTGTCGACCTCTGTGACCCAGGACGCGCGTGCTTCATTCGCCTGCGCGCTGCCCGTGATTACGACGGCTATGTCAGGGAACCTAGGTGCCGTCATCAAAGTCAGCCCGGGGTTCGTGAACTTTCCGTCGGGAGAGTTCCGGGCCGACCCGGCCGCCATGCGCCAAGACCTGCCGTCGGACAAAAGCGGCTTGTCCGCAACCTACTCGTCCTCGCTCAAGCGATGGTTGCCGGCCGACAGTCGAACCGTCTCGCCGGATGGGCGCTCCTTCGTATACGTCAAGTGGCTGCCGGACGACCGGAACTATTCAATAAAAGGGGTTACCGCCACTTCATATGAGCTGCACCTCGTTGACGCGGCGAAGAAGACTGATCGGAAGCTGTGGAGCACAACCGACGCTATCGGGATCGACCGGTGGGACTCGCACGAAATCCTGGTTGACACGTATCCAAATGGGGGCGGCCCAAGGCTCTGGCGCATAGATCCCGCCACCGGCAGGGTGGTTTCACAAGGGCAGTCAGGCGTCGAGGAACCGAGCTTGCCGGCTGACGCCCTGCCGGGAAGCGGAATCATGTACATGATTGTTGGTCAAGACGCACAGCGCCGAGCCGTGTTTCGAATCGGTGCGCGCGACCCTGGAACGAAGTACAGGATCGTGGTCGTCGAATCGGGGCGGGCCACCACCATCTATTCAGGAGTGGCCGGCGATGCGACTGACTTCGACCCTGGTGGGGCGTATTCCGATACCCACGGACTGTGGATGGGGAACGACGACGGCTCACGTGTCTGGCTCTGGACACGTTCAACCGGCCTGCAGAGCTTCAATGTCACGGGCTTGCCACCTGCTCCGTCGGGTTTCGATTTGTACAACGTAAGCTTGGGCCCGGCGGGTGAGTGCGTGCCAGGACAGTTCGACGGGGTTGCGTTGACGCCACTTCCCCCGCCGGCAACGCCCACCACCTCCGCGATTCCCTCACCCTCGTGAATCGGCGCCGACGCTGTGGTGGACTCGAACCAGGTGGCTAGGCGGGCTTGGCTAACGATTAGGAGCGGGAATCTGTCAGCCCTGGCGCGCCGGCAAGCATCAGCGCGATCAACGCCCCGGGAGCCCCGGCAGCGATCAGTGTGAGCGGCAGTCGGCGAGACCCGTCCCGCATATTCGTGGAACGTCCCTGAGGTCAGTGCGTTACACACCTAGCCGCGGCGGTCAGCACTCGTCGAAAGTCGGGTCCGCAAAGTCGCAGGGAACTTGGCCCTCGTTCGTCGTAATCGCCACATGGATCCTCGTTTCGGGCAAATGGGTGGATTTGGCGCGTTGAAGGGCAAGCTCGCGGCGGCCCTCTCGGCGGCCGCCCTGCTGACGCTCGGCTTCGCCTCCTCGGTTCACGCCTCGACGGACGCCCTGGACCAGAGCGAGCAATCGCCCACCAGCGCCTATCAGTCGCTGGCCAAGATGGCAGAGACGTTCACGCCGTCAAAGGACGGTCGGCTCGACCAGGTGTCCCTGTACGCGGGCACCACGGGCTGGGCACCGACAACCTTCCACGTCGAGATCTGGACGGTTACCGCCGGCCACCCCGCGGCCGTCTACCAGCTCGACTCCGCGACCCCCGCCTCGACTGCCGTCACGGCTGCGCTGGGCGTCACGCTGCAGTGGCGCGACTTCCCGCTGAGCAAGCCCGTTCCTCTGACCGCCGGCACCCAGTACGCCATCGTGGTTCGCGCCCTCAACGGCGCGTTCCGCTGGGGCTTTGAAAGCTATCAGACCTACGCCGGCGGGAAACTCTGGCTCAGTTCCGGCAGTGCATGGATGTCGGGATCGAGCCTCGGAGTCAGCTTCGACTTCAAAACCTGGATGAACACGAACACCAACCAGGCGCCTGCCGTCGCGGCCGACAATGCGACGGTCAGCGTCACCGAGGGGACCGCGCCGACCAACACCGGTACCTTCTCCGATCCCGATGGCGACACCGTGACCGTCACGGCCTCAATCGGGTCGCTTTCAACCTCGGGCGGCAGTTGGTCTTGGTCGCAGGCGGCGGCCGACGAAGGGTCCGCCCAGACGGTGACGGTCACGGCCGACGACGGCAAGGGCCTAGACGCGACGACCACGTTCACCGTCAGCGTGGCCGGCGTGGCGCCTGTGGCTCAGATTTCCCCGGCAGTTTCATCGAGCCCCGAGGGCACCGCCGTGTCGCTGTCCGCCTCGGCCGTCAGCCCCGACGCTGCCGACAACAGCGCGGGATTCGCTTACACCTGGACCGCGACCAAGAATGGGGGCGCCTACTCCAACGGCTCCGGAACCTCGTTCAGCCTCACGCCTGACGACGAGGGGACGTTCGTGGTGACCCTGCAGGCCAAGGACGACGGCGGCCTGATCGGGTCGACAACTCTCACCGTCGCGGGGGCGAACGTCGCGCCGGCCGCGAAGATCTCAGGGGTCAACCCCTCCGCGCCGCTGGTGCTGACCGCACAGGAGTCGGTCGCCTTCTCGGGCAGCTTCACCGACCGGGGCGCGCTCGACACCCACACCGTCACCTGGAACTTCGGTGACGGGACGACCAGCACAGCGGGCTTGTCGACCACTCACGCGTACAGCGCTGCCGGCTCCTACACCGTCACCCTGACCGTCAGGGACGACGACGGCGGCATAGGGCAGGAGACCGCCCACGTGGTCGTCCAGACGCCACAGGTGGCGCTCAGCACGATCGCCGCCTACGTGCAGGGCCTCTCGACCCTCAACGCCGGCCAGAAGAACAGCCTGGTCGCCAAGCTGAACGCCGCTTCGGCGGCCATTGGTCGGGGCGACACCGGCGCGGCCAACAACCAGCTGGGCGCCTTCCTCAACGAGCTGCAGGCCGATGTCAACACCGGCAAAGTCTCTCCCGCGGCGGGGAGCGTGCTGCGCACCGCCATCCACGCCGTGCAGGCTGCTCTCGGCACTTTCAACCGGCTCCTGGAGTGGTGGCCGCTGGCGGCGTAAGCCCCGACCGCGTTCCGCCGACTCAGCGCGGTTTCCCCTCCCACCTCTGACCACCTAGAATCGGCCGGGAATTGGCCCTCTCACGAGTGCTGTGCCCCGATCTCGTCGGACGCGAGTCCGAGCTCTCCCAGCTGGAGGATGCGTTGCTGTCGACGCTCCGGGGCGAGGGCGGCGTGGTCATCGTAGGCGGAGAAGCCGGGTCGGGCAAGACGCGCCTCGTCAACGCCCTGGCGGCGAGCGCCCAGGGCCTGGGGTGCATCGTCCTGTCCGGTGTCTGCAGCGAGGCTGAGCTTTCTCTCCCTTACCTTCCGTTCCTGGAAGCGATCGGCAACCACCTCCAGACGCAGGACCTCGCGCAGCTTCGCGAGCGGCTCGGACCGGCCGCCGACGAGCTGGCCCAGCTGTTTCCTCAGATGGGTCGGGCGGCGGGGGCGGGCGGGGATGCGATACAGGCGAAGCTTCGCCTCTTCGAATCGATCCTTCTCCTGCTTCGCGACGCGGCACGCGCGCGAGCCCTCATCGTGATCCTCGAAGACCTGCACTGGGCGGATCCCGCCACCCGTGAGCTGCTCGACTACGCGACTAGGCGCCTGCGCTCAAGCAACGTCCTTGTGCTCGGGACCTATCGCTCGGACGAGCTGCACCGCAAGCACGCGCTGCTGCCCACCATCCAGGGGTGGCGCCGATCGGACCAGGTGGAGCTCATCGATCTGAAGCCGTTGGACTCGAAGGCGGTGGGCGGGATGGTATGCACGATCTTCGACGAGGCGTCGATCAGCGATGAGTTCCGCGATTTCCTTCGCGACCGAAGCGAGGGGAATCCCTTTGTCCTCGAGGAGATGCTGCGCGATGCGCTGGACCGCGGCGACATCTTCCGCACCGACAACGGCTGGGACCGCAAACCGCTGGTCGAGATGCGAATCCCGCGCACTGTCAAAGATGCGATCCTGCAGCGCCTGGAACGGCTCAGCCGCGAGAATGTCGCCATCCTGTCGGCCGCATCGGTGTTTGGCAGGTCTTTCGACATCACCCGGCTGGCAGCGGTGGCGGGAGTCAGTGAGGCGGATGTCCTCACCACGCTGGAGGCGAGCATCACAGCCCAGCTCCTCGAGGAGGAGGACTCCACCTCTGGCCGGTACCGCTTCCGACATGCTCTGACGCGGGAAGCGATCTATGAGGACATGGTTGTACCGCGGCGGCAGCAGCTTCACGCCCGGGTCGCCGACGCCCTTCAGTCTGCTGCGGGCGTGGTGCCCGTTGATCTGGCGCACCACCTGTTCATGGCGGGTCGCAACGAAGAGGCGGTCGCAATGTGCGTATCGGCGGCGCAGGGAGCCATGGAAGCACTGGCTTTTCACGATGCGGCTGAGCTCTTCCAGCGGGCGGCGCCATACGTTCGGGATCCAGTCGAGCGCGGGCGGGTGCTGTGTCGAGGGGGCGATGCGTACTGGAACAACGCGGAGTCGGAGGCAGCCCGCGGATTGCTAGAGCAAGGCATCCACGACCTGGAGTCTGCCGGGCTTGCCAACGAGGCGGCCGGTCACCGCTTGACGCTCGGCAGGTGCTACTGGGAGCTGCTCCGCACCGACAGCGCGCGCGAGCAGTTCGAGGCGGCTCGCGACGTGCTCGAGCAAGCCCCGCCGAGCGAGGCCCTCGCGATCGCATACATCAGGCTGTCCGGTCTCGCGATGTTCGACAACCTGAACGAGGAGAGCCTTGCAGATGCGCAGCGTGCAGCAGAGATCGCTCGCTTGGCCGGGTCCGACCTAGCACTCTGCTGGTCCTGGAACTATGTGGGAGGCGCTGAAGTCGGGCTTGGCCAGGTGGAGGCTGGGATGCGACACCTGGACGACAGCTACGGGGCCGCGTTCAAAGGCGGTTACCGGTTCCAGGCGTTCAACGCCGTCTTCAACGCGACGTGGCTCGCAATTCACCTCGGGCGAGACCCGGGGCTGTGGACCGTGCGGAGAGAGGCTCCGGAATGGTTTAGCCAGCTTGCCATCGCCTACGTCAAGGGTCTCCTGGAGCTGCAGCGCGGCCACGTTCGCGAGTCCATTGTCATGGCGAGAGAAGCGGGCCAGAAAGCTCGGGACGCCGGTCACAAGAAGCAGGTCTGGCGATGTTCGGTCTTGCTCGCGCAGGCGCTGGCCGAAAATCTCCAGGGTGAAGCTGCGGCCGCCGAGCTGCCGCCGATGTCGAGCCGGATCGAGGCGCAAGACATCATCTATGACGGCGCCGCCAGGATAAGGACCAGGCTTGCTCTCGGCGACCTTGACGGCGCGTTCGAGATGGCCCAGTCGATCCCGCCCTCGAACTGCGAGGTGGGCTCGCCGGCCGACGTCGTTGCCGAGGGCGCCCGCGCCGACCCTGTATGGCTGCGCAGTTTTCTGGATGCCCTACCGGTGCGGGGGGAGTTGCTCCGATCACCCAGGCTGCTGGCTGCCAGGGGCCGGCTGGCCCTCTATGAGGGTCGCATCGAGGACTCGCTCAGAGACCTCGGCGAAGCCGTCGCCAGGCTAGAGGCGGCGGGGTTTTCGCTGGACGTCTGGCACATCGGACGCGCCCTGGCCGAGGCGGAGGCGCGCTCGGGTGACTCGGAGGGCGCGGGTCGACGGCTGGCTTCGATCGCTTCCGCCGCCGAGGCGGCCGGCGCCCGTCTCGCAGCCAGGCTCGCACGCGAGCAGGCGACCGCCTTCGGTCTCGATATCGGACCGGCGCCGGAGGAGGCCGCCGAGGCCCTCACCGCCACGCGTGTCGCCATGGGTGAGCGCATGGTTTCCGTGCTCTTCGCGGACGTGCGCGGCTACACCGGCATGACCGGCCGCGAATCCCCGGTCGCCATGGCGGGCCGAATCGCGTCGCTCCAGCGCTGGGCCACCCAGGAAGTGAGTCGCCGCCGCGGAATCCTGGACAAGTTCGCCGGCGACGCGATCATGGCCACCTTCAACGTGTCGGGGCAGAGCGTCGACCACGCGCTGCAGGCGCTCAAGGCCGCGATCGGGATAATCGACAAGGCTGCCCTCGCAGGCCTGCCCGTCGGGGCCGGCCTCGCGGTGGGCCCCGCGGTGGTCGGGAACCTGGCCGAGTCGGCCAACCTGAGCGTCCTGGGCGAGGTCACGAACCTCGCCTCGAGGCTCCAGGCGCAGTCGGGAGCGGGGGAGGTGACCATGACAGAGGAGGCCTTCCGGCGAACCCGGGATTGGGTCGAGGCGCAGCACATCCGGTTCGAGCGTTTGGAACTCGACTTGAAGGGATTCAGCGAGCCGGTGGCGGTGTTCCGGCTGGCCGCCTCGGTGCTGCCGGCCCCGATCGGAGCCCAGGCGGAGGGCCGTAAGGCGATCTAAAACCGGGGCTGTTTTGGTAAGGTGGCCCTTTTCCGGTTCCTGAGCGGTCTTCCAGACGTCACTGCTCCGAGCTCAGGCCTGAACGTAGCCCCAGGGGTAGGGCGAGTCCAAGGAGGAGCGCAGGGTTTTGCTGCCACTGTTTCGCGCGGTCGTGGTGTGGGTCGTGATCCTCGTGACAGTGATCGCGCCGCGCCTGGTCCCGCCCGCCCAGACGTACACGGCGGTCGCCGTGACCCAGCTCAGCTCCTATGACCGGCTGTCGGTGGTCAACCAGACCCGCACCCAGCGCGTCCATGCCGCCCAGATGGCGCAGTCGCTCGCGTGGTCGCAGGAACTGAAGCAGGGGCTGGCCGACTACGAGGCTCAGCAGCAGGCGCTGGCCGCCGCCCAGGCCCAGGCCGCGGTGATCGCCGCGCGGAGCAACCATCCGGTCCCGCCGCCCGACATCGCCAAGGACATCACCGACGCGTTCGGCCCCCTCGGCGCGGCCGCCCTTCAATGGGCGATGAACGTCTCCTACTGCGAGTCGCGGTACCACCCCAACTCGGTGAACTCTTCTAGTGGCGCGTCCGGCCTGTTCCAGTTCCTTCCCAGCACGTGGTCGGGGACTCCTTGGGCCAGCCAGTCGCCTTTCAACCCGGCCGCCAACGCCATGGCCGCCGCCTGGCTTTACTCGCACTACGGCCCCGGCCGCTGGGTCTGCCAGGGCTAGGCCAACGGTCTGGTCTCTCCCCCGCCGGTCGGGGGAAGTCAGAATCCGCTTCCCCGCAAGTACCGGCGAACCCGGGGATGGGGAGGGCTGGGTCTCCCCATCCGGCCCTGCGGGGCCACCTTCCCCACTCTGTGGGGAAGTGAGCTCTCCACTTCCCCGCTTGCGGGGAAGCACCGGCGAAGCCGGGGATGGGGAGGGGCAGCTTCGAGAAATGGGTCTCCCCATCCGGCCATGCGGCGCCACCTTCCCCACTCCTTGGGAAAGTGCGAGAGTGGATCTAGGTTTCGGCTATGACGACGATGTCCAGCTCGTAGATCGACTGCGGCCGCGGAGCGCCTTTCAAAAGCATCGCTTCCAGGCCGGCCACCCCGACACCCGGCGGCAGCGCCTCCAGGGTGGCCTCTGACAGGAGAACCTTGGCCGGCCGGACCTTGGACAGGTAGGCGGCGTTGTTCACGGGCACGCCTATGAGGGTGAACTCCAGCCGCCGTTTGGACCCGACGTGGCCGGCGACCACCTCGCCCGTGTCCAGTCCGATGCCGACGGAGATCGCCGCCCTGCCGCTGGAGATCAGCTCATGGTTGAGGCAGTCGATCTCCTTGACCATCCCCTGCGCGGCCCTGAGCGCCTGTTCCGCGTGATCCTCCATCGGGTTGGGAGCGCCGAACACGACGAGCATCCCGTCCCCCTGGAACTTGTCGATGTTGCCACCATGGGCCAGCACGACCTCGATCATCCGGCGGAAGTAGTCGTTGAGGAACTCGACGAGCTCATCGGCGCCCATGCTCTGCGATAGGCGCGAGAACCCTGCGATGTCTGAGTTGAGGATGGTCACGTTGCGCCGCTCGCCGGCGAGCATCATGGTGTCGCGGTCGGAGTGGGCGAGCACGTAATCGGTGACCTGCTTGTTGACGTGAAGCTCGAAGAGCTCGCGCAGGAACTCCGAGCGCTCGTACTGCCGCGCGTTGTCGATCGCCACCGCGGCCAGGTCGGAGATCGCCTGCAGGAACTCCTTGTCCGTCTTCGTCTCCTCGAAGATCGCGACACGGTACGGGTTGTCCACGTAAACGGCGCCGATCACCTTGCCCTTCGTGCGTAGGGGAACGGCGATGATCGAGCGCAGGTTCTGAAGGATGACCGACTGCTTGCCCTTGAACCGGTCGTCCAGGCTGGCGTCAGTCGTCACCACGCCATCCTTCGTGGCGATGACCTGATCGATGACCGTCCGCGAGCCCAGGAACTGGCGGGCCTTCTCCGGGTCGGCCTCGCCGCTGGACATCTGGACCGATAGCTCTCCGGTGACGGGGTCGACCAGGACGATGAAGCCGCGGGCAGCCTTCATCAGCATGATGACGCCATCCATGGCTTTGCGCAGCACGACATCGAGCTCGAGCGACGAGTTGAGGTCGCGTGCGAACTGATAGAGCAGCTGGTAGCGCATGCCGAAATCGACTTCGGGAGCCAAGGCCACGAGCAGTCTAACGAACGAGTGCCGAAAATCCGGTCACCGGTAAACTCGATCCCCTTGGTTTCCGCAGAGTCCTCCCAACCGAACGTCGACGCCCTGCTCGCGAAGCTGAACCCGCCCCAGCAGGAAGCGGTCACGCACGGCGACGGGCCTCTCCTGATCTTCGCCGGCGCCGGCAGCGGCAAGACCCGCGTGCTCACCGCTCGCATCGCCTACCTCATCGCCACGCGCCGGGTCTGGCCCGACCGGCTGGTCGCGGTCACCTTCACCAACAAGGCCGCCCGCGAGATGAGGGGGAGAGTCGAGTCGCTGGTCGGCGAGGCGGCCCAGAAGATGTGGGTGGGGACCTTTCATTCCACCGCGGTCAAGATCCTGCGCCGCGAATCGCAGCGCATCGGCATCGCGAACAGCTTCGTCATCTTCGACGAGGACGACACCCGGGCGGCGTTGAGACGCGTGCTGGACGAGCTGCGGCTCGACCCCAAGCGCTACCCGATCGTCGCGCTGAGCAACGCGATCTCACAGGCGAAGAACGACCTGAAGCGGCCCCAGGACTATCCCAATCGCAGCTACGCCGACGAGGTCGTGCGACGCGTCTACGAGTCGTACCAGGAGGTGCTGCGGCGTTCCGGCGGTCTTGACTTCGACGACCTGATCATGAAGCTGGTCGAGCTGCTGAGCACCGACGAGGAAGCGCTGGCGAAATGGCGCGACCGGTTCCGCCACGTGCTCGTCGACGAGTACCAGGACACCAACCGCGCGCAGTACGTGCTCGTCAACCTGCTTGCCCAGGAGCACCGCAACGTCGCGGTGGTGGGTGACGATGACCAGTCGATCTATCGCTTCCGCGGGGCAGACATCCGCAACATCCTGGACTTTCGGAAGGACTATCCCGATGCGCACGTCGTGCACCTCGAGCAGAACTACCGCTCGAGCCAGTCCATCCTGGACGCGGCATACAGCGTGATCCGCAGCAACCCCGAGCGGGCGGAAAAGCGCCTGTGGACCGAGCGCGCGGGCGGCGAGAAGGTGATGGCGATGCAGGCCTACAACGAGATCGAGGAGGCGGAGTTCGTATCCGACGAGATCGAGCGTCTGCGCCGCACGGAGAGCCGCGGCTACTCGGCCTTCGCGATCCTCTACCGCACCAACGCCCAGTCACGCTCGTTCGAGGACGTCCTTGCTCGACGCCGCATCCCCTACCGGCTCGTAGGCGGCATCCGCTTCTGGGAGCGTCGCGAGGTCAAAGACCTCGTCGCATACCTTCGGTTCTGCTTCAACCCGAAGGACTCGCTGAGCTTCTCGCGCATCGTGTCGGTTCCGCCGCGCAAGATCGGCAACGTGACGGTCGACGCGCTG
>DATITA010000143.1:0-3955 GCA_035468355.1 Candidatus Dormiibacterota bacterium
GTTCGCGCCGTCACTTGCGGTCCTAGCCGCCGTGCGGCTGGTCGCCGTGTGCTTCGAGGCGCTCGTGGCGGGCGTGGCCACGGCGCTGATCGTGGAGGAAGCGCCGGCATCGCATCGAGGCCAGGCGGTCAGCGTGCTCGCCCTCCTTGCCGGCATAGGCACCGGGGTCACCGTGGTCGCCTACCCGATCATCGCCCCACACTGGCGCTGGCTTTTCATGGCGGGCGGCGTCGGCGTCCTGATCGCGCCGGTGATCTGGTTCCGCCTCCCCGAGGGCAGGACGTGGCTTGCCGTGAAGGTCAGCGGCTCGGCGCTCAACCTACTCGTCCAACGACCATGGCGGCTGAGGGTGCTCATCCTGGCGCTGATGACGGCCCTACTCGCCATCCTGCTCGAGCCCGCCGGACTCCTGTTCACCGTTTACGCCAGCGACGTCCTCCACATGTCCCCGACCGCCATCAGCATCCTGATCGTGGTTTCAGGCGTGGCGGGGGCCAGCTCCTACCTGGCAGGCGGCTACCTCACGGACCGTTTCGGGCGCCTGGGTCCCGCCATCGCGCTGACTGTGGCCACCGCCGTCGCAACCAGCCTCAGCTTCGCGACGGCGACCATCGGTTTCTTCATCGGCAACATCCTGTGGAGCGCTTTTGCGAGCGCGTCGACGCCGGTCTTCGGCGCCTGGTCGGCAGAGCTGTTCCCCACGCGCGCGCGCGCGACCGCCGAGGCGACCACCGCGGTGGCGGCGGCCGGTGGAAGCGTCGTGGGGCTGCAGGTCGTGGGGCTGCTCTCCGGGTCGCTTGGGCTTGGCCGGGCGATCGAGCTGGGCGGCATCGCCGCGGTCGCCGGCGCGCTGCTTCTCTTCTTCCTGCCGGAGACGAAGGAGCAGCCGCTGCCGGAGTGACGAGGCCATTGCGTCCTAGGATTGCAGGGCGCAGTGGAACGGGCCAGGGCGGTAGTGGTCGGCGGCGGCATCACCGGCGCGAGCGTCGCGTATCACCTGGCGAAGGCGGGCTGGCGCGAGACAGTGCTGCTCGAGAAAGACCAGCTGACATCCGGGTCCACGTGTCACGCAGCAGGCCTGGTGACCCAGTTCAACCCGTCGCCCACGATGATGCGGTTCCGCAGCTACAGCATCGAGCTGTACCGCGAGCTCGACGTGTTCGAGACGGTGGGCAGCCTGAGGTTTGCCTCTAGCCCCGACTCTCTGAAGGAGCTGCAGCGCGGCGTCAGCCGCGCGAGGGGGATCGGCCTCGATGTGGAGCTCGTGTCCGCCGCGGAGGCCGAGCGCCTGATGCCCGCCATCTCCCGACGCTCCCTGCATGGAGCGGTGTGGATCCCGACCGACGGCCACCTGGACCCCCATACCGCCACCCACGCCCTCGCGTCCGCCGCTCGCGACCTCGGCGCCAAGGTGCTTACCGATCGCAGGGTCACCGGCATAGAGCTTTCGGACCGCGGAGCGGTCGCCGCGGTGCAGACCGACGCCGGCCGCATCGAGGCCGAAGTGCTGGTGATCGCAGGCGGGATCTGGGCGCCACAGCTGGCCGCGATGGCGGGCGTCTCCCTGGTGTCGACGCCCGTCGACCACCAGCACGCCGCCTTGCGCGCGGTCCCCGGCCATGAGCTGCCCCACGATATGCCCTGCTTTCGCGACCCGGACAACCTGGTGTACGGCAAGTCGGAGGCAGGCGGCGTCGTGCTCGGCGGTTACGAGGCCGACCCGGTCGCCCGCTGGGTCGACGGCGTCCCGTGGAGCCACGGCGGCACCTCGCTTCCTCCAGACCAGGAGCGCTTCGAACCGCTGCTGGCGGGCGCGACGCGCCGGTTCCCCTTCATGGGCGAGGCGGGCATCGTGAAGCTCGTTTGCCATCCGGACGCGATGACGCCCGACTCCAACCCGCTGGTCGGCCCGGTGCCCGGTGTGGCCGGGCTCTACATGGCCGCGGGCCTGTCGCTCAACGGTTTTGGAGGCGCCGGGGGCATCGGCCGGTCTCTCGCTCAGCTCATCACGGGCGGCGAACCCGACCTGGACCTCTACGCGTACCGCCCGTGGCGCTTCGGTCCGGTGCACCAGGACCACCGCTACGCGGCCGAGCTCGCTCGCGAGGCCTACAAGTACTACTACTACCTTCGCTACCCGTACGACTCCGACGAGTGGGGCCGGCCCCGGCGGACGAGCGCGCTGCACGAGCGAAGCCAGGACCTGGGGGCGGTGTTTGGGACCAAGCACGGGTGGGAGCGGCCGGACTACTTCGAGCCAGGGACACCGTGGCGGCGCGCCGGCGCGGACCAGCGCCGGTTCGGGTGGACGCGCCCCCCCTACTTCAATCGCCTCGCTGAGGAGCACCGCGCGTTTCGCGAGCGGGTCGGCATCATCGACATGAGCTCATTCGGAAAGATCGAGATCACCGGTCCAGGCGTGGTGGGGTTGCTGGAGCGCGTCGCGGGCAACGTGATCGACCGACCCGTGGGAAGCGTCATCTACACGCAGCTGCTGGAAGACAACGGCGGCATCGCGGCTGATGTCACCATCACGCGTCTTACGAGTGACCACTATCGGCTGGTGACCGGGGCCGGCTACGTGAACAGCGACCTGGGCTGGCTGCGCCTGCAGGCCCGGGAAAGCCATGCCCCTGTCGAGCTCCACGAATCCTCTGACGAGCTCTCTGTGATCGGCATCTGGGGACCTTGCTCGCGCGACGTGATGGAGCGCGTCACGCGAGGTGAAATCGCAGCCGACCTGTCTGACAATGGCTTTCCATTCATGCAGGCGCGAGCGATCTCCGTGGGAGGCGCCCGGGTGGTCGCACAGCGCGTGACGTACGTCGGCGAGCTTGGGTGGGAGCTCTACGTCGACCCGGCATGGGCCGTGCAGGTTTGGGACCGGCTCGTCGATGCAGGCCGCGACTTCGGCATCACGCCGGGCGGTTATCGCGTGCTCGACTCGCTGCGCATGGAGAAGGGTTACCGCTACTACGGCACCGACATGGGTTTGCTGGACACGCCGTTCGAGGCCGGACTCGGCTTTTGCGTAGGCAACGGAAAGTGGCCGGACATCCCGCGGGACATCGCCCGACGGCTGCGCACCCTGGCCGTCGGCGGTGAGGACTACCTGCCGATGTACGGCGGCGAAGCTGTGCATTACGAGGGCCGCGTGGTCGGACGGCTGCGCAGCTGCGCCTACGGGTTTACGGTGAAGCGGAACCTGGCGTATTCGTATCTCCCGATCGAGCTCACGCCCGGCGCAGAGGTCGCCGTCGAGCTCTTCGGGAAGATGGTCGCGGCGACGGTCACCCCGGATGCTGTGCTGGCTAAGCAGAACGTTGTCAAGCACGCGGGCTGAAATCGCCGCGGCACAGGTCGTCCTGTGGCGAGGCCGGGACATCGCGATCAGCCCAGTCTCAGGCGGCCTCACCAACGAGAACTACCTCGTCGAGTGCGGCGGCGACCGTTACGTGATGCGCCTCCCCGGGCGGTCGACCGAGCTGCTGTCGATCGATCGCGCCAACGAGGTGTACAACACCAGGGCGGCCGCGAGCACGGGCATCGGGCCCCGCGTCCTGGAGCACGTCCCGGGCCTTGACGTGATGGTCCTCGAGTTCATCCCCGGCGTGACGATGTCGGCGGTCGCCCTCCAGTCGGAGCAGATGGCCGCGCGCATGGCCGAGTCGTTTCAACGCCTGCACTCCGCGCCGCGCTTTCTGCATGACTTCAACATGTTCCGCCTCATCCGGCGCTACCTGGACATCGTCGACGAGCACGCAGTCGCCATCCCCGAGGGATATCGCGACTGGCTGCCAACCGTCGCGAGGATCGAGCGCGCCGTCAGCGCGGCCGCCCTCCCGTCGCGGCCGTGCCATAACGACCTCCTTTGCGAGAACTTCATCGACGACGGCCAGGCTCTTCGCATCGTCGATTTCGAGCTGAGCGGCAACAACGATCCCTGCTTCGACCT
>DATITA010000144.1:0-6098 GCA_035468355.1 Candidatus Dormiibacterota bacterium
ATGCTCGGTCGCCCATGAGCTGTGAGGGGTCAGGATGACGTTGGGAAGCGACCACAGCTCCGACTCCGGTGAGAGGGGCTCAGTCTCTGTCACGTCGAGGTACGCGCCTCCCAGGTGGCCTGACTTGAGCGCATCGATCAATGCGTCCTCGTCGATCAAGCCGCCGCGCGCGATGTTCGCTACCCACGCGCCTTTGGGGAGGGCTGCGAGCTGGGTCTTGCCCACCAGGGCCCTCGTCGCGCCGGTCAGAGGCACCGACAGGATGAGAAGGTCGGTTTCCGGAAGGCGCGCCTCCCAATCGGTGGCGGCGATGACGCCCGCGTCGTCACCGGGATTCCGCCGTACGCCGGTCACGTCCACCCCGAACGGTCGCAGCCGCTCGCCGATGGCGCGGCCGATGCTGCCATAGCCATAGATCAGGGCGCGCTTTCCGTGGAGCTCGGACAGCGATGGCGGCCGTTTCAGCCACTCGCGCCGGTCCTGGGCCCGGACGAGCTCCGGAAGACCCTTGAGTCCGGCCAACAGCCCCATGACCACGTACTCGGAGATTGGAATCGCGCCCACGCCGGCGCCGTTGGTCAGTATCACGTTTCGCTCTTGGAGAAGACCGAGCGGCCAGCCATCGACCCCGGTGCCGGCGGTGGTCACCCACTTGAGGTCGGCTCCGGCCTTGATCGCGCGTTCCAGGTTGTTGATGCCGAAGTCAACCCAAAACACCTCGGCTCCCGGAAGGGCGGCATGGCAGCTGTCGGTGTCGGAGTACCAGGCGATCTCATGGTCGGAGGGAAGCCGCGAAAGCATGGGCCGCACACGCTCGGGCAAAACGACCTTCATGCGTCAATTGTCGGAGCCGCGCGCAGCGTGCGTCGAAGCCGAGTCGCGGTCCCTTCGCGTATCCGGCGAAGTGGGGAGGAGGTCCCCACCGGGAGCTTGGATTCGTATCCTTTGGGCACTATCAGCCGGGGGATGGCGAGGTGACGAGCAGGCAGGCGGCACAGCTCCACGGCGACGCGGTAGTCGTCGACTGTCACAACGACATCGCGATGTCGCTCGCGCTCCGAGAGCTGAACGGTGATCGCGGCACTCTCAAACACCGATGGATCCCTGAGCTCCGAGCCGGCGGCGTCGACGTGCAAGTCATGCCGATATACGTTGGCGACGAGCCGCCTGAGGCCGCACTGCGTTCATCGCTGTTCCGTTTGCAGCGGGTGCTTGACGAGGTCGCGGCCAACCCCCAGAACGTCTCCTTATGCCTGGATGGAGCTCAGATCGACGCGGCGACCAGGGTGGGCAAGATCGCAATGGTTCTCGCCCTGGAAGGCTGCCATCAGTTCGCCAACGATGCCAGCTTGGTGCGCACCTTTCACCAACTCGGCGTACGCATGATTTCGTTCACTCATTTCGGCAGGACGGCGCTGGCAGATGGAACGGCCGAGGACGGAACCGGTGGCAGGCTCACCCGCCTCGGCGTAGCTGTGCTGAAGGAAATGGAGCGCCTCGGCATCCTGATGGATGTCTCGCACCTCGGCATCGCCGGCGTAGATCACATTCTCGAGTTGGCGACGCGGCCGATAATCGCATCTCATTCGAATGCTCGCGCTGTGTTCGATGTCCATCGCAACATTTCGGACCGACAACTCCAGGCTATCGGTGCGACTGGCGGAGTCATCGGAGTGAACCTCCTTCCAGGGATTGTGAACGCCGAAAAGCCAACTATGGAAGGCGTGCTTGAGCAGGTTGACCATCTTGTGGAGGTTGTCGGCATCGATCACGTTGGACTCGGACCCGACTTCATCGCCGATTACTTCCGAGAGCGCTACCCGGATTCGTCGCGGCTGATGCAAGAGGGGATTGACGCGCGGGCTGAGATTCCAGGGCTTGTGAGGTCAAGCGATTTGCCGCGATTTACCGAAGCCCTCGTCGACCACGGCTACTCTGAGCTGCAGGTCCGCAAGATTCTCGGCGAAAACTTCCTCAGAGTATTTCGCAACGTGATGGGCGTCCCGAACAACTCAGCCATGGTCTGACGCCAGCTTCGGACCACGCGGTTTCGGTCTGCCCATCGAGAGGTCACGCTCTCCTTCTACGCAACCGGTCTGCTCGCGGGTGATAATTCCACGCGGTTGTACATCGCCGCGCGTAGGTCCCGGAGTCGACGTCTGTTGCTGATCGGCGCGGTCATCGCTCTGGCCGTGCTGCCTGCCGGCAACACCTCACACGCCGTGCCCCACTTCAGCCGGATCATTGGGCCGGCCACGATGGTGGCAGCCGGCATGGACCTCCGCAGCGGCCCGCTTCGCAGCTCCAGTCTTGCCGCCGGCGTCCCACGGGCCACCTCGTCCTTCTATGTGTACGGCTCGTACATCGATGCGTGCGGTCTGAGCGCGACCACCGAATGTCCCCTCTACAACGATGGGGCAAGTGAAACGGTGCCCCCGGCCGGTGGCATGACGATCCTCGACTTCGGGGCTCCCTGTTTCGAGCCGGCGACACTGGCGTGGGGCTCCCAGCTCTTCAACAGCCAGAGCTGCACGCCCGACGCCACGTTCGTGGTCCTGGCTCGGGCATGGCTGCGCGGCTATCAGACCAATCCGAATCGCGCGGCCTCGCCCAGCTACGTGCTGGCGGCGGGCACGAGCAACAGCCTCACCGCGGCGGTGCCTGACTACGCCCTGACGGCGGGGGAGATGTCACTGCACGGCCAGGCATGGTTCACGTCGGTGATCAGTCCCATCGCCGCGGTAGCCCGAAGCCTCCCGGCACCGGTGACAATCTGGGCGGGCAACGACATCGAGGAATCGAGCGACGGCAGCTGGTACGACGGGCCGACCACCGCCGCCTGGGTTGACGCCTACGCCGCGGCGTCCGGCGCGTCCAAGCCCTGCGTCGCGAGCCGGGATGCCCTGATGGCCGACTACGGCGACTACGTGCCCAATGAACCGGGATGGTCGGTGGCCGCCGTTTACCACGTCTCGTGGCAGGCGGCGCCGGCCTGCCCCGTGCCCGAGATCTACCGCACCGTGAACGCCAGCGAGTGGCAGAGCCTGAACCTCGCTGCCCAGAACATGGGACTTCCAAGGATGGAGTTCACGGGTGTGCTGTCGGAAGGCGGAGCGGCCGGAAGCCTGAGCGCGCTGGACAGCTGGAACGCTCTCACAAACACGAGCGGGCAAGCGGCGCCCTTCTTGAGCGTCATCGCCGTAACAGGTCCCGTCGCGCCGGAGGTGCCCGACCCTCCGACTGCGGTCACAGCGGTTCCCGGGCCGGGGCTGGCCACGGTCAGCTGGTCGGCTCCGGCCTGGGATGGAGGCGCCGGCGTCACGGCTTACACGGTGGACGTATACGCGGGACCGACCCTTACCCAGGTCGTCACGGTCGGTGGCTGGCCGGTGCCGGAGGCGACCATCATCTCAGGGCTCGCCAACCGCACCTCGTACACGTTTTACGTGAGGGCGACCAACCGGGTGGGAGATGGGCCCCTGTCTCTGCCATCGATCAGCGTGGCTCCCAGCGGGCCCCTCCCGGTGCGATGACACACCCGTGTTAACAGGTGCCTTCTGGCACCGTCGTCGTCGTTTCGCGGAATACCAGTGAGTATCCGCGACGGGGTTTGTTGATCAGGTCGACCGGAACGTCGAGGTCAAACAGGATCTTGCGAATGCGCTGCACGTAGTTGCGCACCTCTTCGGGAAACAACGCCGGGTCAGACCACGCCATCGAAAGAATCTGGCCCGTCGTGAAGTACCGGTGGGGGTGGCCGAGCAGGAACTGCAGCAGCTGGAACTCACGGTTGGTGAGGCTCGTCTCGCGCCCCCGGTGCCGAACCGCCCGGCGCACGGGGTCCAGCCACAGGCCCTGCAGCTCCCAGACCCTGCGGTTCCAGAGGTCCATGCGCATTTCGTAGCCCTTCATCTGGTCGCCGATGACGGCGAGGTCCTCGCTGGCGGCTTGCTGAGCAGGCACGGGGAGTTTGGCGAGGTCGCGCTGCACGCGGTCGAGGATCCCGTGCTTGAACTCCAGAAGGTCGGCGTAGATGCTCATCCAGTGCCGCGCGTCCTCCCAGTGGCTGGTCTTGAGGTCCTCCCCAGGCATGGGCCGTGCGGTACGCACTTTTCCAGGCGCCCGCCTCTTGGTGGTCGTCGCCATCGTTCCAGTGTAGTTACTGAACTTCTTATGGACCGTCCGGTATCTATAAGGCATGCGCGAAGTGCAAAGTGCGGACAGGCGGCCCGACATCGAGGCCGCCACCAGGGGCGGCGACTGGGCGCAGCGCATGGACGACGAGGGGATGCCCGAGGACGCCAACCTCGCTCAGGCGCTCTACTGGACCCAGATCTACGCTCAGATCCTGGTCATGGAGGAGTCAGTCCTGGATCGCATCCGGCAGCTCATGCGCCGCCAGTCCTCGGAAGCCCGCCGCGAGGTGGAGCTGACCAACGTCCCCGTCGTCGTCGCGCAAGCCGAGCGGTTTCGCAGGCGTCACGGCTACTGGTCGGCACGCGTCCGCGAGCTTCAGACGGTCGTCAAAAAGCAAGTCTAGGCGCCCGACTCCGCGGCCAGCCCGCAGATGAATCGGATCACTGCCTCGATCCCCCGGTGGTAGTTGTCGACGGCGAAGTGCTCGTTGGGCGAGTGCACCGCCGAGTCGGATTGAGCCACGCCGCTGATCACCATCGGGGCGCCGAGCGCCTCCTGGAAGTCCACGGAAACGGGGATTGAGCCGCCGACCCGGATCAAAGATGTGGCCTTGCCGAAGGCCTCTTTGTAAGCGGCTCGCAGAGCGCGGGCAGGCGGGTGGTCGATCCCGCACAGGACGGGCGGCGCAGCGCCAAGGACCTCCAGCCTCACCTCCACCCCGGGCGTCGTCAGCTCCTGCACCTGCTTCTCGAGCGCCGCCAGGATGGTCTTCCAGTCCTGGTTTGGAACCAGCCGCATGCTGATCTTGGCCGAGGCGCGGGCCGGGATGACCGTCTTCTTGCCCTCCCCGGTGAAGCCGCCGACGATGCCGTTGGCGTCGAGCGTCGGCCGGCTTCCGGTCCGCTCCAGGGCGAGGAACTCCGGCTCGCCCTCGAGAGCGCGCGCGCCTGTCAGACGCAGGACGGCGGCTGCGTACCGCTCGTCCTTGGTCTTCCAGTCGGCCAGCTCCTCTGCCGAAGGGGAGGCGACGGCGTCGTAGAAACCGGGGATGGTGACGTGGCCGTTGCGGTCCTTCAGCTCCCCGACGATTCGGGCCAGGGTGTTGATCGGGTTGGGCGCCACGCCGCCGAACGACCCCGAATGCAGGTCGACCGCCGCCCCGCTGGCGTGCAGCTCGACGTAGAGGAGGCCGCGCAGGGAAGTGGCGATGGTCGGGTTCTCGTCCTCGTCCAGCCCGCTGTCCCAGATCAACACGGAGTCCGTCTTGAGCTTCGCTGCATTGGCCCTGATGTAGCGCGGCAGCGCCTCGCCGGTGATCTCCTCCTCGCCCTCGAGGATGAAGCGAAGGTTGAGCGGTGGGCCGCCGGCCGCGAAGAGGTGCTCGACCGCCTTGACCGTGGCCATGTGGTTGCCCTTGTTGTCGGCCGCGCCGCGGGCGTAGATGTGGCCGTCGCGGATTACGGGCTCGAACGGCGGCGATTTCCACTCGTCCAATGGGTCGGGCGGCTGGACGTCGTAGTGCCCGTAGATGGTGAGGTGGGGGCGGCCGGGACGGCCGTTCCAGTCCGCGACCACCACTGGCAACTTGCCCTCGATCACCTCCACGATCTCGCTCTTCATGCCGAGGCGCTCGAACCGCTCGCTCAGCCAGCGAGCGTTGCGCAGGCAGTCCTCGCGACGCACCGGCAGCGTGCTCACGGAAGGGATGCGGAGCTCTTCGAGCAGGTCGGCGAGGTCGGTCGCCTGCGACGCCGCGGCGTGCCCGAGCGCCACCGCCATCAGCTTGTCGTCGCCGGCCGCCTTCAAGACTTGCCTCGCGCGCGCTTGATCTGCTCGGCGTGCTCATGGGCGTGCGCGGCGTAGATGCGCAACCAGTCCTCGGCCGAGTAGGGGCCGCTTTCGGTGTGCGTGCCGGCGCGGAGCCAGTCCTCCTCGGTCATGCGCTCGAGCACCTGGGCGCT
>DATITA010000145.1:0-41828 GCA_035468355.1 Candidatus Dormiibacterota bacterium
CACGCCAACGCCCGCCAGGAGGGAGGGAGAGCATGAGAGGGAACCGTGGTTCCCTTCTCAAAATCGATCGCTAGCGCGGCGTGGGGGGCCGGGTTCAACCCGGCCGCAACTTTGTTCCCAGCACGCCAACGCCCGCCAGGAGGGAGGGAGAGCATGAGAGGAACCCGTGGTTCCCTCTCATAAATAGCGCCGAGGCTCCACAGAACCCCGGCGCGTAACTTACGAAACGAAATCGCTTGAAGAAGTTGTTACTTCTTCTTCGCGGCCTTCTTCTTGGCTGCCGGCTTCTTCGCGGCCTTCTTCTTGGCTGCCATGATCCTTTACCTCCTTAGTTAGCGATTGAGCTGCGTCGCGGAGTCTCGCGACGAGACCACCGGGACACGAGCTTTGCGCGGAATGGATCGTGCGCTCGCGGCGGGTACGGTCGCCTCTGTGGCGGCAACCACGAGTGACATCCCCATTCGTGTTGCTTTGATACCTCAATCGAACGCTGACGTCAATAGAAGAGCCGGGATTCCACAGAATCCCGGCTCGTTACGACTACTACAGAACGAAACAAGAAGTAGTTGTTACTACTTCTTCTTCTTGGCGGCGGCCTTCTTGGCTGCCGGCTTCTTCGCGGCCTTCTTCTTAGCTGCCATGTTATTTACCTCCTTCTCTCTGTGATGCGGACCCGATAGGTTCCATGGTTTGGCGGGTGCCGAGACTGGGTGAGACGTGGTTAACGATCTCTCCTGCACGGACCTCCTCTGCAACCCCACGGGTTTCGCCGCGGAGCCTCACTGACGAGGACTCCGAGACGTTGGCGGTTGAACGAAATGGACGGCTCACTCGTGTCGGGTCCGTCGCCTCTGTGGTGGCAACCACGAGCAGCATCGCCATACAAGTTGTTGTGATACCTGAATCAACCGCCTCGCGTCAATGGTTCGCGCGGATTTTTTTTGCGAAGTCGTCAGAAATTTTCGCGCCGCGCGTCGACGGCGGGCCATCATCGACGTGACCAAAGCCTGCGACGATAGGCGTGGTGCGACTCATCCTCGGTCACGGAGCGTCGGGCAACGCGGCGTCGATGAAGCCCTATGTCGTGGGTTTCAAGAAACGACGAATCGACGCGGTCGCGGTGGACCTTCCACGCGGCGCAGCTGAAAAGGCCGTTCCAGTTTTCATCAAGACGGCGGGCCGCGGCCATGAGGTCATCGGCGGCGGCCAGTCGTTCGGAGGCCGCGTCGCCAGCATGGCCGCCGTCGAGGCCGACTTCGGAGGGCTGATCCTTTTCTCGTACCCGCTGCATCGCCCGGGGTTCACCGACCAGATGAGGATCGCGCACCTGCCTTCCATTCGATGCCCGACCCTCTTCATGAGCGGAGACCGGGACCCCTTCGCTCGGATCGATCTCCTGAAAGAGATGGCGAAGCTCGTGCCCAACTCGCGCCTCGAGATCTTCAAAGGACAGGGCCACGGCCTCCTCAAGGTGTTGGACGAGGCCCTGGACGTGGCGGCTGATTTCATCCATTCTGAGATCGAATGACCGCCAGCCAGCACATGGTGCAGGCCAACGGGCTGCGCTTCCGGGCGATGGTCGACGGGCCGGCTCAGGGAGAGCTCTTCGTCCTGCTGCACGGATTTCCGGAAGGCGCCGAGTCCTGGTCGCGGCAGGTTGAAGCCGTGGCGCAGGCAGGGGGCCTTGCGGTCGCGCCCGACCTGCGCGGCTACGGCCTGACCGATGCGCCCGAGGGCGTCGAGAGCTATGCAATCGGCGAGCTCGTCGAGGACGTGGCCGGGATCATCCAGGCGTTCGGACGCACCGAGGCGCACGTGGCCGGCCATGACTGGGGCGCGATCGTCGCGTGGTTCTTCGCCAGCCGGCACCCCGAGATGTCGAAGACCCTCACGGCGTTGTCCGTAGGTCACCCAGCCGCGCTCGCCGCCGCCGGGCGAGAGGACGATGACCAGCGATCACGGTCGGGCTATATCGCGTTGTTCCTTCAAGAGGGCAAGGCGGAAGAGGTGCTGGCCGAAGACGACTACCGAAGGCTGCGAGGGATGTTCGCCCTCGGCCCCAACCCCGATGCGGTCCCGCGCGCGGTGGTCGATCAATTCGTCCGATCCCTGTCGCGCCCGGGCCGCCTCACCGCCGCGCTCAACTACTATCGGGCGAACTTTTCCAGAGGGGCCGCCTGGGCGGCGCTGGCCCAGGAGGTCTCGGTGACGGCGCCGGCGACTCTGCTGTGGGGAGACCAGGACCCTGCCCTGGGGAGGCGCGGCGCCGAAGAGACGGCTCGCTTCATGAATCGCGACTACAGGCTGGAGGTCCTCGAGGGCGCGGGTCACTGGCTCCAGTTCGAGAGGCCGGGCGAAGTGAGCCGCGCGCTCACGCTAGTCGCAAATCATTAAGCTGTTGGCGGTGCTCAACCGGTCCGATCAGGGGCGGCGACAAGGTCTGCGCCGCTTAGACGACATTCTCGAAACGCTGGAACAGCTCAACCTCCACGACAAGACTGAGCTGCCAGATGCCGTGGCCGCCGCGTTGGTAATGCTCGGCATCGACGGCCCTCACGCCGTTCCAATCCCTCAGCTCATCGAGCGCGTGTGGGCGATGCAGCAGCCGTACCTCATCACGATCGTCGTGGAGCGCCGCCGGCGCCGCCGCCGCAAGGTCTCGGTCGGCGTTGACGTTGACGCCGGACCCGGCCCGGCCGAACCCCCGAGCTGACACCCAGCGACTGGCTCGAGGTCTTCTCGCGTATTGGCGCCGGCGTCCGCGCCGGCGTCCTGCCCCTGGCCGGCACCGAGGCCGGACGCGTCCAGTTAAGCATCGGGGCCGGCGGCGACACGACCATGGAGGTCGACCGGGTTGCCGAAGCGGTCGTTTTCGCCGAGCTGGAGCACCTGGCCGGGCGGGGCGAGCGATTCTCGGTGCTGTCTGAGGAAGCCGGCCACCGCAGCTTCGGCGCGGATTACCCCCTGGTCCTTGTCGACCCGGTGGATGGCAGCCTCAACGCTAAGCAGGGGCTGCCGCTCTTCGGGCTGATGCTCGCGGTGCTTGACGGGCCCGCCGTCGCCGACACCTACGCCGGCCTGGTTGTGAACCTCAACACCGGCGACGAGTGGACCGCGATCCGCAAGCAGGGAGCCTGGCATGGGGGCAGGCAGCTCGACGTCCTTGCGCGGTCCGACGCCAGGCGCATCCAGCTGCTGGGCCTGGAGAGCACGCCGCGCGCGCTGGCGCTGGCCGGCGCCCTCGTGGAGCGGTCGGGCAAGATCCGCATACTGGGCTCGATGGCGCTTGCGCTGGCCCACACGGCCTCTGGCGGTCTGGACGTGTTCTGCGCCCCGATCCCCGTCCGCATGTTCGACACGGCGGCCAGCCTCTTGCTGATTCGCGAGGCCGGCGGAGTGGCGACCGACATGAAAGGCGGCTCCGTCGATGGTCTTCACTGCACGCTCGCCAGCCGCTCGACCCTGCTGTGCGCTCCAAGCCCCGAGCTCCATGCTGAGGCTCTACGGATCCTAGAAGGCCGGCCGTGACCCTGGACCCCGACCGGACAGTCTTCGTCATCCTCAGCTTCGAGGGCCCCGACCTCTACAGCCAGGCGGGCGGCCTGGGCGTGCGCGTCAAGGGTCTTGCCCGGACGCTCGCGGAGCTCGGCTACCAGACACACCTCTATTTCTGTGGCGATCCCGACCTGCCGGGGGAGGAAGACCACGAGGCCGGGCGCCTGCACTACCGCCGCTGGTGCCAGTGGATCTCGGCCCGCCATCGCGGCGGCGTCTACGACGGCGAAGAAGGCAAGATCCGCGACTGGAACTCCAGCCTGCCGCAGAGCCTCGTCGACAACGTGATCGCTCCCACCGTCGAGGCCGGCAAGCACGTCGTGATCATGGGCGAGGAATGGCACACGTCGTGGTCCATGAGCCTCATCTCGGACATCCTTTATCGCCGGGGCCTCCGGGACCGCGTGGTCATGTTGTGGAACGCCAACAACACGTTTGGCTTCCACCGCATCGACTGGGCTCAGCTCGCCGTCGCGACCACGCTGACCACGGTCAGCCGCTACATGAAGTTCAAGATGTGGGAGGGCGGCCACAACCCGGTCGTCATCCCCAACGGCATCCCGAGGTCTTCGATCCGCGACGCCGACCCGGAATCCGTCGCCGAGCTGCGGGCCGCCGCGGCCGCAGAACACTTCTGCTTCAAGATCGGTCGGTTCGACCCGGACAAGCGCTGGTTGATGGCCGTGTCGGCGGCCGCGTACATCAAGCGCCGCGGCGGGCGGGTGAGGCTTTTGGTTCGAGGCGGCCGCGAGCCCCACGGCGTCGAGGTGATCGCCCACGCGCAGCACCAAGGGCTGACCGTCCTCCACGCCGCCACGCCGCCAGATCCCGCCGGCCTTTCGGCCCTCATGCGCGAAAACCCCGATGCGGACGTGATCAACCTCACGACCTTCGTTCCGGACTCGCTGCTCGGCGCCGTCTACGCGGCCTGCGACGCGGTCCTCGCCAACTCGGGCCACGAGCCGTTTGGCCTGGTCGGCCTCGAGGTGATGGCGGCGGGGGGGCTCGCGGTGACCGGCTCCACTGGAGAGGACTACGCCGAGGCCTACCGCAACGCGCTGGTGCTCGAGACCGACGACCCGATCGAGCTCGTCACCGGGCTGAATCTGCTGAAGGACCTGCCCAAGCTGGGAGCGTCGATGCGCAGGCGCGGCCGGACGACCGCCAGGGATTACCTTTGGGAGAAGGTGATCCAGCAGCTGCTGCTCCGGATCGAGTTTGCCGCCGCGCTCCAGGCGGTGACCTTGGCGGACCCAGGGCCCGCCGCCGCCAGGCCAACGCGGGCGCGATCGTCCAGGCCCATCCCGAGGACCGCTGACCCGCGTGGCTGAACGGATGGTCGCTTACACCGTCGTCCATCAGCCTCGCCGGCTGCGCCTTCCGGCCCGGGTGATCCCACCGCGGACGCCCATCGACGACTTCGGCTCATATCTCTTCGACGAGGAGATGGACCACCTCTACTTCGACAAGGTGGCCGAGTACGCCTACACGCCGGCCACGGCGATGTTCCGCGATCTCACCAAGCGAGGCTGGCGGATGTCGATCGGCTTCAGCAACTCCTTTCTCCTGCAGGCCGAGCGCTGGAATAGGAAAGTCCTCGATGCGTTCAAGCGGCTGTGCGCCAGCCCCAACGTCGAGGTCGTCTGCGTCGAGCCGTTTCACTCGTGGCTCCTCTACATGGACATCGTCGCGTTCAAGGAATCGATGCTGTGGGCTCGCAAGCGGTTGGAGGACGTCTTTCAGAAACCGGTCGCCGTCGCCGACACCACCGAGATGTTCATGTCAAACGACGTCTACTTCGCGCTCCAGCAGTGCGGGTTCACCGGGGCGTTCATGGAAGGCAGGGTCTGGCAGATGGGGTGGCGGGAGCCGACGCACGTCTATCGCTACCCGGGCCAGCGGATGGCCCTATTGGTCCGGCACCACGACCTTTCGGACGACGTCGGCTACCGGTTCTCGAACCGGGGCTGGAAGATGTGGCCCCTGATGTCGGACACATACGCGTTCTGGGTGCGCGAGACCTGGGGAGACCTCGTCACGGTCGGTTGGGACTACGAAACCTTCGGCGAGCATCACCGGCAGGAGTCGGGCATCTTCGAGTTCGTCAGGGCGCTGAACACGCAGCTGCGCCGCCGCAAGGTGAAGATGATGCTGCCGTCCGAGGCGATCGGTGAGCTCGGCGACGCCCGCTACGAGGTCCCGCTCAACGAATACGGCACAACGTGGGCCGGTGAGGGCGGGATGGAGTTCTTTCTCGGCAACCCGGCGCAGCAGGGCATCTTCCGCTTGATGCATCACGCTTACTCCAAGGCGCGGCTCACCGGCGATCCCGCGCTGATCGATATCTCGAAGTGGCTGCTGCAGTCGGACAATCTGCACCTGATCCAGTGGTACGGCCGGACCGGATCGGAGGCCGAGGTCAGCGCTTACTTCACCCCGGACGAATGGTGGATGCTGGGAGGCCACGGCATCGTGCGGGAGCAACAGCGGGTCTACCTCAATTTCATCCGCGCCCTCGACGATTACGCTGAATAGCTCATGAGGCCGCTCAACGTCGCGTTCATCTGGCACATGCACCAGCCCTACTACAAGGACGACCTCACCAGCACCTACCTCCTGCCCTGGGTCCGGCTTCGCTCGGTGAAGGACTACCTCAAGATGCCCTCACTGCTCGACGGGTATCCCAAGGTGCGCTCGACTTTCAACCTCGTGCCCGCGCTCCTCGCCCAGATCGAGGATTACGGCAAGGCCGAGTCCGTCGACCTGTTCCTCAACCTCAGCAAGCGCGACGCCGGCGAGCTGTCGGCGGAGGAGCGCGAGTTCCTTCTCCGCTGGATGCGCGAGTCGCCCCGCGCCCTGCGGGTCCAGCAGTCGCCGCGCTACCTCGAGCTCGCCTCGCGGGCGATTGACGCCCAATTCACCACCGCCGACATCCGCGACCTGCAGGTGTGGTTCAACCTCGCGTGGTGCGACCCGGTCTGGATGGAGTCCGACCCGATGCTGGCCGAGCTCAAGCGCAAGAACCGCGACTACTCGGAGGAGGACAAATCGATCCTCCTAGACGCCCAGCTCGAGAGGATGCGGCTGGTCATCCCTAAATACCGCGAGCTCGCCGACCGCGGCCAGGCCGAGCTGACCTTCTCGCCTTACTACCACCCGATCCTGCCGCTGATCTGCCCCGTCGACTCGGCGCGGAGCGCTAACCCGAATTTGCAGCTGCCAGAGCGCCACTTCTCGCACCGGGAAGACGCCGAGCGCCAAATCGAGCTCGGTCACAGCCTGTTCGAGAGGCTGCTCGGCCGCCGGCCCACGGGCATGTGGCCCTCGGAGATGGCGGTGGGGGAGAGCGTGATCGGGCTTGCGGCCAAGGCGCAGGTCGAGTGGATGGTGAGCGACGAGGAGGTGCTCGCCCGCTCGCTCGAGGGAAATTTCGTTCGCGACGAGCAGCTGTACTCGCCCAAGCGAATTGATCGCGAGGGCGGCACGGTTTCGCTCGTGTTCAGGGACTCGCAGCTTTCGAACGTCATCGGATTCGAGTACCAGCGCATGGGCGGGGTGGACGCCGCCCGCGACCTGATGGGGCGGCTGCGGCGGATCCGAGAAGCTCAGCGAGATCGCGATTTCCTTGCCGTGGTCGCGCTAGACGGCGAGAACGCGTGGGAGTTCTATCCTCGTGACGGCCACGACTTCCTGAACGCGCTTTACTCCGAGCTCGAGGCCAGCACAGACATCGTGACCACCACCGTCTCCGACTTCCTGGCCGAGCATCCTCCGCAGCAGCAGCTGCACCACTTGCACACGGGCAGCTGGATCGGCGCCAGCCTGGACACGTGGATCGGCGACGCAGAGCACAACGTGGCCTGGGACCTGCTGGCCGAGACTCGCGACTGGCTCGAGGCTCAGTCGCTCAGCAGGCCGAAGGACTCGGAGCAAGCCGCCCTGGCGTGGCGCGAGATCCTGATCACGGAGGGGAGCGACTGGTTCTGGTGGTTCAGCCGCAAGCACGACTCGGGGATGGACCCCATCTGGGACAACCAGTTCCGACTCCACCTGCGCAACGTCTACAAGCTGATGAGCGCGCGCGCTCCGGCGCGGCTGTTCCAGCCGATCATCAAACGCGCGCCAACGCAGGAGCGGGGCCTGCCCGCCGTCGCGATCAGCCCCAAGTCCCGGCAGGACCCGTCGTGGGTGCAGGCGGGCTACTACCTGGTCGGATCCGGTTTCGGAGCGCTGCACCGCCCGGCCGGGATCCTCGAGCGCGTCTTCTACGGCAACGACGACGAGAACGTGTACTTCCGGCTGGACAGCCACCGCACGCCCAAGGAGCTCGCGGAGCAGCGGATCGAGTTCTGGCTCTACTGCTCCGGAGCCCCGGCCGGTGACGGCGGCGGGGAGATCGGCCTTCCGCTTTCGGTGTCGGCCATGGCCGACTTCGACTTCGAGCCCGCCTACGTGGTGAGGATCGTGCCAAGCAGCGAGTCTGCGTCGGTGACGGTCGCGCGCATCGTCGAGCCGCAGACCAGGGCTGTGGCCGAGAAGACATGGGACGTTACCGACCCGTTCTTCGTCACGATCCCGTTCCAACAGCTCTCGAAGCGGCCAGGAGACACGCTCGAGGTCGCGATCGTGGTGAGCCGAGACGGCCACGACATCGAGGAGGTGCCGCCCTCCGGCTCGTTCGGAATGCGCGTGCCCGGCCAGGCGCCTTCGCTCGAGCCGGAGCGCGCCAAGCACCTCAAGGTCCTGGTCGCCACGGCCGAGCTCGCGCCGTTCGCCAAGCTCGGCGGGGTCGCCGACGTGGCCGCGGCGCTCTCCAAAGAGGTGAGGCGGATGGGCCACGACGTGCGGGTCGTGCTTCCCAAGTACCGGCAGATCGACGTCGCGCGATACGGGCTGCGGCAGGTCGTCCACGACCTCTCCGTGCCTCTGGGCACTCAGACCCTGCACGCGACCATCTACGAAGGTCGTCTCGCCGAGATGGTCGTCTACTTCGTCGACTGCCCGTCGCTCTATGACCGCGACGGCATGTTCGGATTTGGAGACGACGATGCGCGATCCGTCTTCTTCTCCAGGGCGCTGCTCGAGATGCTGCCGGCTCTGGGCTTCTTTCCCGACGTCATCCACGTCCACGACTGGTACGCCGCCCTGGTGCCCAACCTGCTCGAACGCGTGTACACGACCGGGCCGTACGCCGAGATCGCTACCACGCTGACCGTGCACAACCTCGCGGCCCAGGGCGTCTTCGGGTTTGGCGCACTCATGTTGGCGGGCCTGCAGGAATGGGGGTTGATCAAACCCGGCGTGCCAGGTCTGGACAACGTGGTCAACGTCCTGGGCCGCGGCATCCACTTCGCCGACATCGTCAACACGGTGAGCGAGCGTTACGCGAAGGAGATTCAGACGCCGGAGTACGGCGAGGGCCTGGACGAGCTCCTGCGCCAGAACACGTTCAAGCTGCACGGAGTCATCAACGGGATCGATTACGAGATCTTCGACCCCGAGCGTGACGCGAACATCCCTCACCACTATTCGGCTGCGGCGCCTGGTGCGAAAGCGCTCTGCCGCTCCGAGCTGCGCGCCGAGCTTGGGTTGGAGGACGTGGACAAGCCACTCTGCGCGATTGTCTCGCGCTTCTACGACGTCAAGGGCCTCGACCTGATCGAGGAGGCCATGCCTCAGCTCCTTCAACTTGGGCTGCAGCTGGTCGTCGTGGGCACCGGCGACCGGCGCTACGAGGACATGTTCCACCGCTGGGCTGCCGCGATGCCCCGCCAGGTGTCGTTCTCGATCGGATTCGAACCCGCGTTGGCTCAGCGCATATACGCCGGCTCGGACATCCTCCTAATGCCCTCGCGCTTCGAGCCCTGCGGCCTCGGTCAGCTGATCGCACTTCGCTACGGCACCATCCCGGTGGTCCGCGCGACGGGAGGCCTCGCCGACACGATCAAGGATTACGACCCGATTCACGAGCGGGGCAACGGTTTCCGGTTCGGGCCCTACGACGCCTGGCAGTTCTTTGCCGCCGTGGTGCGGGCAGCCGAAACCTTCCGACACACTGAGAGCTGGGCGTGGCTAGTCCACCACGCCATGACGGCGGACGTGTCGTGGACGCGATCCGCCCAGCGCTACGTGCAGCTGTACCTCTCGGCGATTTCGGGGCGGCGCGAGCGCCTAGGCCTGCCTGCCGCTGCAAGCTCGCCTGCAGCGGCCTCCGCCGGAGAGTAGCCGGGCGAGCCTGGGCCGCGTTCCAGCGGCCGCTGAGCGGCCCGACAAGAGGGAACTCCGGACGGATCTCTTTATGTGATCCGAGCCGGTTCCCTCTTGTAGTGTCACCCGCCCCAGTCGGGCAGGAGGCGAAGCTGCTCCACCCGCCGCGCGCCCGGTGCGTAGGCGGTGTTGAAGTAGTCGATCACCATGCGCCGGGCTGAGAAAGCTGTCGCGGTGTGCCGGATGGAGGCGCGCATCATCTCGACCCAGCGCTGAGGGATGCCCGCCGCGTCCCGCTCGTAGTAAGCCGGAACGACCTCTCTCTCGAGCAGCCGGTACAGGCCCTCCGCCTCCGCCTGATCGTCGATGTCCTGGCGATCCAGTGTCGCGCCGGACGGGATCGCCCAGCCGAGCTCCGGCCGGTACGCCTCGTCCCACCAGCCGTCCAGGATGCTCACGTTCAAGGCGCCGTTCGCGCCGGCCTTCATTCCGCTGGTGCCGCTGGCCTCGAGAAACCGCTTCGGGTTGTTCAGCCACACGTCAGCGCCCTGGACAAGGTGTCGCGCGAGCTCGATGTCGTAGTCCTCGAGAAAGACGAACCTCGGCTCATCGCGGGCTAGGTTGACCACGCCGGACAGGATCTCCTTACCGGGCAGGTCGGCCGGATGGGCCTTGCCCGCGAACAGCAGCTGCACCGGGCGCCTCGTGTTGTGCAGCAGCTTGGCGAGGCGGGCGCGGTCGCGCAGCAGCAAGTTGGCGCGCTTGTAAGGCGTGAACCGGCGCGCGAACCCGATCGTCAGGGCATTGGTGTCGATCTCGGTTGAATCCTTGGTGCGCGACTGGGCGATCTCGATGAGGCGCCGCTTGAGCTCCAGATGGACCTCCCAGAGCTGGGCGGGAGGGATCTCGTAGACGGCCTGCCAGCGCCCATCGGTACCGTCTAGGTCCCACCAGTCAGGGCCGACGAAGCTGCGCAGAAGCGCGGCGATCTCCGGCGCCACCCACGTGGGCATGTGGATCCCGTTGGTGACCGAACCGATGGGCACCTGCACCTCCGGGAGGCCGCGCCATGCGTCTTTCCAGAGTCGCCGTGAAACCTCACCGTGGAGGCGGCTCACGCCGACCGACTGGTCGGCCAGGCGCAGCGCGGCATAGGTGGTGCACAGCATCTCGCGCGGGTCGCCGGGACGCTGCCGGCCGAGGTCCATGAACCTGTCGAAGGTGATGCCCACTTCCGCCAGGTATGGGCTCAGGAGATCCCAGACCAGCCCGGGCGCGAAGTAGTCGCTGCCGGCCGCGATCGGGGTGTGAGTGGTGAAGACGATGCCGGCGCGCGCCACGAGCCTGGCTTCCTCCAACGTCATCTGCCGCGAGGCGCGAAGCTCGCGGATCCGCTCGATGGCGCACAGGAAGCTGTGTCCTTCGTTCAGGTGAAAGACCCCGGTCTCCATGCCGAGCGCACGCAGCGCACGCACCCCGCCGATCCCGAGCACGATCTCCTGGCGGAGCCGTCGGTCCGGCTCGGGCACGTAAAGACGGTCGGTGATGGAGCGCAGGTCCGGCGGATTGGCCTCGAGGTCGGTGTCGAGCAGGAATAGCGGCACCCGGCCCACCTGGGCGCGCCAGATCGCGATGCGCACATTGCGCGCGCCGATCGGCGCCTCGACCTCGACCCCTTCGACCTTGCGGACCGGCAGCTCGGCGCCGCGATTCTCCGAATACACCTCGACCTGGCGCCCCGACGAGTCGATCTTCTGACGTCCGAACCCCTGCCGGTAAAGGAGGCCGACCGCGACGAGCGGCAGGCCGAGGTCGCTGGTCGCCTTGAGGTGGTCGCCCGCGAGCACGCCCAGGCCGCCCGAGTAGATCGGCAGGCACTCGGAAAGGCCGAACTCGAGCGAAAAGTAGCCCACGAACAGCGGCGCTTTGGCGTCCATGAAGCGTGGGTGGCGGTCGTAGTACTCCCGGTAGGCGGCGCGCGCGCCTTCGAGCGCCTGCCCCACCTCTTCGCGCTCGAGCGCTCGCTTGACGCCCTCGTCTCCGAGCTGCTTGAGAAGGAGGACGGGGTTCTGCCGTGTCGATCGCCAGAGCTCGGCGTCCAGCGCGCGGAACACAGCCTCGATGCGTGGCTGCCAGGTCCATAGCAGGTCGTGAGCGAGCTGGTTGAGTTCTTCTACCACCCGGATACGATGGTATTGGGTTGTTGGAATGAAGGCAGTGGTGATGGCGGGAGGGGAAGGTTCGCGCCTGCGCCCCCTGACCAGCCGTCAGCCGAAGCCGCTGGTGCCAGTGGCGGGCCGGCCCATCATGGAGCACATCCTCCTGCACCTCCGGCGCCACCAGATGCGCGACGTGGTGGCCACCGTGCAGTACCTGGGGGCTTCGATCCGCAACTACTTCGGCGACGGTTCCGAGCAGGGCGTGTCGCTCACCTACTCGGTCGAGGACTCGCCGCTGGGAACCGCTGGCTCCGTGATGCTGGCACGCCAGTACCTCAACGAGCCGTTCGTGGTGATCTCCGGCGACTCGCTCACCGACATCGACCTGGCCGCGGCGGTCCGCTTCCACCGCGAGCGCAAGGCGATCGCCACCATCGTCCTGAAGCCGGTTCCGAACCCGCTCGAGTATGGCGTCGTCGTGGTCGACGAGGGCGGCGCGGTGCAGCGCTTCATCGAGAAGCCGAGCTGGGGCGAGGTGATCTCGGACCTGGCCAACACCGGAATCTACATCCTCGACCCTGCCGTCTTCAACTTCTTCCGAGCGGGTGAGGTGACCGACTGGTCGGGCGACGTCTTCCCCAAGCTGCTCAAGGAGGGGGAGAGGGTGTTCGGCTGGGTCGCCGACGGCTATTGGGAGGACGTGGGCAGCCACAGCGCCTACGTGAAGGCCAACTTCGACTGCCTCGAAGGGCGGGTCAAGGTTCAGATTCCCGGCAACCGCGTCGGCGGTTCCACGTGGATCCACGAGGAGGCCGAGGTCTCGCCGGGGGCTCGCATCGACGGTCCGGCCCTCATCTGCGCCGGCGCCAAGGTGCGCGCCGGCGCGTGGGTGAACGGACCGTGCGTGGTCGGACCGTACACGACGATCGACTCGGGGGTGAAGATCTCCAACTCGATCACGTGGGACCACACGTACATCGGACTCAACTCGCGGCTGCGCGGCGCAGTCGTTTGCCGCTCGGTCACGATCAAGAACGGCTGCTTGCTCGAAGAGGGCAGCGTGATCGGCAGCGACGTCGTGATCGGCGCCGGGTCAACGGTCAACCCCAATGTCCGCATCTGGCCCAACAAGGAGGTCGAGCCCGGCGCGGTCGTCCACGAGTCGATCATCTGGGCAGGGTCTTGGAAGCGGGGCCTCTTCAGCTCATACGGGCTCAACGGCCTGATCAACGTCGAGTTCACCCCCGAGTTCGCCTCGCGCCTGGGCGCGGCGATCGGCGCGCTGACGCCGAAAGGAACGGAGATCGGCTTTTCGCGCGACTTCACGCGCTCGGCGCGCATGATCGGCCGCGCGCTGATGTCCGGGATGATCTCGTCCGGTACAAACGTGATCGATCTGTCGGTGCTGCCTCTGCCGGTCGGCCGGTACTGGGCGCGCCACAACCACGTGTCGGCCGTGCACGTGCAGACCTCGCCGGTCGACCCTCGTTCCGCGGACATTCGCATCTTCGACGACCTCGGGCTCGAGATCGACAAGCGCAGCGAGCGGCGTCTCGAGGGTCTCTTCTTCCGCGAAGACATCCGGCGTGTTTCGCACTACGAGATCGGCCGCATCACTCGCCGGGACGGGCAGACAGAGCGGTACGTGGAGGACCTGCTGTCGAAGCTCGACCTCGAGGCGTTGCGCGGCGCCTCGTTCAAGGTCCTGGTCGACTACAACAACGGGGCCGCGGCCATGGTGCTGCCGCGCGTGCTGCAGGAGATGGACTGCACCGTCATCCCACTCAGCGCGTCACCCGCAGAGATCATCCTCGAGCAGGATGAGGGGACGTTCCGCGACCACCTGAGCGAGATGGGCGTCATCGTGGCAGCCGTCAAGGCCAAGCTCGGGGTCTTCATCGACACACCGGGGGAGCGCTGCTTCCTGGTCGACGAGACCGGCGCCGTCCTGGACCACAACGAGGCATTCGCGGTGCTCGCGCAGCTCGCCCTGGCGAGCCGGCCCGGCATGGTGCTCGGACCCGCGTCGACCTCGCTGGGTTTTTCGATGATCGCCGACAATCAGAAGAGCAGGTTCGTGCCCACAAAGATCACTCCGGGAGCGGTGCTTCGCGCGGCCCAGCACGCGGACACGGTCCTGGCCTCCGACGGCGCGGGGGGCTACTGCTGGCCCGACTTCGCGGTGTCTTTCGACGCCGTCTTCACGATGGCCCGAGTGCTCGAGCTCCTGGCCAAGACGGGCAGCTCGCTGAGCACCCTGCGCGCGCGCATCCCGCCCGTGGCGCACCGCACCGCCGTCGAGTTCTGCCCATGGGAGGTCAAGGGCAGAGTGATGCGAACCATGATGGAGAGGCACCTCAAGGACCGTGTCGATCTCACCGACGGGGTCAAGGTTTTCGTGGACGGGGGATGGGTGCTCGTGGTGCCGGACGCAGACCGGCCCGAATATCACATCATCGCGTCCACCCTGGACCCGGTGGAGTCCGACCGCCTGGTCGAGGAGTACTCGCTGCTGGTTCGCTCGGTGGTCTCGGAGGCGGCGCCCCAGGCCGAGGCGGTGGTCGAAACGTAGCGCCGCGCGGGAGAACCTAGAATCGTTGTTCCGCCGAGCGGGAGTAGCTCACCTGGCAGAGCGCAACCTTCCCAAGGTTGAGGTAGCGGGTTCGAGTCCCGTCTCCCGCTCCAGCTTCTCAATCGGTGCCCGAACGGGCGGCGCGGGAAGCACGTGCATCCTGAATGGTCACTACAACGACTCGATTCTCGGCTTCGAGAAAGACGCGGCGTTACGTCGGCCGGTGTGGGCGCGCTCGAAGTTGTAGTACTTCAACTCGGACTCGAGGTCGCCCCTGCGTTGCGACGCGCTGGCTGACTGCGTCTCTCGTTAACTAGTCGCGATCAACCGTGGCAGCCGCAAAGATTCGCACCAATTCGGTGCGTGAGCGCGCCCCGAGTTTGCGATACGCGCTGCTGAGATGAGATTCGACCGTCTTGGGACTGAGGAACAGCTGCGCGGCCGCCTCTCGGTTCGTCGCGCCCTGCGCGACTGCCAGGGTGATCTGCAGCTCCTGCGGCGTGAGTTGACGCGTCGCAGCGACGTTGCGCTTTCGTGACTTCTCGCCGGTCGCTGCGAGCTCGTTGTGAGCACGCGCGGCCCAGGGCTCGGCGCCGAGCCTTTCGAATGTGTTCAGCGACTCGCGAAGAACATGACGGGCTTCGACCCGCTTTCGCTGGCGGCGGAGAATCTCGCCGTAGCAAAGCTGAGTCCTTGCGACCTCGAACGGCGAGGGCGAGACCTTGTGCAGTTCGAGGGCGCGCCGGAACTGCTCGCCATCCTGTGAGATGAAACCGCGGCACCGAGCGGCGGTCGCTCTCGCCCAGGCACGGTCGGTCCTCTCGGCGTCGGCTTCAAGTATTTCGACTTCGCGGACCGCGTCGCTGGTTCTGCCGGAACGGGCCAGGCTCTCGATGTAGTCAGGCTGCCACTGAATAAGGTTCGGGTCGCTCAGGACTGCTCGCGAAAACCCTTCTCGGGTTTGCGTGAGCTGAGCGAGTGCCTCCGCCGGTCGGCCCCTGCCGAGCTCCAGCAATCCGAGGGCGGCACTGGCGTAGTTGAAGATCGACGCAAGACCATTCGTGCGGGCGACTTCGGTTGCCTCGCGGGTGTGGGCGCGACAATCATCATCCCGTCCCTGTGCCGCCTCAACACGAGCGAGCGTCACCAGGCTGTACGAGGAGGCGCTCCGTTGTCCAGTCTCAATAGCGAGCCGCAGAGCCTCTGTGCCGGTGGCATACGCCGCAGATAGGTTTCCGACCCTGACCTCGAGCTCCGAGAGAACGGTGAGACCGTAAGGGAGTATGCCGACCGCGCTCACAGCACGCGCGGCCGCGACCAGTCCTGCAATCAAGGCATGCGCTTCGGCGTAGCGCTCGACGACGAGCAACGCGAACGGGATATTCTGGGCCTGGCGCGCGGTTTCGGCGTCGCCGACCACGACCCGACGCAGGCAGTCGTCGAGCAGTGGCCCGGCTTCGACTGCCATTCCCGACAGGATCATCGCCGCGCTCAACGCTGAATCGACCAGCAGGGGCGCTGGCGTGCCAACCTGATCAGCCAAGGCGCGAGCTCTCCGAGCAGTCTTGAGGGCCAGCTGCAGCTCGGCGGCCATGAAGCACGGCGTCGTGGCTTCGGCCATGAGCATTGCCGCGGCGATAGGGTCTTTGCGTTCAGCGCGCTCGGCCTCGATTAGCAGGCGGCGATGGGCCGCCATCGGATTCCTGACCCAGATCTCGATCATCGCCCTAAGGTGTTCGATCTGGAAGCGCATGCGCTCGGGCGGGCCGCACGCGATCGCCTCGTCGAGAAAACGCAAGCCTTCGTCCGGCCGCCCGGCCAGTTGAAACGCATTCGCCGCAGCCAGCAGCCGGCGCGCCCGCTCATAAGACGATTGCGACAAGGCTGCGGCCCGGACCAGGGCGAGGGCTGCCGGCCCATACCCGCTGCGCCCCTGAGATCTCAGCGCGGCGTCTTCGAGTGCCGCGGCCACCGATTCGTCCGGCTCAGTGCTAGCGGCGGCCATGTGCCACGCGCGACGGTCCGCCACCTGTTCGCCGTCGAGCGCCGACGCGAGTGCGCGATGCGCGTCGCGACGGGCGACCGGATCGGCAGACTGGTACACCGCCGACCGAATCAATGGGTGCCGGAAGCGGGCGTCCACTCCGTCGATCGCGATCAGGCCGGCGGATTCTGCCGGCTCGAGCGAACGGGCAGGCAGGTCAAGATGTTCCAACGCTCGCCTTAGAACTCCAATGTCAGTCGACTCAGAAGCCGCCGCCAAAAGTAGGGCCTTGCGCGTGGCTTCCGACAGCGCCGACACTCGTCTGAGGAAGGCCTGTTCGAGATAAGCTCCCGCCGGTAGAGGCTCGGGCAACGGCTCGATGCCTGATCTTTCCCTCTCGCTCAGCAGTGCGGGGATTTCGACCAGGGCGAGCGGGTTGCCCCGCACGGCCTGGTGTAGCGCCGCAGCGACGCGCGCGGATACCGCTCCGTGGGTCCTGCGGAGGAGTTGTATCGATGCAGCTTCGTCGAGGCCGCCGAGGTTGACCAAAGGCAGGTCAGCCAAATCGAGCGTCATCTGTTCGCCTTCGCGGAACGCGAAGAGCATGGCGATGCCCTCTGTGCCCAACCTCCGCGCGGAGAAAAGGAGGGCTTCGGCAGAGCTGGCGTCGAGCCACTGGATGTCGTCGACCACCACCAGCAGCGGTGTTCTCTCGGCGGCGGCGGCCAGCGCGCTGAGGGTTGCGACGCACACGGCGAAGCGATCACCAGGGATGGAAGGACCCAGTGCGAGCGCCCCTGCGAGAACCGCCGCTTGGGATGCCGGGATCGAGTCAAGGACGTCGCTAATTGGCCGGATGAGGTCGGCAAGATTTACGAACGGGAGTTCCGACTCCGATTCGATTCCCCGAACCACAAGTGTCATCAGTCCCGCCGCGCCCGCGTTGTCGATTGCATAGCGCAACAGCTCGCTTTTGCCCACGCCGGGCTCGCCGCCGATGACCAGAACGGCGCTCTTTCCCGCTTGGGATTGGTCGATCAATCCGTCAAGACGGGCGCGCTCGGCCCGCCTTCCCAGCAGCACCATCCGATGCTATCGAATTTTGCTTTCACGCTTCAGAAAGTTGCTGGACCATCGAAGCCGAACCGCTGACTGCTGTTGAGGCTTTGGCACCCCTTACGAGCAGGTTCCATCGTGTCTCTGAGATCTCTCTGCTCGGCCAGCCTCAAGTCAAGATCGACGGCAGCCGCAGGCCTCACCAAGGGCGCGAAGTTTGGGATTCCTTGCTTGATCCGAGGCTGGCGGCCTCCGGCGACCGCGCCGCGGCGACCCCGTCGTTTGAGACAGCCAGAGACCTCTCCTTCGCGAGCTTGGCGTTGAGCCGGGTCCTGAACTCAGCGCAGTGCAATCAGGGGCCTTCCAGCCGCCTGGTACGAGTTCGGGATCACAGCCCGGCCGTCTCGGATTTGGACGTGCCCAGCTGGAGGCAGGTCAGGCGGCAAACCTGACATGCAAGGAAGTCAACGGGGCGGCCGCAATTCCGTTTCCGCGGATTTCCGAGGCGCTTGACCTGACGCCGGCGGCCACTCCTAGCTGATGGCCTTCCCAAAGTTCAGGGTTTTGCCGGATGCGAGCGAAGGTGCATCGGGTATACGATCCACCGACCACTGCATTGTTCCAGGAGGCAACGTGATAACTCGATCATTGGTCGCTACTTGTCTTTTTTCTGTCGCGATTGGTATTGCCGGTTGCGGAGGAAGCGCTCCGTCGGGGCAGGCGGGCGCAAGTCCCGCGACGACGCCGACGGCATCTGCGGCTGCGCCTGCCGCCGGCTACGCGGTCAACCTGACCTTCACCGGGACCCTCGCCGGCACGACAACGCTGGCAAAGGCCCCGTCGGGAAATCCCTCTTGCGCCGACGTGGCCGGGCACATCCTTGTCGGAGTCACCTTGAACGGCCACGACTACGACCTGCTCCTGACGAACATCCCCTACAAGACTCTTGGCAAGTACACGCTCGGCGATGCTGCGAGCCAAACCCAGGTGATGTTCAGCGACGGCGGATGGGGAGGCCAAACCGTGTACTTCAGCACGTCGGGCACGGTGACGTACAACACCCCCAAATCGATCGCGATCGACATGGACATGGCCGAGCAGACGAGCGGCGCGAGCTCCCACGTTTCCGGTACTGCCAGCTGTGCGTAATAGTCTCGGCTGGCGAATCGTCGCGGCGGCTCTTGTCGTGGGAACGATTGGTTCGGCGTGCGCCGCGGGGAGCAGCGCGGGATCTGGCGGCAACGGGGGCGCAAACGCCACTTTGATGACGCCGCGCCCAAAGAGTGTCACGTTTGAACTCGACGGCGGCAAGGCCGCCACGGCAATGATTCCGGTCACCGGAGGCACGCTGACGGCAACCGGCTCTGATGGCTCGGTCTTCACGTTGACCATCCCGGACAAGGCGCTTGGAGGGCCTGAGAAGGTCACGATGACTCCGATCCATGCCGTCAACGGCCTGCCGTTCAGCGGCGGGCTGATTGCCGGGGTCCATCTGGAGCCGGACGGCCTGCAGCTGTTCCAGATGGCCACCCTGACAATCAAGCCGGCGAAAAGCGTGCCCATCGAGAACCAGGTCGGCGTCGGCTTTCACGGCACCGGTGACAACCTGTACATGCAGCCGCTCGACCCGGTCGCGGGTATCTCCCTTCACATCCTCCATTTCTCTGGGGCTGGGGTCGCCTCCGGCATCACCGGAGAGATCGAAGAGCAGGCCAAGAACCCGCCTACTGATCCAGCCGACCAGGCGGCCCAGGAAATCGCGGCGGCAGACAACGCCGAGCTCGCGGCGGCCCGCAAGGACGCGATGTTGGGAACGAGCACGCCGGCAGACGCCGCCAAGGTCGCCGACTCTCTCAAGGACACCCTGGGCGTCTGGTTCGACCGTGTGGTGGAAGCCAAGGTCGCCTCCGCCGAGGCCGACTACACACTGACGGACGACGCGTTGAACGCCGCCCTCGGTTGGGAGCGCATGGTGCAACTCCTGGGCGGCCAAGAGGCTAAGTACGCGGCGCAGAGCGCCCGTCTCGAGGCGCAGGCCACAGACTTGAAGAAGAAGTTCGAGAAGGCGCTCGCCGATCGCTGCATCGTCAACCACGACCTCAGCGCAGTACTCGCGCTCGCCGAACTCGAGCGGAAGGTCCAGATGATCGGGGTCGGGACTTCAGTGGAAGCCAGTCCGCTCGACACGGTCAAGGAGTGCCTGCGATTCGAGCTGGACTTTGAAACGATTGCGCCCTTTGTGAGCAATGAAGCGGAGACATATGTGCTGCACGATCGCGTGGTGAAACTCGTTCTCGAGCCGGACTATCCCTCGGGCAACCTGACGGCAAGCCAACCCCACGAGATTCTTGGTGTGACTTCGGTCAACCCAGCCCGCGTGTTGAAGAACCCGAAGAGCGCGCGCAACTTTACCGTCACAAACCTGAGCTTCCACATACACTTCGTGCTCAAGCGCAACGCCAAGTCCGCGCCGTCAATCACAGGAGTGGCGCTCACCATCGATCCAGGCGAGGTCACTGCGATCAGGTACGACGCACTCTCCAACACTCAAATCGGTTCGGAGGGCGGAGTGCCGGCATACCAATGTCTGGCCTGGGAGATGGTTGATGGATCGAACGCGTGTTGGGGCGCACGGCACCGGGACGAGCGAAGTGGAGCGACGACGTTTGTCATCCCGCTCGATTACGCCGGGACCTCGCTCTTTGCGCGAGCAACGTATGACCTCCCGTGCACCGAGTACGGCCAGGACTGCGGTGGCGGAAACGAGAAGACCACGTTCGACCTACGCCACGTACCAGCGAGCTGATTTCAGCGATTGAAAGAGTGGACAAGGTGTCGTGCTAACTAGATCTGTGCGGTCGCGGTTGTTGTCGGCGCGGGATTATTCGGCGCCGCGGCGATCGGGGTTTGTCGCCGACCCTGCTGTCCGAGTGCTTCCTGATGAAGCTTCGGTAGCCACCGAGATTCCGCATCAAGGGCCAGCGGATGAAGAAGCTTCCGTCAAGTCGCCCAGGCGGTAAACGCACTCGACCGTAAGCTTGGTACTCGGGGCGTTGACCCCCGTCTCCCGCCCCAACTTTGAATTCGCTTTCTGCGGTGACCTTGATCAGATGATCCGCGAACTCATACGCGAGAGCGTCCCAGTGCTCCTGACCATCCAGCACCTCGAGCCTGGAGCAGCAGCCGGCCCAGGATCAGCAAGCCGAGTGGCGCACTCGATTCAGTCGAAAGGCGTTCGAATAGGCCCGCCAGCCCACCCCATAAGACCATCGGGCCGGAGATCGCGATGAAGACGATAGTCAGGACCCCGGTGATCACTGCGTACTTTCCCCAGCCGCGCCAGGTGGGATCGCCGGCAAAGCGACGCGCGAGAACAAACCAGTCCAAACCAATCGCCGTGATGGTGATGATTGCGAACGTGACGTGGATCACCCCGTGTACGGTCGGGCCCGTGATCAACGCACCTGGCGGGTAGCCCGCCAGGGGGTCCTGAGAGAACACGCCGTCAACGATCAAGCCGACGCCCTCTATCGCCTTGAGGACTGGATACGCGACGGCGCCGACCCCATGCGCGAGGGCCTGACGCCAACCGAGCGCCGAACCGAGCGTGAGGGCGCCGAAGATGATGAAGTTGAGCCGCTGTACCCACCCGCTGGGCCCCAGGCTGAGAGCGCTTATTGTGTGGGCCCAGGCGCTGTAGCCTGGGCGTGTGGCTCCCTCGATCAGCCATACGGCCGCGAACAAGAGGGCACCGCAAATGCCCAAAGCAATCAACAGCAGCGTCATCGGTGAAAGCGAGGCACCGCGCAGCGGAGGCCGTGTCGTCATATGGGCCCTAGATTCTCCGCGATCCTTGCAGAGGCAATGGCCGGGAAGATCTTGGGGTCAGCCCCGAATCGGCAGACGAACTCAACGCCGTGATTGGTACTGGGCGCTTCGTCTCCCGTCTCCTGCTCCAGCGATCCCCTGCTTGTATCTACGGCCAGCTCGTTTTGATGACGGTCCAATGAACTCCGCCATCCACGGTGAAGTGAATTCGACCGTAGTTGGCGCAGTAGCCCACGTCAGGCGTCGGGAAAATCGCTGACGCCCCAAGGCCGACCACGCTGGTGTAGTCGGTGTCGAAGCTGTGCCAGCCGTGCCCGCCATCGGTTGTCTCCTCTGCGGTATTGAGCTCGAGCCAGTGGGTCGGCGTGAGGAAGTCGGGAAAACCCGCCTTCGCGTCGTGTGCGATCGGGAGGTATATCCAGCTGGCTCCGGAGTCAGACGACCGGAAGTAGTAGATGGTCGCGTTGAACACACCGGCGGCGAGCACGATGTTGCCGAAGGCTTTGATCGGCTCGATGCCGAGGCTCGCTCGGCTGTTAGCCCAGCCCGGAGGATCAGGCATCGTGGACTGCAACCATGTCTGGCCGCCGTCGGATGTCCTGCTGACGACAGCCCTGTAATCGCCTTCGACGCCGGAGAGGAAGCCGTGGCTCACGTCGACGAAGGTCATGTATTCCACGCACCGCAGCGGCGGCAGCGCCACCAGGTTCCAGGTCGCCCCGGCATCCTGGGTGCGGAACAGCTCAGCGGCGCTCTTGGTGCAATCGTCCACCGGCACCAGGACGTAGCCGACTCTGTCGTTGACGAACGAGATCCCCGAATAGCGATTCGCATCGAGGCCAGGAGGGGACTGGACCTGCTGCCACGAGACGCCTTGGTCCACGGACCGGAACAGGAGTTGGTTGTCGACGAGCGCCCAGACCACAGTCGGTGAAGGGGAGGACAACAGGACATAGGGCCCGGTGATTGGTGGCGGGCTGGGTGAGCTCGAAATACTGGGGCTCGCCTCGATAGGGCTCTCGCTCGGCGAGGTCAAAGGGGAATACGACGGGGTCGGCGTGGGTGATGCGACGCGCGCGGCGTTGCGCGTCGTCAAATGCGACGTGGCGAACCAGACGCCTGCCGCACCGGTGGCCAGCACGACCGCCGCCAAGACCGCGAAGGCTGCAATCGTTTCGACAAGGCGGCGTGACCGGGGTTCACGATGCGCCATCAGTTGTCAGTACGTACGAGAGGCCATCGCGGTTACGGTGGAAACAGATGCTGTAGGCCGGCCCCGACGCCGCCGTCGACTGTGCCAGCGTGCGGATATCGATTGCCAGGCGGGAGGCCAGGGCTCATTGGCCCAGGTCAGTCGAGCCAGTAACTGAAGAGAATGGTCTCATTGGTACTGGGGGGCTGAGAGTTCCGTATCCCTCTCCAACTTCGCCAGAACGCATGCTTAGACTCATCCCGTGGCGGGCGAATTCTGGGAGTTAATCGACCAGGCTCGGGCCAGCGGAAACACCTGTGCGGAACGCGCTCGCGCACTGGAGCGCCTTTTGAGCGGACTGTCAGCAACAGAAATCGAGGCATTTGCCCGCGATCAGGAAGATCTGATGCGCACGTCGCACCGATGGGATCTGTGGGGTGCTGCGTTCGTGATCAATGGCGGATGCTCCGACGACGGATTTGACTATTTCCGAGGCTGGCTGATGTTGCAGGGGCGCGATGTCTGGGAGGCAGCCCTGCGAGAACCCGAGTCTCTGGCCGGTGTTTCATTTGAAGGGAATGCCGAGTGCGAGGATGCCCTGTATTCCGCGGGCGACGCCTATGAGGCCGTCGCCGGAAAGCACCTGCCTTCGACGGGTCGTCATGTCCCAGATACGCCATCGGGAACCGCCTGGCAGGAAACCGACCTTAGAGCTCTCTACCCGGCTCTGTGGGAGCGTTTCGACGCCCAGCGCACTCGAAGCGAAGCTGGTGACACGGGCTTCTACGTCAAAGGCCACTGGGAAAGACAGAACGTAAAGGGCCTTGCCATGCTTGCCTCGGGTGCGTTCGACACCGCTGCACTGACGTTCGCGCAGGTTCGAGAAAATGCCCCCCGGCAATTAACCAGAACACTGGCAGCGAACAATCTCGCTTGGACCGACTTGATGATTGACACACCGGTCGCAGTGACAGAGGCGCTGCCTTTGGCGAATGAGGCGTTAACGGCGATCGAAGCAGAGCCGCAAAAGGCTATGTACATCTGGATGATCAGGGGGACTCTCGCGTTTGCCCTGATCAAGAACGACGATCTGAGGGCCGGGCTTGCACTCATAGAAGAGGTCTTGGCGAACGAGCCGTCCGCGCCACCTACGTTGGCTCTCGGCCTTTGCGTACAGGCGATCGGATTGGCGCGGGCAGGCGACCCTGCCCGCGCTCGTACGGTGATAGCACAAGCTCGTATAGCCGATCCTCGGTGCCAGCTTCTGCCGGCGGCCGTACGCGCTGTTACGGGCTCACCGAGCATGGATCCCCAACAGTCGTAAGCCTTGAGCGGCTCGCGCTCCGAGCGCCATACTCAGGCTGGCGCGCATGAGAGCAGCCAAGCGTCACCTCCCCAAGACCCAGAGCAGGCCAAAAGGCAAGCTCACGATGGTCCCCCCGCCGGTCGTGGCCCGCCTCGACGCCTCGATCCTGGTCGTCGACGACGACGAGGCGATTCGCAAGGTGGTCGGCCGCGCCCTGACCTCTGCCGGCTGCGGGGTCGTCTATGCGGCCGACGGAGAAGAGGCGCTGAGCCGGCTTGGCGAGGCGCTCCCGGACCTTGTGATCAGCGACGTGACCATGCCGCGGATGGACGGTTTCGAGCTCGTCAAGCGCATCCGCTCGCAGGCTGCCACGAAGGCGCTTCCAGTAATCCTGCTGACGGGTCGAGGCGACACGGAGGACCTCGTGGCGGGAATGGGCCTGGGTGCCGACGACTACCTGGTCAAACCGTTCGCGCTCCGCGAACTGGTGGCGAGGGTTCGAGCCAAGATCGAGCGTCCTCCGGTTCCCGCCTCCAACCTCATGTTCGATCGCCCGACCGGCGTGCTGTCGGAAGCAAGGTTCGCGGAAGAGCTGGAGCGAGAGGTCTCGCGCGCCAAAAAGACCAATCGGCGAGGGGTCATGGCCTATATCGGCGTGCACGAGCTGGCCCGGCTGCGCATGCGGTTCTCCTCGCGGGTCCAGGACCAGATAGAGCTGCAGGTGGCTACCCTCATCACGACCGGCGCCGCGCCTCTCGATCTCATCGCCCACGACGAGCATGACCTCTTCATGCTCATGATGCCCGAGACCACCGAGTCTGACGCCAGGAGCCGTCTGACGAGAGTGATGGAGTCGGTTGCCGCGCGAGAGTTCAGCGCGGGCGGAGAGCTCTTCCAACTGACACCCGTGGTGGGCTTCGTCGAGTTCGGAATAGATTCGGATGCCCGGGAGCTGGGGGAGCGCTGCGCGATCGCCATGGAGCACGCCCAGGTGCAGCTCGACCTTCGGCCTGTCCTGTATCTGCCGACCATGCGCCCTCTGCACCCAAGCGTACGCACGCCGATACGCACCGGAGTGCTGCACGTGCTCTCCACCATCCCCGGTCAGGTCCTCATCACCCAACTCCTGGGGACCGGCCTTCCGCTCGCGGTTTACCTCGGCCTCGACGCGCTTGGGTTGGACGTCGCCTCCTTCATGTACGTGGTGATCGTCATCGCCCTGGTGTTGACCGCCGTGCTCATCTGGGTCGAAGGCCTTCTCGCTCTGCGCATCAAGCACCCGCCCCGCCTCCCGGAGGAGCGTTACGTGCCCGCCACGGCCATCATCGCCGCGTACATGCCCAACGAGGCCGCGACCATTGTCGAGACGGTCCGATCCTTCCAGCGCGTGGATTACCCGGCCGGGCTCCAGATCGTGCTCGCGTACAACGCGCCGAGGCCGATGCCCATCGAGGAAACGCTTCGGGAGATGTCGCGCGCCGACACGCGCCTGAAGCTGATCAAGGTCGAGGGCAGCGAGTCGAAGGCGCAGAACGTGAACGCCGCGCTGTCCGAGGCCACGGGTGAGTTCATCGGCATCTTCGACGCCGACCACCATCCCGACCCCCACTGCTTCCGCAGGGCGTGGCGGTGGTTGGCCTCCGGATACGACGTCGTCCAGGGCCACTGCATGGTCCGCAACGGGGACGAGACCTGGGTGTCACGACTCGTGGCCGTCGAGTTCGAGGCGATCTATGCGGTGAGTCATCCAGGGCGCGCCAGGCTACATGGGTTCGGGATCTTCGGAGGTTCGAATGGCTACTGGAACGCGCGGCTGCTCCACGAGATCCGCATGCACGCATCCATGCTCACCGAAGACATCGACTCGTCCATTCGAGCGTTGCTCGAGGGCCACCGAATCGCCTCCGACCCTCTCCTGGTCTCGCGAGAGCTCGCGCCGGTCACTCTCCACGCGCTCTGGAATCAGAGGATGCGCTGGGCGCAAGGATGGTTCCAGGTCTCGTACCGGTACCTGTGGCGCAGTCTCAGGTCTCCCAACGTGACGCTGAGGCAGAAGCTCGGCCTGGTCCACCTGTTGATCTGGCGAGAGGCGTACCCGTGGATCGCCAACCAGATGATCCCGATCATCATCTTCTGGACGATCAAGTTCGGGGGCCTGAACAAGATCGACTGGCTCGTGCCGGTCTTCGTGATGACCACCATCTTCACGCTCGGGACGGGCCCGGCCCAAACCGCGCTCGCGTGGCGCCTCGCCCATCGAGACATCCGCAGGCACAGACGCTGGTTCCTGTATTACCTGGTGATGAGCAGCCTGTTTTACACCGCCTTCAAGAACCTTATCGCGGTGGTGGCGCAGGTCAACGAGGCCATGCAGCAGCGCAAGTGGATGATCACGCCGCGGTCAGCGCGGGCGGCGGCCACCGCGGCCTCCCTCCGCGCCCCTGACTAATCCAATGAACGCGAGCCTTCCGCGTTCAGCGCAGAGGTTCAACCCCATCGGCCACAACATCTGGGCTCAGCGCCAGGACTCTCTTGAAGCAGCATGTGCGACCTCTTCGGTCATACGGCGGAGCGGTATACCGACGGAATGCGCAGCGGGAGGGCAAGCCAGGCCATCGCGCCGGCGGCCAGCACGCCCGGGACGAAGGCGAGCACAGCCGCTCCGCTTGCGTCCCAGAGCGCGCCTGCGAGCAGCGGCACGGCGAACGCAGCGCTGTACTGGATCGTGAAGATGGCGGCGCTCATTCGGTGGACGTCACCGGCCGCCGCTAGCCTCGGCGGCAGCGTCAGCACCACGATGAAACCGAGTGCCGCGGCAAAGCCGAGGACGAGCGCCCACAGGATCACGCCGGCTCCGGGGGTGAGCACGATGCCGACCTGGGCCACGCCCATGAGCACGCTCGAGCCGATGAAGCCGGCCCGTCCCGTGAGCACCCGGGACCAGATGGCGACCACGGGCGCTGTCAGCAGCTGCGAGCCGTTTAAGACCGCGAGCGTGGGCGCGATGAGGTTGTGTCGCCCGGTCTGGTCGAGGAAGTCGGGGACGTAGGCGTTGGTGCCGAAATACACGGCCGAGGCCATTCCCATCACGAGACCGATCCTCACGGTCTGGCTTTCTCCCCAGCTGGGCCACCAGCGGGAAGGAACCGAGAGCCGGCGATGCCGCGGCGCCGCGAGCACGATCGCTGCGGCAGTGGCCACGACGACGATCGACCACAAAGCGAGTGCCCAGCGCCAGTCGCCGTGGGCGAGGGGGAGCACGCCGGCGGGCGTGGTCAGGGCGGTGGGCACCGTTTCCCCGATCAGGATCCCGTTGCTGTAGACGGCCGTGGCGATGGCGATCCTGCGCGGAAACCACTCGCGCACTAGGGATGGGAAGGCCGGCTGGCTGACCGCGACGCCGGCGCCCATCAGGAGGGTGGCGCCGAACAGGACCGGCGTGCTTGGCCCCAAGCCGCGCAGACCGCCGAACACGGCGACGAGCCCGAGACCCGCCGCGAGGGCGCCCCGCACTCCGAGCTTGGCGATGAGCAGCGAACCGGGCACGGCAGCGACCGCCAGCAGCAGGACGGGCAGCGACACCAGGGCGCCGACGGCCTTCTCGTCCAGGTGCAGCGCGCGGTGGATGAGGGGGACCAGGGGAGGCACCGCGAGCATCGTCAATCGGAGGTCGATGCCGCCCAGCCACAGGAGCAGGAGGTGCACCCAATCGGCGCGTGTCAGCCTCATGGGTGCGGCCCGATCATCGACTGCCCATACTTGTGTGCGTGCCTGGCCTGCTGATCGTCACCGCCACCGGAGCCGAAGAACCGACGCGCGCCAGCGTCCCATTCCACATCGCGGTCAACGGCGCTAAGGCCGCGGGCATCGAGGTCGCGGTCGCGCTGGCCGGCGACGCCGCCGAGCTGGTCAAGCCCGATGTCATCGCAAACGTGCTCGGCGTCGGCATACCGCCGCTGCGCGACCTGCTCGACAGGTGCCTCGACCAGGACATCCACTTCTACGTTTGAAAGGGTTGCGCTGAGGCCCGTGGGGTCTTACCGTCGATGATGACCCCGAACATGACGTTCATCGGACCGCCCGACCTGGCCCGCCTGACCATGGAAGCCGACAAGGTCCTCAGCTTCTAGCCTCCGCATCGGCAGGGAGGTGGCCCTGCTCGCGAAGCGCGCGCAACTCCCCACAGGTGGGGAGGGTGGCCCTGCTCGCGAAGCGGGCGCGGCCGGGTGGGGAGACCGGATCACTCAGTTGCGCGTCGCACCAATCGCCGCGAGCGCGCTCGGGTTCTCGAGCGCAGACAGGTCGCCCGGATCCTTGCCGGTGTAGACCGAGCGCACGACCCTGCGCAGGATCTTCGCGTTGCGGGTGCGCGGCAGGTCGCTGACGATGTGGACCGCCTTGGGCTTGAGCGGCTTGCCGAGCGCGGTGGCCACGAGCTCCTGCAGCTCGGACGAGAGCTCCATGCTCGCCTTGCGGTTGGGACGGAGGATGACGAAGCACACCAGCGCCTCGCCTTTCATCTCGTCGGGGACGCCGATCGCCGCCGCCTCGGCGACCCACGGGTGGCCGACCAGGACCGACTCGACCTCGGCCGGCCCGAGCCTCTTGCCTGCGACCTTGATCGTGTCGTCCGACCGCCCGAGCACGTACCACAGGCCGTCCTCTGGGTCGATGTACGCCCAGTCGCCGTGGACCCACACCCCTTCGAAGCGGTTCCAGTAAGTCTCGAGGTAGCGCTCACGGTCGCCCCAGAAGCCGCGGGTCATGCCCGGCCAGGGGTTGCGGATGACCAGCTCGCCGACCTCGCCGCGCACCGGCCGCCCCTCGGGGTCGAGGACGTCCGCGGCGATGCCCGGGACGGGGCCGGCAAACGCGCAGGGACGCAGGTGGGTGATGACGTTTCCGCACAGGATCCCGCCCGAGATCTCGGTGCCGCCCGTGTAGTTGATCACGGGTATGCGGCCGCCGCCTATGTGCTTGAAGAACCACTGGAAAGGCTCCGGGTTCCAGGGCTCGCCCGTGCCGCCGAGGATGCGCAGGCTGGTGAGGTCGTGGTGCGCGGGCACCTCGTCTCCATGGGTCATCAACGAGCGAACCAGGGTGGGGGAGACGCCCAGCACTGTGACTTTGTGGTCTTCGACCATTCGCCACATGCGGTTGGCGGCGGGGTGGTCGGGGGTGCCCTCGTACAGCACCATCGTCGCGCCCAGGATCAACGTCCCGAAGATGAGCCAGGGGCCCATCATCCAGCCGATGTCCGTGTACCAGAACACCGAGTCGCCGGCGCCCACGTCGAAGCCGTGCGCCATGTCCTGGGCCGCTTTGACCGGGAATCCGCCGTGCACGTGCAGCGTGCCCTTCGGCTTGCCCGTCGTGCCCGACGTGTAGATGATCATCAGCGGGTCCTCGGGGTCCATCTCATGAGTCGGCGCGTGGTCTGGCTCGTCCTCCAGCAGCACCTCCCAAACCTGGTCGCGTCCGTGGGTCCAGGGGATCTCGCGCACCACGCGGCGGTGGACGATGACCTTGGTCACCGAGGGGCTGCTCGCCAGGGCCTTGTCGGCGGTCTCCTTCATCGGGACCACCTGGCCGCGCCGGTAGAAGCCGTCCGCGCAGATCAGCACCTTCGCCTCGCCGTCGCGCAGTCGCGCCGCGATCGCCTCGGGGCCATAGCCTGAGAACAACGGGATGATCACGGCGCCGACCTTCGCGGTGGCCAGGACGGAAATGGCGACCTCCGGGCACATGGGCATGAAGATCCCAATGCGGTCGCCGGGCCGCACGCCGAGGCGTCGCAGTGCGCCGGACAGCCGGCACACCTCGCGGTCGAGCTGGCCGTACGTGAGCTTGCGGACCTCGCCGGGCTCGCCCTCCCAGACGATCGCGGGCTTATCTCGGTGCCCTGCTTCGCGATAGCGGTCCAGGCAGCTGTGCACGATGTTCATGCGCCCGCCGATCCACCACCTCGCCCAGGGCTTGCCCTTCGACAAGTCGACCACCCGGTCGTAGTGGCGGTAGAAGGCGATGTCGATGTCCTTGATCGCCGCGTCCCAGAACCACTCGATGTCATCGTCCGCGCGCTTGAGGAGCTCGGCGAAGGTCTCGATGCCGTGCCGGTCCATGAACCGCTTGAGCCGGCTCCGGGCAATCACGTCGGGGCTCGGCTCCCACATGACATCCCCGATCACCACCGGCTGCACGCGTCTATTGTCACCACACGATGAGCGCACTGCCGGACGGGTTCACCGAAACGCTTGCCCGCGTGCTCGAGCCTGGCCACGAGGAGTTGGCTGCCGAGGTCATCGAGGCGGCAACGATGCTCGACGACGAGGGTCTTCGAGTCTTCCTTCAACTGTTCGCGGGCAGGGTGCGCGCCTCGGGTGTGCCGGTCAGGGGCGACGAGCTCCGGACGTTCCTGCAACGTGCGGCGGGCGCAGGCGCTCCTTGATGCGTTCGGCGTCCTGCAGCAGCTCCCAGTAGTTGGCCCAGGCGGCGCCGGCCACCGCGACGGCCAGGTGCGCCTTGAAGTGCTCATGGGCGGCGCGCATCGCCTGCTGCTGCGCGTAACACCACCGGTCCCAGGCTCGCTCCACCGTGCAGTCCACCATCGCCAGCCAATCTGCGTCGTCCGCCCCGTTCTGGGGTGCCGGCAGCGTGAGGACCTTCCACCGCCTGTCCTCGCGGACCACGGTCACCAGCGGCTGCCCGCTGGGCCGCCCGACGTGACGGTTCGGCCGGGGATGATTCGGATTGGCGGCCATCAGCCTCTGCTGAACCGCGAACACCAAATCGTGGGCCGCCTCGAGGGTGGCGGGCGGTAGTGGCGGGTTGCGGCGGCCAAGTCGGATCTGCAGAGCACGAATGGCCTCTCGAAGGCGGGGTGGCGCCTCGACCCGATCGTCTAACCGAAGGTTCTCGACGTCGTCTAGCAGTGAGTCGGATTCGGCCAGGAGTGACCTGCGGCGTGACTCCACCTCCGCGTCGTCGGCGATGGCGGGGGCGGCTGCGACCATGCGCAGCACAATAATCGGCACGGAGCAGATGTCAAGCCCAGATTTACAAGCCGCCTCGCCTTAACAGCCTGGATTGTCGGGCTGCGGCGCGCGTCATAACGTCGCAGCCATGGTGAAACGGTGGCTGGTCGCGTTCGTCGCGCTGGGGCTAGGTGTGGCCGTGAGCGCCACGCTGCTGATCGTCGCGGACCCGTCGCGCGACGTGGTCGAGGTGTACGTCGCAGCTCAAGACATACCGGCCGGAGCACTGCTTGCCGGCGGCACGGTGGGGCTGGCCCGGGTCAACGTCAGTGGCGCGCGCCGGCTTTTGTTCACGCGCACTGACGGCGCCGCCCTGGCCGCACTTCGGTCCTCGCACGATCTCGTCGCCGGCCAGCTCATCCAGCGCAGCGACGCGGTCACGACGAGCTCGCCGGCCGACCGCCGGCTTGTCTTCGTTCCGCTGCAGAGCGTGCCGGCGGCGCCGCCCGGGTCGCGCGTCGACCTGCTCCTGCTCGCCGGCGCGCCGGACCATCTGACGGTGGAACCGTTTGCGCTTGGGGTCGAGGTTCGGTCGTCCTCCTCTGCCGGCCTGGTGCTGGTGGTGGGGGCGGAGAAGGCGGCGGCGTTCGTGTACGCCGGGGCTGTGATGCACCTGGCGGCGGTGATCGCCGAGCCCGGCTCGACTGGCGGCAGCGAGTCTCCTGTCTCGACTGTGGACGGGGCCATCCAGGTCGCAGAAGCACCGTGAGCGCAGCCGCAACCCCCGAACTCGAAGGGGCGATCCGCGCCCGGGTCGAAAGCGAGCTCGCCGTCGAGCTGACCCGGCGCGACCGCACGCGCCTGCGGGTCGAGGACCAGGACTGGATATACGAGTTGGTGGGGCGGCTCGTCGCCGCCGAGAACCTGGACGGGACGCAGTCGGAGCAGCTCTGGCGGAGGATCTTCGCTACGGTGACGCCTCTTGGCCCGCTGGCGGAGCACCTGGCCGACCCCGAGGTCGAAGAGGTGCGCATCAACGGCGCCGAGGCCTGCTTCGTCTTCAGAGCAGGCAGGCGTCAATCGATCGCCCCGCCGTTCCCTGACGAAGCGGCCCTTGTCGAGCTGGTGCACTGGTACACGGATGGCACGGCAAGCGCTCGATTGGACCGCGCGAGCCCGACCGTGACCATGACGCTGCCGGAGGGAAGCAGGCTCCATGCCGCGCTCTCGCCCCCGGCGCGCCCCATGAGCGTCACGATCCGCCGCCATCCGCCTGCACGCTTCGCGGACCTGGCCGCGCTGGAAGCGTCCGGTTTTGCTCCCGCGGCGCTGCGACCGCTGCTCCAGGCCGCCGTGGCCGGGCGCCTCAATATGCTGATCTCCGGGGGTGCCGGAGCCGGCAAGACGACCTTCATGCGGGTGCTGGCGCGGCTCATCCCGCCGGACGAGCGGGTGGTCACCATCGAGGACCAGGCAGAGCTGCACCTGTGGCGCGAGCTTGCGGACTGCATCGCCCTCGAGGGCCGCGCGCCTAACACCGAAGGGCGCGGCGCGATCACCATCCAGATGCTCGTGCACGAGGCGCTTCGAATGTCGCCTGACCGCATCATCATCGGCGAGGTTCGGGGCGGTGAGGCCCTGGACCTGCTCGACGCCATGAACACGGGGCATCCGGGGTCGTTCTGCACTCTCCACGCCGAGAGTCCCCGCGAAACCCTGCCGCGCCTCGTGCGCCTCGCCTCCCGCAACCCGCAAGCGCCGCGAGCGGAGGTGCTGCTGGCCGAGGTCCTCCATACGGTCGACCTCGTGCTCTACACGGGCATCGTCAAGCGTTCAGGCGCCAACCGCGAACGGCGTCTGTTGTCGGTGGGCTGGGTCGGCGGTGTCGACGATGGGAGGACGCTGGTCCATGAGCTCGTGGGCATCGGCCCGGACGGCGACTGGCACCGCGCAGGATCCCCCACCGCCATGCCCGAGCGGGTGTGGACGAAGCTCGCGCGCGTCTGCGATCCAGGCTCTCTCCTCGACGGCTTCGATGCTTGAGGTCGCCGCAGCGATCGCGGCCGGCCTGGCGGTGTTGACGGCAGTCCTGGCCCTCGCCGCCCCGCCTCCGCCATCGACGGCGCCGCGCTGGCTCGACAGCCGGCTGCGGAAATGGTGGGCGAGGCAGCAAGCGCTCGCCATCGAGGCGGCCGTGCCTTCGATCGACGCGCCACGTTTCCTGGTGCTGCAGCTCGTAGCCGCCTTGGCAGGTGGTCTGCTGGCGCAAACGTTGACCGGCCTGCCGGTGCTGGCTCTGCCCGGCCTTCTCGGCGGCGCGTCGCTTGTCCGGGGCGCCTTCGCGGCGCGCGTTCGCTCCCGGCAGGCGGCACGCCAGGATGCGGTGCTGGACGCGGTTCGGATGCTTCGCCAGCTCCTCGAGACCGGCGCCACCGGCGTGAACCAGGCGATCGCCGTGTTGGCCGAGCGCGGGCCGCTGCCGCTGCGCGGCGAGTTCGCGGCCATCTCCGCGCGCTCGCTCGGCCGGCGGCAGGCATGGAAGCAGGCAAGGGAACGCATCGCCGAACCGCTCTTCGACATGCTCGCCGCGGCTGTGCTCATCCAACGTCCGGGCGGTGGCGAGCTCGCGCCTTTGTTCGCCGACCTTGAGGCATCGGTTTCCGCGGCCCAGGAGGTGGAGCGCGAGGCTCGGGCCCTGCAGGCGCAGGCCCGCTCCGCGTCGACCATCATCGTCGCCCTGCCGGTCGTTTTCCTGTTTACCCTCTCTGCCCTGCACTCGCCCTACCTGGGCGCCTTCCACCGGCCGGCCGGTGAGCTCTTCCTCCTGGCGATGCTTGCCACCATGGCGGCGGGCTACACGTGGATGCGGCGGCTACTCGAGCTGCCCGGCCTCCAGCGAGTGAGGCTCAACGATGCCTGACGAGATGTTGATCGGAAGCTCTCTGGCGGCCGGGCTGCTCTGCTCCAGCGGCGTGATGGCGGCGGCCTGGAATGGTCAGCCCATCGATCCGGCGGGCGAGCTCTCCAGTTTCACGACTGCGCTCGGCCGGTGGTGGGGAGTTGCCGGACCGGCGCGATGGCTTGCGTCCGCCATCGAGAGGGCCGGGTGGGGCGAGACGGCGGAGCGCGTGACCGCAATGGCGCTTGCGCTCGCTCTGTGCATGGCCGCCGCAAGTTCGCTTGTCGCGCCAATCATTGCGCCGCTCGGCTTTGTCGCCGGATGCGTCATGGTCCTCGCGTCTCTCAACTCGGCCGTCGAACGGCGCCGCCGCCGTCTCGCCGGGGAGCTCGTCCCGCTTCTCGAGCTCTTCACCCTGGAGCTGAGCGGTGGAGGGAGCGCCCTTGCGGCGTTGGGTTCGGTGGCGGTACAGGTCGAAGGCGAGCTGGCCGCCGATCTCCGCCGCATGCTGATCGCCTCACAGGTCGCGGGATCGGTCGCGTTCGAGTCCCGGCTTCTCGACTACGCGGAGCGGACCGGGATCGGCGCACTGGCCAGCCTTGCGACGATCCTGACCGCGAGCCGCGAGTACGGCACCGGCACCAGCCAGGGCGTGCGCGCCCTCGCCACGGACCTTCGGCGCGCCCAGCGTCGCGAGCTGATAAGCCACAGCCGGACCGCCTTGAACCACGTCCTGCTGCCGGCCGCGGTCGGCATCCTGTTGCCCTTTTTGGGCGTCCTGATGTTCCCGGCGGTGTCGGTTCTGCAGGGGAGCTTGAGATGAGACGTGCGGCGGCGGGCACCGCGCTGGTCGAATTTGCGCTGGCCTGGCCGGTGGCCCTGCTGCTGGCGCTGGGGTGCATCGAGTTTTCGGTCTGGGGCGCCGAGGCGCAGGCCGTGCGTTCTGCCGCCCTGGCCGGGGCGCGGGCCGCTTCGGTCGCCGGCGGCGGCCCCAGCGTCGCATCGCGCGTGACCCTGCGAGCGCTGGAGCCAAGCCTGGTCGGGGTGGTGGCAGCCGCGTGGTGTCCCGGCCAGGCCGGCACCCCGCCCGAGGTCTGGGTCTGCGCCAAGGACGCCGGCCAGTCGATCGAGGTGACTGTCGGGGGCACGGCGCCGGCAATCGTGCCGCTGGTCGCCTGGTCCGGCTTGCCTCTTCACGCGGACGTCGCGATGCGCAAGGAGACCTTCAGTTGAGGGACGGCGGACAGTCGATGGTCGAGCTGGCCCTGTGCGCCCCGATCGTGGCGCTGTTGGCCATCGGCGCGGCCGCCCTCGCGCAGGTCGCCGACGCCCGGGCCGGCTTGGACGCCGCCACCCAGGCAGCTGCGAGCGCCGCCGCTCGCGCCCCCGATCCGTCCAGCGCGCAGCTGGCCGCCCAGGCGCAGTTCGCGGGAGTCGTGGCGGCGTATCCGCTGAGCGGCTGCACGCTTCGGCTCGACCTCGGCAGGTTCGTCCGCACGGGCGTCGTGCACGTTGCATCAAGGGGGTCGGTCGGACTCGCGTGGGCGAGCCTCCTGCCGTTTCCGAGCCAGCTCGACCTGGAGGCGAGCGCCGCGGCCGACATCGAGTCGTACCGCACCCGCGCTCCGATCCCATGAAGCCGTCTGAGGCAGGCCAGGTTCTCGCTTTCTTCGCGATGGCGCTGCCGCTCGTCCTGCTGCCGGTCGCGGCCTATGCGATCGACTCCGCGACGGTCAGCGCCCGCGCCGCCGCGCTGCAAGCCGCTGCCGCCCTCGCCGCCGAGGCGGCATCGGAGCAGCTCGACGTCGCCACGTTGCGCTCGCGCGGTGTGCTGGCGCTGGACCCACGTGCGGCCAAGGCGACCGCGCTGCAAGAGCTCGAGGCCGACGAGCCCCGGGCCACCCTGGACCAGGTTTCGGTGAGCGGGGTCACCGTGACCGTGGTCGCGAGCGAAGGCGTGGATCTACCTTTGCCTCTGCTGACCCGGACGGTCACTTTGCACGCGCGCTCGACCTCTCGATTGGTCCCCGGTTACGACAGGCCGAGCAGCTTCTTCCCGTTGCCGAGCAGCACCTTCTGAAGCACTGGCTCGGGGATCTGGAGTGTGGCCAGCTCGTCCAGGCAGCGCTGGGGCGAGATGAAGGGGTAATCGCTGCCGAAGATGAACTGGTCCTGCAGCCGGCCCTTGAGGTCGCGCATGACCTCGGCCGGGATGTAGCGGGGGGCCCAGCCGGAGATGTCGATGTGGAGGTTGGTCTTGTGCAGGGCCATCGCGAGGAGCTCAACGTGCCACGGATAGCCGAAGTGCGCCGCGATGATCTGCAGATCCGGAAACGAGGCCGCCGGTGCGTCGAGGCGAATGGGCCGCGCGTAGTCCAGCCGGATGCCCTGGCCGCCGGGTTGGCCCGCGCCGATACCGCTTGTTCCGGTGTGGAAAAGGGTGACGAGGCCCAGGTCCTGGCATCGCTCGTAAATGGGCCAGTAGCGCTCGTCATCGGGCGCAAACGCCTGCAGCGAAGGGTGCAGCTTCACCCCCTTCAGGCCGAGATCCGCGATCCTCTCCAACTCCTCGACCGCCCGCTCGCCCTTCAGTGGGTCTACGCTGCCAAAGCCTACGAACGCCTTGGGATGGTCCAGGCAGGCCTGGGCGACCAGCTCGTTGGGCACCCGCGGACGGGCGGTCGCGGTCTCGGCGTCCCACGCCAGCAGCACCGCGACGACGTCCATCGCCTCGTACTCCCCGGCCAGCTCCTCGAGGGTGCGCCGGGCGACCTTGGACCGGAAATAGGCCTCCGCCGCCTCCACGTATCCCTGCATGGAGCCGTCCAGCCACTCGGGCGTCGGGAGGTGGACGTGAAAGTCGATTGCTCGCACCGCGCGATCATTGTCGATCATGCAGGCCTCGCTCCTCGTGCTGGCCGGCGGCGACAGCCGACGAATGGGCCGGCCCAAGGCGTGGCTCGAGGTGGGGGACACGTATCTTCTGCGCTACGTCGCGAGCCGGTTGGCCCCCGCGTTCACGGACGTCATGGTGTCTTTCGCCGAGCCCGAGCAGCTCGAGCAGCCGGTGCCGTACCGCATCGTGTTCGACCGCAAGCGTTTCGCAGGACCACTGGCGGGAATCGAGGCCGGTCTTTCCGCCGCGCGCGAGGAGGTCATGTTCGCTGTGGCGTGTGACATGCCATACGTGACAGTCGATCTCGCGCAGGTTGCGGTCGCCGCCGCGCGCGGCTGCGACGCCGCGATCCCGAGGATCGACGGCCGGCGGGAACCGGTATGTGGTGCTTACCGACGGAGCGCGCTTCCTGCCATAGCGGCAGCGCTCGATGCGGGCCTGCTCAAGGCGGCAGACCTCGCCGAAAGCCTGGATGTGACCTGGCTGGAGGGCCTGGAGGGGGCCCTTTTCCGCAGCCTCAACACGCCCGCCGACGTGGAGCGGTTCAATGCCGAGCTCCCGTCGCAGCGATAATGGAATGGCACTTGAAAATCGTCGTCACCGTCAAACAGGTACCGGACCCCAACTCGAACCTGGCGTTGGAATCGGACAACACCATCTCCCGCGACAAGGAGGTGGTCCTCGACCCAGGCGACGAATGCGGGGTCGAAGAAGGCCTGCAGCTGAAAGAGGCGCACGGCGGCGAGGTCGTGCTGGTGTCGATGGGGCCCGAGCGGGCCAAGGACGCGATTCGCAAGGGCCTCTCGATGGGCGCGGACCGCGGCATTCTCATCACCGACCCGCAGCTCGCCGGCGCGGATGCGCTGCTGACCGCGCGCGCGCTGGCCGCGGCGATCAAGGCAGAAGGGCCTGACCTGGTGATCTGTGGCACCGAGTCGTATGACGGCAGCACGGGGATGGTGCCGCCGATGCTGGCTGAGCTCCTGGGTATGCCCCAGCTCACCGTCGCCAAGAAGGTGGAGGTCGACGGTTCGACCGTGAAGGTCCACCGGCAGACAGCGGATGGCTACCAGGTAGTGGAGGCATCGACTCCAGCGCTCATTACCGTCACCGCGGCCATCGCGGAACCTCGTTACGCGTCGCTCAAAGGCATCATGGCCGCCCGCTCGAAGGAGATCAAGCAGCTTGGACTGGGTGATCTCGGCATCGAGCGCGGCGAGTCGGTTGAGACCATCGAGGGCATCGCTGAGGCCGAGACCCGCAAGGCCGGTGTCGTGATCGAAGACGACGGCACCGCGGTCGATCGGATCATGCAGCTTCTCGTCGAGGCGAAGGTGGTCTAGGTGGCGAAAATCTGGGTGTACGCGGAGATGAACCAGGGCAAGCTCGCCCCCACGTCCCTCGAGCTCATGGCCAAGGCCCGAGAGCTGGGCGACGTCGAGGCGATCGCGCTGGGCGCCGGCGCCAAGGAGGCGGCGGCCACGCTCGGCAAGCACGGAGCCAAAGTCGTCCACGTCGACGAGGACGGCGCCTTCGACGACTTCGTCGCCGAGCCGGCGACCGACGCCCTGGCAGCCCTGAACGAGAAGGGCTCGCCCGACCTCATCCTTTTCGGCTTCACGACCGATTCGCGCGAGGTCGCGGGCCGGCTCGCCGCGCGACTCGGCACCGGACTCATCTCGAACGCCGTGGACCTCGTCGCCAAGGACGGCGGATTCGTCGCCAAGGTGGCGTATTTCGGCGGTGCACGGGTCGCCTCGATGAAAGCCAACAGCAAGCCGGCCCTCGTCCTGGTCCGTCCGAAGTCCTTCGAGCCATCGGAATCCGGCGGGACGGCTGATGTCAGGGAGTTGGATGTAGCGGTCGCTGACGCCTCCAAACGCGCTCGCATCACGGAGCGCGTGGTCGAGACCACCGAGAAGGTGAAGCTCGAGGACGCCAAGGTCGTGATCAGCGGCGGCCGCGGGCTGGGAGGCCCTCAGAACTTCCAACTGCTCGAAGACCTGGCGGGCGCGCTCGGCGGCGCGGTGGGCGCCAGCCGCGCGGTGGTCGATGCAGGCTGGGTGCCTTACTCGATGCAGGTCGGCCAGACCGGCAAATCGGTCCGGCCGGGCGTCTACATCGCCGTGGGCATCTCCGGCGCCATGCAGCACACCGTCGGCATGAAAGCTTCGAAGGTGATCATCGCGATCAACAAGGACGCCGAGGCGCCCATCATGAAGATGGCCGATCTCGGCGTGGTGGGCGACGCGCTCAAGATCGTTCCCGCGCTCACGGCTGCGGTCAAAGCCAAGAAGGGCTGACGGACGCCGGGCACGCGCAGGGCGCTCTGAGCAGAGCTGACGCCGAGAGGCTGCTGGCCGAGCGCATCCGCTGCCGTCGCGCCAGAGAATTCCAAGCCGCGGATGCGATCCGCGAGCAATTGCGCGCGGGCGGCTGGGACGTGGTCGACACCCACGACGGAAGCGAGCTGCAGGCGATCAGGGCGCCGACCCAGGATCACCCGGCGCCGGCGCGGGCTGTGACTCTACTCACCGTCGTGCACGGCTGGAAGCCGGACGCGGAGCGCTGGCTGCTTTCGGTCTTCTCGCACTGCAAAATGGATTTCGAGGCGTTGGTCGTCGACAACTCCGACGACGTGCGCATCGCCTCCTGGCTGGAGGGGCGCGCCGCCGAGCGGTTCCGATTCATCCCGCTGTTTCCGACCCTGGGTTTCTCGGCGGCAGTCAACGCGGGAATCGAGGCGGCCGCCGGCGAGTTCGTGGTGCTCTTCGACCCAGGGGTCGAGCTGAAGGGCGACGCAGTCTCTCCGCTAATCGCGGCCCTTGCCGACCCTGAGGTGGTGGTCGCGGGCCCCTTCGGCGTGCAGGGCAAGGGCACGATTAAAGAGTTCGAGGAGAGCGCCGGTCCCGAGGTCGACGCCGTCGAGGGCTATTGCATGGCGTTCCGTCGCTCCGACGCCCTCGCGATCGGGGGCTTCGATCCGAAGTTCCGCTTCTACCGGATCGCAGACATCGAGTTCAGCTTTCGCCTGCGAGACCGTGGCGGAAGGGCGGTGGTGGTGCCTGATCTCCCGATCGTCAAGCACGAGCACCGCCTGTGGGAATGGACCGAGCCGAAAGAACGTGAGCGGCTGTCCAAGCGCAACTTCTACCGGTTCCTCGACCGCTGGGGGAAGCGAGAGGACCTCCTGGTCGGCCGCATCCCTAACATTGCCCCCGATGCCTGACGAATACGGGGGGCTGGTCGCGGAGCTTCACGCCAAACGCCGCAAGAATCTGGGCATGGGCGGCGAAGAGCGCATCGCCAAGCAGCACCAGCGCGGCAAGCTCACCGTGCGCGAGCGCATCGATCTTCTCTTCGATCAGGGCACATTCGTCGAGCTCGGCCTCCTCGCCCACCAGCAGCCTGTGCGCGGAGGGGACTCGGACGCGGAGGGCACGCCGGCCGACGGCGTGGTCACCGGCCACGGACAGGTTGACGGCCGCGAGGTATGGGTGATCGCCTACGACTTCACCGTCATGGCCGGCTCGATGGGCGCCGTCGGCGAGCAGTTCAAGGCCGCGCGGGTGCGCGAGCTCGCGCTGCGCTATCGCAAGCCGCTCGTGTGGCTCCTCGATTCCGCCGGAGCGCGGATCCAGGAGGCCGCCGGCTCGACGTTCGCCGGGACGGGCTTCCTGTTCTACGACCAGGTTGTGATGTCGGGCGTCATCCCACAGGTCGCGGCGATGCTCGGTCCGTGTTCGGCGGGCACCGCGTACATCCCCGGCCTCGCGGACTTCGTGCCGATGGTGAAGGGGACGTCGTCGATGTCGTTGGGAGGCGCTCGTCTCGTCAAGGCCGCGACCGGCGAGGACGTAAGCGACCACGACATGGGCGGATCGCAAGTCCACTGCTACGAGTCCGGAGTGGGGGACAACGAGGTCGAAGACGACACCGAGTGCATCGCGACGGTGAAGCGGTTCCTCTCCTACCTGCCTTCGAGCAACACCGAGCCCCCGCCGTTCCGGGACACCGGCGACCCGCCCGACCGCCTCGTCGAGGGCCTGGACAGGATCGTCCCGGCCAACCCTCGCGCGGCATACGACGTGCGCAAAGTGATCAAGGCTGTTTTCGATCACTCCTCATGGTTGGAGATCAAGCCCACCTGGGCCAAGAACATCGTGGTCGGCTTCGCTCGCGCGGCGGGCCATTCGGTCGGGATCGTGGCGAACCAGCCCATGCAGAAAGGAGGCATCCTCGATTCCGATGCCGCAGACAAGGCGGCGCGCTTCATCCGCATGTGCGACGCGTTCAACGTCCCCCTCGTCTACCTCATGGACGTGCCCGGGTTCCTGGTGGGCTCTCAGGTGGAGAAGCACGGCATCATCCGGCACGGCGCCAAGATGCTGTACGCGACCTCCGAGGCGACCGTGCCGAAGGTCACGGTCATCATGCGCAAGGCCTACGGCGCGGGCTACTACGTGATGTGCGGCAAGGGGTACGAGCCAGACACCATCGTGGCGTGGCCTCTGGCGGAGATCTCGGTCATGGGCCCCGAGGGCGCGGTCAACATCATCTTCAACAAGCAGATCGAGGCCTCGGACAACCCGGAGGAGACCCGGGCGCAGATGATCTCGGCCATTCGCGCCCAGATCAACCCTTACCTCGCGGCGGGTTGGGCGATGATCGACGATGTGATCGATCCGGCCGAGACCCGTCGGGTGATCGTGAGCGGCATCGAACAGGCCCGCGACAAGAAGATCGAGCGTCCCTGGCGCAAGCACGGCAACATCCCCGTATGAAAGCCATCGTCACCGCGGCGCTGACGGGCGTCCTGGCGACGCGGGACCAGTGCCCGGCGATCCCGTACACGCCGAAAGAGATCGGCGAGGAGGCGAAGCGGGCGGCTGACGCGGGGGCGGCGATCGTCCACATTCATGCGCGCACGCCGGAGGGAGGTCCCGAGTGGAGCGTGGAGACGTTTGCCGAGATCTTCTCCGAGGTGCGCGCCCGCACCGACGTCATCATCAATCTTTCGACCGGCGCCGTCGGGGTCGCACCGGAGGAGCGCGTTGCGCACATCAGTGAGCTTCGCCCCGAGATGGCCGCCTTGAACATGGGGTCGATGAACTACGCGATCTACTCGGAGAAGAAGAAAGCCTTCTATCACGACCACGTGTTCGCCAACCCGTTCAAGGACATCCGGTTCTTTCTCGAG